>JBDUAS010000004.1:0-93239 GCA_040004535.1 Deltaproteobacteria bacterium
GTCGCAGCCCGACGCTCGTCGAAGACCAGGTCACGTATCCGATCGTGACCGCGCTGATCTCGGCGCCAAACGTGAAGGTGGTCCGCGGCTTCTCCTACTTCGGCGTCTCGTTCGTCTACATCATCTTCGACGACGGCACCGACTTGTATTGGGCACGGTCTCGGGTGCTCGAATATCTCAGTTCGCTCGAGGGTGAGTTGCCGGAAGGCGTTCGGCCAAAGCTCGGCCCGGACGCAACGGGTGTCGGCTGGGGCTACGAGTACGCGCTCGTCGACAAGACCGGTAAACACGACCTCGCCGAGTTGCGCACGCTCAACGATTGGTACGTGCAGTACTGGTTGCGCAGCGTGCCCGGGGTCGCCGAGGTCGCGGCCTATGGCGGCTTCGTCAAGCAGTACCAGATCGAGCTTGATCCCAACGCGCTCGCGGCGTTCAACATCCCACTCGCCACCGTCGTCAGCGCTGTGCGGAAGAGCAACAACGACGTCGGCGGACGCGTCGTCGAGTGGAGCGGCCGCGAATACATGGTTCGAGGCCGCGGCTACATCAAGGCCATCTCCGATATCGAGCAGATCGCGCTCGGCGCGCGACCCGATGGCACGCCGATCGTGGTGCGCGACGTCGCGCGCGTACATCTCGGCCCCGAGATTCGCCGTGGCGTCGCCGATCTCGACGGCGAGGGCGACGTCGCAGCCGGCATCGTCATCATTCGCCAGGGCGTCGATACGTACGGCGTGATCCAGAACGTCAAGAAGGTCATCGGCGACAAGGTTCGTGCCGCGTTGCCCAAAGGCGTCGAGCTCGTCACGACATACGACCGCTCGAGCCTGATCGAGCGCGCGATCTCCACGCTCAAGGAGAAGCTGATCGAGGAGCTCGTGATCGTTTCGCTGGTCTGCATCGTGTTTCTCTGGCACCTGCGCAGCGCCCTGGTCGCGATCGTGACGCTGCCGCTCTCCCTGTTGCTCGCGTTCGTCGCGATGCACGTGGTCGGTGTCGGCGCGAACATCATGAGTCTCGGCGGCATCGCGATCGCGATCGGCGCAATGGTCGATGCGGCGATCATCATGATCGAGAACGCGCACAAGTGCATCGAGCGAGACACGACCGGCAAGCCGCGTCGCGAGATCCTGATCGAGGCAGCTCAGCAGGTCGGCCGCCCGCTGTTCTTCTCGCTATTGATCATCACGGTGTCGTTCCTGCCGATCTTCTCGCTGGAAGGCCAGGAGGGCCGGCTGTTTCGCCCGCTCGCCTTCACCAAGACGTTCGCGATGGGGTTCGCGGCGCTCACCTCGGTGGCGATCGTGCCGTTCTTGATGGTCGCGTTCATCCGCGGACGGATCCCGAAGGAAGAGAAGAACCCGATCAACCGGTTCTTGATCTGGGCGTATCACCCGTTCGTTCGCCTCGTACTCCGGCACCGCATTGCGACGCTCGTGACGGCGGTCGTGGTGCTCGGCGCGACGGTCCCGATCTACTTGCGGCTCGGTTCGGAGTTCATGCCCCCGCTTTACGAGGGCACGGTCCTGTACATGCCGATCACGCTGCCGGGGGCATCGATCGAGACGGCACGACAGACGTTGCAGCTCCAGGACAAGCTGATCATGCAGGTCCCGGAGGTGGCGTCGGTTTCAGGAAAGGCAGGCCGCGCGCTCAGCGCCACGGATCCCGCGCCGCCCGAGATGTTCGAGGTCGTGATCAACCTCAAGCCGGAATCGGAGTGGCGTGCGGGCATGACGCACGAGAAGATCGTCGCCGAGCTCGATCGCGTGGTGAAGCTACCCGGAGTCGCCAACGCGTGGACGATGCCGATCAAGGCGCGCGTCGACATGCTCTCGACGGGCATCCGCACTCCGGTTGGCATCAAGATCTTCGGACCCGATCTCGCTGTCATCAACAAGATCGGCCCACAGATCGAGGAGGCGCTTCGTCCGGTGCGCGGAACGCGCAACGTGTTCGCCGACCGCGTGACGGGTGGCTACTACCTCGATTTCACGATCAGGCGTGATCAGATCGCGCGCTACAACCTGAACGTCGCGGACGTCGAGATGACGATCGAGTCGGCGATCGGCGGCGCAGACATCACGACCACGGTCGAGGGCCGCGAGCGCTACCCGGTGAACGTGCGCTACCAACGCGCCTACCGGACAGACGTCGAGACGATCCGGCGGACGCTGATCGCGACCCCGAGCGGCGCGCAGGTTCCACTCCAGGAAGTGGCCGACATCGCGGCGACGACCGGCCCCACCGTGCTGCGCACCGAGCAGGGACAGCTCCTCGGCTATGTCTACGTCGACATCGGCGACCGCGATCTCGGTGGCTACGTGGAAGACGCGAAGCGCGCGGTCGCGACGGCCGTGACGCTGCCACCCGGATACACGCTCGAGTGGAGCGGTCAGTACGAGTATATGCAGCGCGCCACGGAGCGGCTCAAGATCGTCATCCCGGTCACGCTCGCCCTCGTGGTCGTACTGCTGTATCTGAATACGCGGCGCGCGGTGAAGGTCGGCATCGTTTTGCTCGCGGTGCCGTTTTCACTGGTCGGCGCATTCTGGCTGATCTGGATCCTCGGTTACAACCTGAGCGTCGCTGTTTGGGTCGGCATCATTGCGCTCGCCGGTGTCGATGCCGAGACCGGCGTCGTGATGTTGCTCTACCTCGATCAGTCCTACGATCGCTTCAAGAGCGAGGGCCGGATGCGGAATGTCCACGACCTTCAAGAAGCCGTTGAGGACGGCGCGGTCAAACGCATTCGGCCCAAGATGATGACCGTCATGGCAATCCTTATGGGACTGCTCCCGATCATGTGGAGTAGTGGCGCCGGTGCGGATGTGATGAAGCGCATCGCGACCCCGATGGTCGGTGGCATCGTCACGTCGTTCATGCTCGAGCTGCTGATCTATCCGGTGATCTTCACGATGTGGAAGTCACGCGAAGTCCGACGCGATGTGCGGCCGACTGCAAGCGGCGACGGTGCGCATACCGCGGGGCCGCTGATGATCACAGCGGAGCCTTGAGCGACGGCTCTCGATCATCAAGCCGCGTGGCCTGCGATCAAGTCGCGAACCAAAGTGCCGAAGTCTTGGTGCGCCGTTTAACCCGACAGCCCGCGAAGGGCCAGGCGATCATCCTTGCTTCGCGTCGAGAGTATCAACGGCTCGGAATCGCGCAGTAACCCGCGTCGCGTTCGTATGATCTGGTTACGTGTAACCATGGGGGTTACTGAGGAGCCGAAACTGTGGCGGTTATCCCGCGCGCGGGATAAGAGGCACACGTTCGCGAGTCACCTCGCGATGCAGGGTGCATCGATGAAGGTGATCCAGGATCTCCTGGGTCACGCATCGATCCTGATGACGATGCGCTACGCCCACCTCGCGCCCGAGGTCGCTCGCGATGCCGTTCGCCTGCTCGATTCGGATCGGCGTGGCAGAGGATTGGCAGAGGAACGTAAAAGTCGTCTAACTAACGAGAACTCTGGCTCCGAAGGAGGGGATCGAACCCCCGACCCGGCGGTTAACAGCCGCCTGCTCTACCACTGAGCTACTTCGG
The DNA here is from genome assembly GCA_040004535.1 of Deltaproteobacteria bacterium. Lineage (GTDB taxonomy): Bacteria > Myxococcota_A > Polyangia > Haliangiales > Haliangiaceae > JABFXX01. The sequence goes on from JBDUAS010000004.1 coordinate 3,550, forward strand.
AATGGGCGGCATATAGATGACGCACACCCCCCATAGCTGTCAAGGCGCTTACATGTAGTAGCGAGCAGCGATGCCGAACTCGAGAACGTCGAATTTTGCGTTCTTGAGGTCGGGAAGGTTCAGGAACGCGCCCACGTCGAGCTGGTGCGAGGCGGCGTAGTAGACGCCGAGGTCGAGCGGGATGAAGTCTGCGAAGATGAACGCGTTGCTGGAGTTCGAGAAGCCGAACCGAGCAACATCGGTCTGCAGGAACGCGTAGACCTGGGGGGTGGCCTGAAGCGCGAGGCCGACCGGAACATCCAGGGTGATCGGGCCGCTGTTGTTGAGGCCGATCGAGAGGTGCTGGCCGAGCGGGCCGGGCGCGATCGGGTTACCGGTGTAGACCGCGACCTTGTCGGTCAGCATGTAGCGGACGCCGAGTCCGGCCTGGAGCGTGAGGTTCGTGCTCGACGACTGGGTCATCGTCATCGGATCGAACGCGCCGAGGCCGTTGAAGTCGATCAACAGATCTGCGGAGCCGCCGATCGTCAGCTTGCCCTGCTGATAGAGCGCGTACGATCCGTAGAGCGTCAGCGGGCCCTTGATCTCGAAGTCGTGAAGCGAGAACGCATACTCGGCGCCAATCGTGAGCTTGTCGTCGACACCGTAGCCGAAGCCGAGGTGCAAGCCTTCCGCGGTCGACGAGCTCGTCGCCGTACCGACGGTGACGGAGAAGCGCAGGACATCGAGATCGCCGTAGATGCCGACCTTGCTCTTGGGCATGGTCAGCGGGCGGTTGATGATCGCGTCCCCCCACATCGCACCGCCGCCCGATGCGGTGGCGGTCGCGGCCGGCGGCGTCGTGCCGTCCGGTGGCGGTGCCGCCGGATCGGGGGCGTCCTGCGCCGAGGCGATGCTCGCAAAACACAACAACGAAGCTCCAACCAGAATTTTCACGCGTGTCATCCACGTCTCCTTGAGGTTCACGGGTCAAATCATCCCGTGAAGCGAATTAACGTCGCAAGTTTTCCTACACGACGACGTGGGTGAGAGAACGTGATCGTGCGTCCACTTATTCATGTGGACGGTAGGGAAGGTTCTCGCGCCGAGTGCCAGCTACGGGTAGCTAGCGCGCGGTACGGCCGCGTTGCGCGAGGTACTCGTGCAGCAGCGTCTCCGACGGTGCGGGCTCGCGCTTCGGCTTCGACGTCGCGCGGTCGAGCGCGTAGCCGACGATCTCGCGAATCGCGTCGCCGTAGGTCCGGCCACTCGCACGCACGCACTGCGCGAACGCACAGCCATCCGCGAGGTCCGGGTTCGGATTGACCTCCAAGATGAACGGCTCGCCGGTCTTGGGATCGAGCCGCATGTCGACGCGCGCGTAGTCGCGGCAGTTCAGCACCTGGTAGGCGCGCACCGCGATGCTCTGGATGTGCTTCGCGACCTCGGGCTCGAGGTCCTCGGCCGGGCACTTGCTCTCCATCGCGTAGTGATCGCGGCTGTACGGATCCCACTTCGCGCGATACGTGATGATGCCGGGCAGCGCGCGACCCTCGTTGTCGGTGCTGCCCTGCTTGAACTCCATCTCGTAGAGCGGCAGCGGCTCGGGCGGGTGGTTGCCGAGGATCGCGCAGTGGATCTCGCGACCCTCGATGAATTCCTCGACCAGCGCCGGCATCTTGTGATCGCCGACCACCATCTGGACGCGGGCATCGAGCTCGGCGCGCGTGCGCACGACCGAGCCGGCATCGATGCCACCGGAGGCATCGTCGTACGCGGGCTTCACGATCAGCGGGTAGCGAAGATCGAGCTGCTTCGGCGCGGCACCGGACTCGACCACGATGCCACGCGGGACCGGCAAGCCGTGCGCGGCGATCAACGCCTTCGCGGTCGGCTTCTTCTGACACAGCGACAACGAGAGCGGCCGGTTGCCGGTGTACGCGATGCCGAGCAGCTCGAACAGCGCCGGCACGTGGGTCTCGTGCTCGAGGTCGTCGTGGAACCATTCGATCAGGTTCATCACCGCGTCGGGGCGCTCGCGCTCGAGCGCTTCGAGCAGGTTGTCGAAGTTGTCGGCGATGTTGACCGACGTGCAGTCGAGGCCGCCTTCGCGCACGCATTCGGAGATCAGCTCGATCTCTTCAGCAACCGTGTCCCACGGCTCGACGATCTTGGTCGGATCCCAGTCAGGCGTGCGTCGATTGTCGCGGCGCCAAAGCTCGACGACGTCGTCGTCGGCTTTCACCTGGTTCCACAAGATCAGTACGCGTCCACGCTTCATGTAACGCTGTCTTTATCAACACGTACCATCCCGCGCGGGCGATGTCGATGGATCTCAGCTCGACCAGCCGAGCGCGAGCTCGCCGAACAACGATCGCGAGTGCGCGACATCCGAGCTGCCGAACACCGCGGTGACCGTGATCGCACCGAGGTCGACGTACACGCCGCCGGCCGCGCCGAGCGTTGGTGTCGTGCGCAACGCGTCGATATCGACGGAGCTGCGCGTTTCTGCGAGCACGCCGGCGTGGGACCAGACGCACGCGGCGATGCGGCCGAACGCGGAGAGCACATCGCCGTTCGCGAGGTCGCGGCGTGCGATCCCGATGCGAAGCACGGGTGCGACGACGAGATCCCAGCGGTCGAATTCATAGTGCGCGGCGAAGCCGAGCTCGAGCGCAGCCGCGGTCGGTGCGAAGCGAGAGGAGTCGATGGCGGCGCGGCCTACGACATGGTCGCTGGCTCGGATCTCGGTTTCGGCGGCGAGCCCGGCGAAGTCAGTCGCGCAGCTGTGCAAGCACAGACCGCGAATCGCACCGAGCTCGTAGCGCGCGGCGCTCGAGGTGGTGAGGCCGAGCCGGAACCGGGCGTTGAGGTCGTAGTAGGCGTCGAGGGCGAGGGACTGGGAGTCCTCACCGAGCTCGGTGGCGACGCGCAGCGTGGCGCGATCGGGTCGGAAGTCCGCGCGATCGCCGAGATCGTCGGCGATCGCGGGCGACGCGGACACACAGATGACCACGACCACGAACGCGGCGCCGGATCGAGTACGAGTGCGAGTACGAGTACGACGCACGATGGCTAGGTCTGCCGGGTGCCCCACGGATGCTTCGTCGCGAGCTCGTCGCCACGCCTGCGTTGGTCCGGCGACAACTTGTCGTCGATCGCCAGCTCGAACCATCGTGCGAGCTCGAGCGCTGTCGTGAACCGGTCATCGGGCTGCTTCGCGAGGCCGAGCGCGAGCACGCGGTCGATGTCCCCCGGCAGCGGCGCCAGGATCGATGGCTGCGTCGGCACGCGATAGACGACGTCGTACAGCGTCGTCGGTACATCCTTGCTCGCGAACGCGGGGTGGCCGGTCACCGAGCGGTACAAGATCGCAGCGAGCGAGTAGACGTCGGCGCGGTGATCGACGTTCTCGCCCTTGGCCTGCTCGGGTGCCATGTATGCCGGTGTGCCGACAACGTGGCCCTTCGTCAACGTGCCGCTGCCACCGACCTTCGACACGCCGAAGTCGAGCACCTTCCACTGATCTGCGGGCTGCGCGAAGAACACGTTGTGCGGCTTGAGGTCGCGATGAACGATTCCCGCCGCGCGCGCGGCCTCGAGCCCGGCGGAGACTTGCGTGGCGAGTTGCGCCGCCGCCTGGAGCTGGAGCCGGCGCTGGCGCCGCAACAAGTGCGCGAGGTCGTAGCCACGCAGCCGCTCCATCGCGAGGAACGGGACCTCGCCGGTCGTCGTGCCGACCTCGAGCACGCGCACGACGTTCGGCGTATCGAGCTTCGACGCGGTCTCGGCCTCGCGAATGAACCGCGCGACATGGGTCGCATCCGCGAGTGTGCCGGGATGGAGCAGCTTGACCGCGGCTTCCTGGCGCGTCGTCGTGTGGTGGCCTTCGTAGACCTCGCCCATGCCGCCGCGGCCGATCAACACGCCGAGCTTGTACGAGCCGACGACCTGATCGGTGAACCGTCCCGGCCCACCGATCTTCAACGCGCGATCGAGCTCGGCACGCGCCTCGGCGAGCAGCGCCTCGCGTTGTGCGACACCGCGGACGGCTTGCTCGAGGTGCTGGACCGCTTCGAGCGTGACCCGCTGGCTGACCCGGGCCGTGTAGAACGTGATGAAGTACAGGAACTCGATCACGCCGATCACACCGATCTGATCGATCACGCGCGCGTGGCCCATGTTGATGATGCCGCGATCGACGATCAGGCCGCCGACGATCGCGAACCCGAGTGCCGCGTGAAGCACCGCGACGAGCGCGTACATGGCGGTGATCAACCCGGCGTTCGAGCCGAGGCTAAAGAAGTAGATGCCGTACGTGATCATCGCGGCGACCGGCGATGCGACGCCCCAGTAATAGACGCCACCGAACGCGCCGAACGCGATCACGAGCGCCGGCGCGAGGATACGCCGCGCCGAGTACTTCTCGGGCACGCGGACGATCGTCAGCATCCACGCCGCGCCGAACACGTTGATCGCGCAGCCCGCGGTGCACACCCAGAACGCGGTGCGATCGCCGCCGGTGACAAGCGCGACCGCGAACCCGGCGAAGCACGTGATCAACGCGACGCGCAGGAACACCTGCGAGCGCGAGATTTCTTCGAGCCGCATCGCCTCGGTGTGCGACGTCGCGGTCGAGTAGCGGGTGTGCGAGTCGCCGCCTGGGCGCGCCGGCAACTTCTGGGTCGCCATCCCATGGACGTTCGGCGCGAGCGTGCGCGTCGCGTCGGCGTTATCGGGAAGCTCCTCCGGACCGAGGTCGTGAGGCTCCGGCCCCTCCGTCAGCTCCGGGCGCGGGCCCAGATCGACGGTGGGGCGGTCATCATCCCCCGGATGCCGGACGGCCACCCGTGAAGTCTAGCCGCAGCCCGGTGGGGGCGGCTATTTATAGCATCCAGCCTGTTTCACACTTCGAATACGTCTCGGTCGCGCACGTGCAGCCGCCAGTCATCGTGCAGGTGCAGTCCGTACCGGTGTAGAGCGCCGTGCAGTCCGAGCGTGCCTCGCACGCGGCCTCGCTGCCGAGCGTCTCGCACGCGGCGAGCTCGCAGCTCGCAGTCGGGATGCAGTAGCCCGTCCAGCACCCGTTCGCGATCCCGGGCAACGTGTTGGCCGGGCAGCTCGGTGGCGCCGAGCTGCAAGTCACGGTGCTGTAGCAGTCACCGGGATTCGGCGAGCCGCACGCCGCGTTCGGGATGCAGTAGCCCGTCCAGCAGCCGTTCGCGATGCCAGCCGTGGTGTTCGCGGGGCAAGACGGCGGCGCGCTGGCGCACGAGATCTGGCCGGTGCAGCTGCCCCAGCCGGCGTCGGGCACGCACGTCGGCGCGCACGTATCTTGGCAGCCCATGGTGTTGCACGGCGTGCACTGCTCCTCGCAGTGCGAGCCCATCGGGCAACCGATATCGACGCCGCAGCCGGAGATGCTCTCGTCGATGCACTGTTCGAACTTCTGCGGCTGCTGATTGCCGTTGTACGCGGTGTAGACCATCGAGCAGTTGTCGCGCTCCGAACAGGTTTGCGCGTCGAGGCCCGCGCACGTGGTCGGCGGGAGTGTCGCCGCGCCCTGCGCGGTCGCCCAGCAGCCGTAGAACTTGTTCGACGCGACGAGTGCGTCGAGCCCGAGGTCGAGGTACGCGGCGTGACAGTTCACGGTCTCGATGCAGCTGTTCTCGTCGAGGCCGTCGCACTGGGTGTTGCACTGGCCCCAGTCGGGAAGTGCTTGGCCGGTCGCGGGCTCGGCGCAGTACATGTTGTTGCCGTTGCCGTCATAGCAACAACCGCCGCCGCCGCCGCCGCCCCCGAAGTACTCGCAGGTGCCGGTCTGCGGGTCGCGATAGCCCTGCGACGCGATGTCTGCGCCACCCGCGAGCTGGTTACAGACGTCATCGTCATCACCGCCGCCCCAGTAGAGGCCGCATCCCGTCATGAAGAGGCAAAGGACGGCGAGTCGCTTGATCATGCGGGGCCTTTCAGCAAGGCACGAGCCACCGCAAGTGCGCGATCTGACGAGGCATGTCCTCGAAAAACTGATATGCACAGCCCGCCATGCATCCGATTCTCGCGTTCCTCGCGTTCTGGAGAGTGCTGTTCGGCGGCAAGAAGGTCCTGGCGATCCCGAGCGGCGAGCCGGCCGGTGGCGAGGAAAAGGTCGAGACCAAGGTCGTCGAGCGGGTGATCGAGCGCGTGATCGAGAAGCCCGCGCCCAAGGCGAGCTCCGCAGCGAACCACCGCGAAGGTGCGCTCGCGCTGCTGGCACTGCTCCAGCGCGAAGGCCGGTTCGTCGACTTCATCAGCGAGCAGATCGACAGCGCGGACGATGCGGATATCGGCGCGGCCGTGCGCGCGGTGCATCGCGGCTGCAAGAAGGTGTTCGATCAGATCCTGTCGCTCGAGCCCGTGATGCCGGGGGAAGAGGAGACCAAGGTGTCGGTGCCGAAAGGGTTCGACCCCGCGGAGATCCGGTTGATCGGTGAAGCAAAGGGCGACGCACCGTACAAGGGCACGCTGCGCCATCACGGTTGGCGCGCGGTCGAGACCAAGCTGCCGTCGCTCGCCGAAGGCGTCGATCGCACCGTGATCGCGCCCGCGGAAGTGGAGCTGTCCGCGTGACCCGCGTCCTCGGCATCGATCTCGGCACGACGAACTCCGCGCTCGCGACCGCGACGGACGATCAAGCGCCGATCGCGCAACCGATCACGCAGGTCGTCGGCCCAGGTGAGATCGCGGAGCGGCCGACGCTGCCGTCGTTCTTGTTGCTGCCGAGCGAGAACGAAGTTCCGCCCGCTCATCTGCAGCTGCCGTGGTCGGGACCGATGCGCTACACGGTCGGCACGTTCGCGCGCGATCGCGGCGCCGAGCTGCCGCATCGCTTGGTCGCATCGGCGAAGTCGTGGCTCTGCAATCCCGCGATCGATCGCACCGCGCAGGTGCTGCCGTTCCGCGGCGCGCAGCGCGAGCTCGACGAAGCGATGCAAGGCGGCGAGCGCGTGTCGCCGGTCAACGCATCCGCGCGCTACCTGGCGCATCTCCGCGCCGCATGGGACGACGCGAATCCCGACGAGCCGGCCGGCGAGCAGGAAGTGCTCGTCACCGTACCCGCGAGCTTCGATCCGGTCGCGCGCGAGCTCACCGTCGTCGCAGCGCGCGAGGCCGGGTTCGACAAGATCACGCTGCTCGAGGAGCCGCAGGCCGCGTTCTACGCGTACCTGGCGGCGCGCGGCGAGGCGTGGCGCAAGGATCTGTCGCCGGGCGATGTCGTGCTCGTGTGCGACCTCGGCGGCGGCACCACGGACTTCTCGTTGATCGAGGTCCGCGACGAAGGCGGCAACCTCACGCTCGAGCGGATCGCGGTCGGCGATCACATCTTGCTCGGCGGCGACAACATGGACCTCGCGCTCGCGGCGCTGGCGCAGCGGGGCGTGGACAAGCAGCTCGATGCGATGCAGCAGCGCGCACTGGTCTACGCGGCTCGCAGCGCGAAAGAAGCGCTGCTCTCCGACAAGCCGCCCGCAAACGTCCCGATCTCGATCCTCGCGCGCGGCTCGAAGCTCGTCGGTGGCACGATCAAGACCAAGTTCGAGCGCGAAGCCGCCGAGGCGTTGCTCGTCGACGGCTTCTTCCCGAAGGTCGCCGCCGGCGCGAAGGCGGAGCGCCGCCGCACCGCCGGTCTGCGCGAGCTCGGCCTGCCCTACGCGCACGATCCCGCGATCACGCGCCACCTCGCCGAGTTCCTGGGTCGGTTTTCAGGACCCGAAGGGCGCATGCCGACCGCCGTGTTGTTCAACGGCGGCGTGATGAAGGCCAAGAAGCTGCAGGATCGGATCGTCGAGCTGCTCCGCACGTGGGCCGGCCGCGACGTCACCGTGCTCGCCGGCGCGGATCTCGATCTCGCCGTCGCGCTCGGCGCCGCGTACTACGGGCAAGCACGCCGCGGCAAAGGCATCCGCATTCGCGGTGGCACCGCGCGCGCGTACTACATCGGGATCGAGAGCGCGATGCCCGCGATCCCCGGGTTCGCACCTCCGGTGAAGGCGCTGTGCGTCGCGCCGCAGGGCCTCGAAGAAGGCTCGACCGTCGCGCTCCCCGACGACGAGCTCGGTGTGGTGGTCGGCGAGCTCTCGACGTTCCGGTTCTTCGCCGCGGCCACCCGCGGCGAGGACGCCGCCGGAACGCTCGTCGACGCCGATGCCGAGGGCATCGCGGAGCTCGATCCGGTCGAGAAGCTCGTCGAGGTCGAAGGCGACCGCAAGTCCGGCGACCTCGTGCCGGTCCGGCTCGAAGCGCACGTCACCGAGGTCGGCACGCTCGAGCTGTGGTGCGTCGCGCGCGACGGTCATGGCCGGTGGAAGCTCGAGTACTCGGTCCGCGAGCGCGACGCGTAGCTGGTCCTACCCGGTCACGAGTATCTGGTCACGGCGAAGACAGCGCACTTCGAGCAGGCGTACTCCGACGACGACGGCAAGACGTGGGAGGTGAACTGGATCACCGACCAGACGCGCGTCGCCGATCAGTAGACCGGCATCGCTTGTTCGTAGAGGAGGCAGTGCGCGGTGTCGGCCAGCGTGACGCCATCGTCGAGGTGGTCCTTCGGGCCGCTCACGATCACGACGCCGATGTCGTCATCGGGGCAGCGGAACGCGAGCAGATACGCCTGCGACCCGTCCTCGTAGTAAGCACTGTACAGAATCTTGTCGTTGCGCGTGGTGGGCTTGTCCCGCAGCGAGAGTCCAGCTTCGGCCACTGCGGGTCCGATAATGTCGGCGATCGCCTTGCCGTACTCGCGCCGCAACAGCCACGTCGTGACGCGTACGCCGGCGGCGTTCTCGAGCGCGAGCCCGCGCTCGTCGGGATCGACGCGCTTCCAGCCGGTGACGGCGTCGACGACGACGTCGCGCCGTGCGAGATCGACGGTCTTGTCGGGCACGCACTCGAACGTGTGGGTCATCGATTCGAACAGCTTGCGATCGTCGTAGACCAGCAGGTGGATCCGGCGGCCGGCGCACGTGCTGTACGCGAGATAGATGTGGCGATCGCCGTCCTGGAGCTCGTAGGCACGCGCCGCTGCACCGGCGAGCTTGAAGTCGTGGGTCTGCTTGAACGCGAAGCCGAGGTGCTTCGCTGCGAAGTCCTGTGCGTGCTTGTCGGCTTCGGCCGGTGGCCATGCCGCACCGAGGTTCCACGTGACCTCGAAGTTGTTGCCTACCATGCCGCCGGCGTTGTAGTCGCCTTGGTGCATCGGCTCCGCGGGAACCTCGACGGCGATGCCGCCGCGCTCGACGCGATGCGGTTGATCGCGCGCCTCGCTCGCAGCCTTGTACTCCTCGTGCCGGCGCTCCGCTTCATCCTGGTCGTGCGCGTCGCGAAAGTGGAGGTACAGGATCACGAACAGCGAGAACAGCGAGCAGGTGATGCCGAACGCCTTCCACAGGCTCGGCCCGCGCCGCCGGTTGTCGAGGCTCTCGAACACGACGTGTTAGAGCGCGAACCCGGTGCGAAGTCGCGGGAAATCGTCCGTGCTAGGTTCGGCGCATGCCGAGCGCACTCGACTCGATCGCTCACGTGATCCTGCCCAACCTCATGAAGCTGAAAGGCGCCTCGACGGTGGTCTCCGCGATGGAGCGTCGCGACGTCTCGATGTTCGCGAACGTCTGGCAGCAGACCGGCATCACGCACGCGCCGCAGGTGCTGTGCAAGGAGCGTAACGAGACCTGGCGGATCGGCGTGCTGTCGATGCCGCAGCCGACCGAGATGGGTGAGGCGTGGATGGTCGCGTTCGTCGCGAAGAAGAACGACGCGGCGATCACGTTCTACTTCACGCTCGAGTACGACTACGTGCTCGCGACCAAGTCGACGCGGACGATCCTGTGCGAGCGCGACGGCGTGAAGTTCACCAAGCGCGGTGAAGGCCCACCGATCACCGGCGACTTCGCGACCGATGCGAGCGCACTGGTCGAGGCGATCATGGCGCGGATCTCGCCGATCTCGACGCCGCGGGACTAATTCGGCTCGTTCAGCACGAACTCGATCTTGAACCCGCGGATCCGCACGGCGACGGGCTTGCCGTCTTTCTCGCCGGGCGTGAAGCGACATGCCACCAGCGCGCGCTTCGCGGCCTCGCTGAGCCCCTGCCCTAGCCCCTGGACGACCGAGATATCGCGCGCGCGGCCCTTCTCGTCGACGGTCAGATCGAGGACGACGGTACCCTCGAGCCCCGCCGCGCGCGCTTCGTCGGTGTACTTGCCGAAGCACCGGCCCTGCGGCAACGGCAGCTTCGTCGCTTCGTACGCGGCGACCGGAGGCGGCAAGGGCCTCGGCGCGGCGGTCGCGGCGCTGCCGGCCGATGGCGAGAGCGTGTTGCCGACCGAGACCGCGTTGCCGCCTTGCTGCGACGTCGACTCCATCGTCACGCCGAACACGGGAGCCTCTCCGGTATCGGTGGTCTGCACCGCGGGATGATCCGGCGGCGGCGCATCCTTCGAGACCGGTGCGACGAGCGGTGAGTGGACCGGGCGCGCCTTCGGGAGGTCGGCGGTCTTCGGCGTCGGCTCCTGCGGCTTTGGCTCGGGTGGCTTCTCGGGCTCCTTCGGAGGTTCGGGCTCGATCACGCGCACCGACACTTGCTGCGGTAGCGGTGGATCGACGTGCTTCGGCAAATGCTGGAGGCCCCGTTCGATCGCGAAGTGCGCGAACACGGAGACCACCAGACAGATGCCGAGCTTCTCGTCGATCACGTCGGGGGCACCACGTTGCTAGGATCGATCTGGATCGCGAACGACGTCACGCCAAGTGTTTTTACGAGGTCGAGCACCCACACCACGCGGCCGTGCGACACCGCCTTGTCGCCCGAGATGATCGCCTGGGTCTTGGGATCCTTCGCGACCGCGTCCGCGACCGCCGCGCGTAGGGCCTCGGGCGTGGTCGGCTTCTCGTTCAAGTACAGCTTGCCCTCGCGGGTGAGCACGATCGCGAGCGTCGTCGGCTTGAGCGTCGTCGACTGGCTGGCGCGCGGGAGCTCGACCTCGATCGCTTGCTTCGCGATCAAGTGCGCCGTCAGCATGAAGATGATCAGCAGCACCAACATGATATCGACGAGCGGCGTCACGTTGATCTCGGCGATGATGCCGCCGCGGCGGCGAATGTTCCCGCTCGCCATCAGGTCGCCTTCGTCTTCTTCAAGAACGCGAGGACTTCGTGCGCGGCGGCATCCGCGGCGTTCGCGGAGGCCTCGACGTGGCGAGTGAACGCGTTGTACGCGGCGACCGCCGGCAGTGCGACGAGGAGGCCCACGCCGGTCGCGACGAGCGCCTCGGCGATGCCCGACATCACGGCCGAGGTGCCCTGGAGCGTCGAGCTCGAGAGATCGTGGAACGCGCGGATGATGCCGAGCACCGTGCCGAACAGACCGATGAACGGCGCGTTGTTGCCGAGCGTGCCGAGGAATGCGAGCCGCTTCTCGTAGCGCTGGCGCTCGAGCTCGACGATCGCCGCGCGATGCTCGTCGACGGCCTCGGCGCCTTCGGCCGCGCGCGAGATGCACGAGCGCAACACGATGGCTTCCATCGAGCGCGCCCCGGCGAGCGCCTTCAACGCCGCCTCGGGCGAGTCCTTCTGGAGCGCGGCGACCGCCTTCGCGAGCTGCTGCTCGGGCCGGCGCTCCTGGATGAAGAACCACAACCGCTCGATCATCACCGCGAGTGCGCCGAGCGACAGCGCGATCAGCAGCCACAGCACCCAGCGCGAGCCCGCGCGAAGCATCAAATCCAGGATCTCGGCATCGATCGTACTGTCTTGCATAGCTCTCCTTAGAACCGGCCGCGAAAGCCGACCGTCGGCAACACGTAGCGAATCGTCTGGCCCGGCGTGATCTCCTCGGGCAGGAGCGCGACGTTCGTGATGTCGACGTAGAAGTCGAGCAACCACGAGCGATACACGGCGCGCTTGTCGACGCGGATGTCGAACCGGACATAGCCATCCTTGCGCGCGGTGTTGTAGCCGTACGTCGTGGTCGCGGGCTCACCGCTCTCGTACTGCGCGCGCAGCCCGAGGTCCCAGTTGCGGCGCAGGGGTACACCGAGCACGAGGTTGAGCAGGTGCGTGCGATCGTAGTCGTACGGCGCGACCACGCCGTTGCGATCGCGCTCCGAGCGCGACAGCGTGTACGAGATCCACCCGAACACGCCGTTCTGGGCTTGCCGGCGCAGCAAGAGCTCGAGGCCGTACGCGCGCCCGGTCTGCGGCGTGGTCAGGCGATCGATGAACATCTGCCCAGGGTCGGGCATGTTGATGATCGACGTCGGGATCAACGTCGAGTTCGCGCCGGTGCCGAGCGTCGCCGCGTTCGTCGACAGATCGAAGATCGTCGGGTTCATGTAGTTGTAGAACGCCTCGGTCGACAGCGTGAACCGCGCGCCGAGCGGCACTTCCGCACCGAGGCTCGACTGCCACGCCTCGAGGAGGCCGTACTTCAGCGGCATCATGTCGAGGCCGGGCAGCGGCACGACGAAGCGCGGCGGCTGGTGATAGAGGCCGGTCGCGCCCTTGAGCCAGACCGCGGCGTCGTCGGAGCCCGGCGCGACATCCGGGAGGTCGCGCTCGCCGAGCTTGTAGCGCACGGTCAGCCGCGGATCGAACGCGGGCTTCGTCGCGGTGTTGTCGTGATAGATGTCGCCGCGTACGCCAGGCCGGATCAACCAGAGTGGCGACGGCCGCCAGATGCCCTCGAAGTAGACCGATCCGGTCTGCGAGCTCGACAGCGCGCTCGTGATCGCCGCGAGCGAGCCAGCGGCGGCGTTCGTGTTCGCGCCTGGATGGAGCAAGCGGAGGTCGCCGGTGATGCCGGCTTGCAGCGCGAGCGTCTTGTCGACCTCGAGCCGGCCCTTGAGCTCGGGATCTGCGGACCAGATCGTGAAGTCGGTGCCCATCGACTCGGTGCGGTCGTAGCCGCCGACGATTCGCGCCGTCGTGTCGAGCTCGCCGAACGTGCGGTGGTAGCGCAGGTCGACGCGGTGAAAGCCGAGGATCAGCTGCGGCGACAGCGGCGGGTTCGGATCGTTCGGATTGGCATTCGCGGCGACGCCGTCGAGCTCGTCGCGCGCGCCGTACGAGAACACCGTCCAGCCGTTCGCTTTCGTGCCGCCGTCGATGCGGAGCTGGTAGTCCCAGTACGACAGCGACGCCTGGTTCGTCGCGAGCGACAGCAAGAACCCAGGAAAGCCGTAGCGCGCGGCGGCAGTGGCCGAGATGTCCTTCGTCAGTGGCTCGCGGATGAGACCGCCGACCTGGAGCAAGTTGAGATCGACATCGATCAGGTGCTCGTCCTTGTTCGCGCGCCGCGTGAGGCCGTCGATGATGCCGGCGGTGTAGCCACCGTACGGTGCCGGCGCGCCGCCCGGATAGAACTGGATCTCGTCGATGAACTCCGGGTGGATCACGCTCGGGCCGGAGAGCAAGTGGAACAACAGCGGCACGCGCGTGCCATCGATCTCGAAGCCGGTCGAGCTCGGCGAAGCACCGCGCACGACCGGGAACGGCAGCAGCGACACGACCGATGCGACGCCGGGCAGCGCCTGGATCACGCGGAACGGATCGCCGAACGTGCCCGGCACTTGCTGGAGCTCGGGGCCGCGCAGCGTGATCCGCGAGACTTCTTCGCGGCGTTGTTCGCCGACGACGGTGATCGAGTACGGGTCGTAGCGGTCGCGCGACACGAGGTACGTGACGGCGAGCTCTTGCGCCTTCGAGAGCTGCTCCTGTTGCTCGAACGGTTCGTGCGACGGCGCGTACACCGTGATCTTCGCGGCGCCCGGCGCGAGCGCCAGCCGGAAGTGCCCGGTTTGATCGCCCTCGGCGGTGTACGTCGTGCCGTCGACGACCGCGGTGATCGTCGCGCTCGTCACCGGCTTGCGCGTACCGAGCTCGACCAGCTTGCCGCGTAGCACCGCGGTCGCCTTGCTCTCGGGTGTGGTGACGGTAGGCGGCGGCGGTGTCTTCGGCACGAACGTGTGCGTGAACGTGATCTCGACCTTGACCGGCTTGCCGCCGAACGTCGCGGGCTCGAACGTGAACGCTTTCACCGCGGCGATCACCGCGTCGTCGAAGATCGGTTGCGGCGCGGACACCAGATCGACCTTCGCGACCGCGCCGGTCTCGTCGACGAGCAGCTTGACGGTGACCGCGACCGGCGCCGTGATCGCGGGTGCGGTGTCGGGATACGCGACGTCGGTCGAGCCCTTCGCGACCGGCGCTTGAAAGCTTTGGGGGGGCGACGCATCGGTGGCCGCATCGGTCGGCGCGTCGACGCCCGCGTCCGTCGGGGGAGTCTGGGCGAACGCGAGCGCGCGCAACAGCGCGAGGACGACGATGACCCTCAGCGCCACGCGATGCCCCATGCGAGGGTGACACCGTAGTGCTCCCAGAACTGGCGGCGCTCGATCGGCTGCGCGGTATCCGCCTCGACCGCGCCGCTGCGCTCGACGCACCTCGTGTACTGGCCGTCGAGCTCGAGGGACAGCGACGTCTGCGCGCGCGGCCCGAGCACCCACGCGTAGTCCGCGCGCGCGAGCCCCGCAACGCCGACACCGCTGCAGCTCTGGAGCGGCATGTGCGCGTTCGGGAACGTGTAGCTGGTGTCGGTTTGCGGCGGAATCGGATCGACGCGCTGGGTCCGGCCCTCGACGATGCCGCCGAAGCCGACGCCGATCGCGAGCGAGAAGCTCGGGGTCACGTGCCAGGTCGGATCGAGCGTGCCGGCGAACCGGAGCCCCGACAGCCCGTTGTTCGCCCCCGACACCGACGCGTACTGGAACGAGGTGATCAGCGACCAGTCGGCATCGAGCCGCAGCCCCGCGTGGAGCTGTGCGCCGAGCAAGCGCCCGCTCGGTGCGCCGCGCATGCCCTCGAACCGGCCGTAGACGAGGCCGAGACCGAGCCTGAATCCCGAGCGCTGCCACGCGACGCGATCGGCCTCGGTCGGCAGCGACAGCTTCGGTGTGCCATCGTCATCGTCGGACTTCTTCGTGATCGGCGACGTCGTCGTACCGCGCTCGGTCGTCTGTGCCTGTGCCGCGGTGGTCGCGAGCGCGAGCACCGTGACGATGATCAGGGCCCGCATGGCCACCAGTCGGGAGGAGCAGTGCTGTGATCCCAGTCCGGGCTGCCGCAGTCGGCCGACTCGCGGCATCCCTTCAGCACGTAGTGCGAGATGCCGACGCATTTGTCCTCGGTGCGGCCGCTGACGACGAGCTCGACGGTGTCCGACGGCGCGCCAAAGCTCGGCAGATGCACGCACGCCGTGACGCGATCCGTGAAGTCCGGCGTCGGCTCGGTCGGATCTGGTTCGAGATAGCGCACGCTCGAATCGCTCGTGCGTTCCGTGCAGCCGAGCTCTTTCACGCTCTCGAGGGACGGCATCTGTAAGGGCACCTGGATCGTCGTCGCAGACAGCGCCGTCTCGGCACAGCTCGCGGGGTCTTCTTTGGGCAGCGTTCCGGCGATCGTCGCGTCGATCGCGGCCTGTGCGGTGAACCCGCCTGCCGCGAGCATCGAGAACCCGAGCGGCGGTTCGCCGCAACCCGCGCGCGGGTAGAACGCAGCGACCGGACTGAACGAGCCCTCGCGATACGCGACCCGCTGATCGGCCTGCGTCATCGCGACGAAACTGGCCCCGTACACGACGTCGCGCGTCTCGGTGCCCGGATCGTTACCACTGCCGCTACCCATGCCCATGCCGTTGCCGGGGATGCGATTCGGGCGCGCGAGGTTCAGGGTACCGTTGTGATCGCGATCGTCGTACACGATCAGCGATGCGTAACCGATACGCGCGGTGACATCGCCGATCAACAGGTCCGCGCTCGGCAACGAGATCAGCGGTAGCGTCGTCGGCACGCCGACATCGGCGGCGACGTTCCCGTCGACGCGCGCGGGTACGAACCCGAACGGATCGCGACACCCCGCGGCGAGCAGCGTGGTCGCATCCATGTTCTCCGGCGGCAAGATGCACAGCGCCTCGACGAGCCACTGGCCGCCCCACACCATCGCGACCTCGAGATCGGCGTCGCCGGGTAACAGCGTCGGATCGCCCGTGACCTCGAGCTGCACGGTCGCGTACGCGGGGATCGGGCCGCCGAAATTTTTGAGGTCGTCGCACGCGACGAGGGCCGCGAGCGCACCGGATCCCGCGATCGCGAGCAATCTCAGGGCCGCCATGCGACCCCCATCTGCGTGATCCAGCCGCCATGCGCGCCGCTATCGATCGCGAGGGTCGGCCCGGCACTCGCGTCGACCAGCCACGTGCCGGCGATCTTCAGCGACACGACAAGCTCGAGCTCGCCGGCCGGTACTGCTCGCAACGCGTGTTGTTGCTGTGGCGTATCGGAGTTGGGATCGCGCATGCCCTGCTGGAGGTCGCGAACCTCGTGAACGATCGTCGGGCCGGCGCCGAGCCGCAGCGCGATGGCGCCCCGCCCCGCTTCGTGGAGAATCGCACCAGTGACGCGAAATCGAAAGTCGTCCTGGGTGACGATCCAGCTCTCGCTGTCCTCGGTCACCCGGCTCCACGCGATCCGCGCGCCATACGAAAACATGCAACCACAGCGCCGCGTGAGGCCTGCACCGATCCCCGTCGACAAGCCCACCGGGAGCGAGGTCGGTTTCGCCGCCACGATCCCGAGGTCGCCGGCGAATTCGCCGCCAGGTTCGGTGTCGAAGCTGTGATCGTCGAGGAGGCGCCCTGGATCCGCGGCGGCAAACGCCGGCATCAGCAAAATCACCAGCGCAAACCAGCGCATGCTGTGTTGTGTGCCCGCAAGGTCGCTATACCTTCGCGAGAATGCTGTGAAGGATCGCCGAAGCAGCGGAAACTCACCCGTGGTGCGGCTTGCCCTCATGATCCTGATCTTCGTCGCGACGCGCGCGGCGAGCGCAGCGCCGTGCGGAGGATTGCACGGCGAAGCCAAGTTGGTGAGTGCAGTGGGCGATTTGCTCGCGCAACGCGGTGTGGTCTGTGCGGATATCCACGGTGCAGTTCGACATGACGGCGGCTCGATCGTCGTCACGCGTGACGATGCGATGCCCGTCGAGCGCCGGGTCGCTGATCTCTCGACCGCCGCGACGGTGATCGAATCGTGGAGCGATCGAAATGCTTCGGACCCGCTCCTCGCGAGTCACCCGATTCCGAAGATCGTCGTCGCGGAAGCACCCGGCGCGCCGGCACCGCGCGTGGTGATCGTGGAACGCCAAGCCCCGCCGTCGACGTTTCACGGCTCGCAATTGTTCGCCGCCGGTGAGACCTCGTACGCGAACGATCGCACGGCATGGGCTGGTGCTCAGATCGGGGGGTGCGTGGTGATTGGCCCCGTGTGCGCGGCGGCGAGCGTGCGGTTCGCGAGCGTGGTGGATGGCCCCGCGTTCTGGACCGGTCTCGATCGCCGCAGCATCGAGGTGCTGGTGGGCGGCGACGTCCCGATCAACGTCGGTCCCGGCTTGTTGATGCTCGGGTTCGGGGGCGGGACCGGTCAGGTCCACACGCGGATCGACAGCAAGGACGCGCACCGCATGGCGAGTGAGACCGCGGGTCTCCGCGCCGAGGCCCGCGCCGTCTATGCGTACCCACTCACGCGTTCGATCGCACTCGACGTGACGCTCTCGATCGATCTCTCGCAAGCGACGCGCAGTGAATCGACGACGACCATGCCGCTGCCCGACGAGCCGCTGGTCCTCGGCCGGCTTGGCGTCGGCCTACGCTGGGGGCACCTCCAGTGACGAAATTGGTTCCACTGCGCCGGATCACCGGCTCTCTTCCAGAGATGTCCGACGAGGCGCTGCTCGCGGCGTGCGCGACCGGCGACAGCGCCGCGCTCGGCGCGTTATTCGATCGCTTCAACCTCGCGGTGTATCGGTTCCTCTCGCGGCTGCCGACCACGGACGAGGCCGCACGCGATGACCTCGTGCAGGCGACGTTCCTCGAGGTCCAGCGCTGCGCCGTGAATTTCCGCGGCGCGTCGGCGGTCAAGACGTGGATCCTCGGCGTGGCCGCGAACATCTCGCGCCGCCAGCTGCGCGGCGAGCGCCGGCGCCGCGTCCATCAGGCGATGTTCATCGTCGAGCAAGACGCCCGCGATGTCGTGCGTCCCGATGCCGCCGTCGACCAGCGCCGGTTGATCGCGAAGATCGCGGGCGCACTCGCGCAGCTGCCGCACGATCAACAAGTCGCATTTGCGATGTGCGACCTCGAGCAACTACCCGGCGTCGAGGTCGCGCGCGCGCTGCGGATCCCCGAGGGCACGTTGTGGCGGCGGCTCCATCAGGCGCGCCGCGCCGTGCGCGCGATCATCGGAGGCGGCTCGTGACCCGCCCGATGAGCGACGCCGAGCTCGATGCCGCGCTCGCAGCGATGCGCGACGCACCGATCGACGTGCCGAGCGCGGCGCATCGCGAGGAAGTGCGTACCGCGTTGCTCGCGCGCGCGCAGCCGCCCGCTCACGCCCACAACCGGCGCTGGCTCGCGGTGCCACTCGCGGCCGCAGCCGTGCTGCTCGGCGTCGTCGCGTGGCCCCCGACACCACTGCACGAGGTCGCGTTGCCGGTGTTGCCGCCGCTGCCTGCGCGCGGTCACGTCCATCCATTGCCGGATGCGGTGTTCAGCGCCGGCTCACACGTACCCGACGAGGTCGTGACGTTGCACGACGGCACGATTCACGTCGACGTCGATCCGCTCCGCAGCGGTGAGCGGTTCCGCGTGCTGATCGGGAAGAGCGAGATCGAAGTTCGGGGCACCGCATTCGACGTCACCGCGGATCACGATCGGCTCGTCGACGTCCACGTGCTTCACGGCCGCGTCGAGGTTCGGCCGTCAGGTCGCGCGACCGTGATGCTCGTCGCCGGTGGCGACTGGACCGATACACCGCTCGCCGCGACCGAACCAGCAGCACCGGCGCAGCCTACGCCGCACGCGCATGTCCACACGGTGTCGCTCGTACCCGCTGCGAGTCGACCGACCGCGGATCAACTCGCGTACAACGACGCGTGGAGCGCGCTGCGCGGCGCGCAATTCGACGTGGCGGCCGCGGCGTTCGCGAAGGCGTTGCTCGCCGCACCCGAGGGTGCGCTTGCCGACGATGCACGGTTCTGGCACGCGGTCGCGCTCGCCCGCGGCCATGCCACCGCATCCGCGATGGCCGCGTTCCGCGAGCTGGTCGACGAACACCCGGGCTCGACCCACGCCGGTGAGGCCTCCGCGATGCTCGGCTGGCTGCTCGTGGACGCGAAGCGCCTCGGCGAGGCGCGCGAACGGTTCTCCGCCGCGACGAACGATCCGAGCCCGAGGGTGCGCGCGAGCGCCCAGGCCGGAATCGATGCGCTGGACAGCCATCGCTAAGCTCCCGCCGTAACCGGCGGTGATTTTCGCGTGGTAGATACAGCTGCGTGTCCGCGCGGTTCTTGATCGGTATCGACCTCGGCACCACCAACTCGGCGGTGGCGTACGTCGATACGCGCGCCGCCGATCCACGCGTCCGCGTCTTTGAAGTTCCGCAGCTCGTCGCGCCGGGCGACGTCGCGCCGCGCCGCCAGTTGCCCTCGTTCGTGTATCTCGCCAGCGAGATCGATCTCGCGCCGCACGAGACCGCGCTGCCGTGGAAGCCGGCGGACCCGAACGCTGCGTTGCGCGTCGTCGTCGGCGAGCTCGCGCGTAACCAAGGCGCGCGGATGGCGTCGCGGATGATCTCTTCGGCGAAGTCGTGGCTGTGCCACCCGGGCGTCGATCGCAACGCGGCGATCCTGCCGTGGGGCGACGGCGATGGTCCCAAGCTGTCGCCGGTCACCGCGCAGGCGCAGGTGCTTCGCCACATCCGCGAGGCGTGGGACTTCGAGCATCCCGATGCCGACTTCGCGGAGCAAGAAGTGCTCGTCACCGTGCCCGCATCGTTCGACGAGGCCGCGCGCGAGCTCACGCTGCAAGCCGCGACCGCGGCCGGCTTTCCACCGGTCGTCCTGCTCGAAGAACCGCAGGCCGCCTTCTACGCCTGGATCGATTCGGTCCACCACAAGCTCGCGCCGAACGAGCGCGTTCTCGTGTTCGATGTCGGCGGCGGCACCACCGACTTCACGTTGATCGAGGTCGATAGCAACGGCGATGGCTTCACGCGCACCGCGGTCGGCGATCACCTGCTGCTCGGCGGCGACAACCTCGATCTCACGCTCGCGAAGATCGTCGAGCAACGGGTCGTCGCGAAGTCGGGCAAGAAGCTCGATGCGCTGCAGTGGCACGGCCTCGTTCATGCCTGCCGGCTCGCGAAGGAAGTATTGCTCGGCGACGCCGCGCCCGAGAAAGCGCCGATCGTGGTGCAAGCGCGCGGCTCGAAGCTGATCGCGGGCACGCTCCGCGACGAGGTCACGCGCGCCGAGCTCGACCAGGTGCTGTTCGACGGATTCTTTCCACTCGTCGCCAAGGACGTCGCGCTCGCACGCGGCCGCGGCGGCCTTCAAGAATTTGGCTTGCCGTACGCCGCCGATCCGCGGGTAACCGCACACCTCGCGACGTTCCTCGTCCGCCACGGCGCCGAGCGCATCCATCACGTGCTGTTCAACGGCGGTGCGATGACGCCGACGTCGTTGCGCGCGCGCGTGCTCGACCAGCTCGCGCAGTGGCAAGGCGCGCGGCCGCAGGAGCTGCCCGCCGCGATGCCCGAGCTCGCGGTCGCGCAGGGTGCCGCCTACTACGGCCTGGTCCGTCGCGGCCTCGCGACCCGGATCAAGGGCGGCACCGCACGCGCGTTCTACATCGGTGTCGAGGCTGCGGGCCGGCCGCGCCGCGAGACGAACAACGTCGGCGATCTCACCGGTGAGCGCATGGCGGTATGTCTGGCGCCGCCGGGCCTCGAGGATGGCGCACGCGTCCAGCTCGCGCGCGACTTCAAGCTCGTGACGAATCGCCCGGTCAGCTTCCGGCTGTATTCGTCGACGACGCGCGATGATCAACCGGGTGCGATCGTGCCGGTCGGCGACGGCAAGGCCGAGACGCTCGACGACGGCAGCGACCTGCTCGAGCTGCCTCCGATCGTCACGGTGCTACGCGCACGCGGCCGCGGCGAGGTCACGGTGCGGCTCGAGGTCCACATCACCGAGCTCGGCGGGCTCGACATCCGCTGCATCGATCACAGCCTCGGGCGCGAGTCCGAAGAGGCGTGGAAGCTCGGCTTCGACATGCGCTCCGGCGGTGCAGCCCCGGCGGCCCAGACGAGCGAAGCCCACCCGAAGACCGAGCAGGCGAAGGCCGCGATCACGGCGGCGTTCCGGACGGGCGCTGGGTTACCGACGTTGATGCGTGATCTCGAGACGCTGCTCGAGACCCGCCGCGACGAGTGGTCGATGCAGACCACGCGCGCGCTGTTCGATGCGCTCGCGGATGTCGCCGCCGAGCGCAAGAAGACCGCCGATCACGAGACGCGCTGGCTCACCCTCGCCGGGTTCTTGCTCCGGCCCGGCACCGGTGCGCCGCTCGATGCGTGGCGCGCGCGCGTGATGTGGGGCGTGTTCAACGAGAATCTCGTGTTTCCGAAGCACGAGCCGAGCCGGCTCGCATGGTGGATTTCGTGGCGCCGGATCGCCGGTGGCCTCGCGAACGGCCAGCAAGAACAGATCTACGACCGGATCGCGCAGCTGATCCTGCCGAGCCAGAGGCAGGCGAAGAAGCTCGCCGAAGCGAAGCCGAGCAAGCAGGAGCTCGCCGAGATGTGGCGCGCGGCCGCGAGCCTCGAGCGCTTGCAGATCGGCTTCAAGATCAAGCTCGGCGACGAGCTGATGGCGCGGATGGAGACCCGCAAGGGTCGCGAGGATGCGATCCACCTGTGGGCATTGTCGCGGCTCGGCGCACGCGTGCCGCTCTACGGCCCGCTCAATGCGGTCCTGCCGGCCTCCGCGGTCAAGGCGTGGCTCACCAAGATCATCGCGTGGGAATGGCCGGAGCCCGACAAGGCCGCGTTCCCGCTCGCCCAGCTGGCGCGCCGCACCGGCGATCGCGCGCGTGACCTCGACGAAGCCACGCGCACGCAGCTCGCAGCCCAGCTCCGGTTGATGCCCGGTGGCGAGCGTGCGGCGGTGCTCGTCGAGCAGATCGTCGAGCTCGAGGCGCGCGAGGAACGGGTGGCGCTGGGCGACACGCTGCCCGCCGGCTTGCGAATGGTGCCCGACGAGGACTCAGGGAGTGTCGTCGCGGAGGATCAGTAGTCCGCGCGGACTATCGGCGACGAACACCAGGTGTCGCGTCAAGTCGACGTCGAGCCCGACCGCCGCTTCGAAGAAGTCACTCGACGTGTAGTCGGCCTGCGGATCCCAGGTGTTGTAGTAGCCGACCTGCTTCGGCTGCGTCGGATCGGAGAGGTCGAGCACGCGCACGCCGTCCTGGTAGTACGTGAAGTACGCCTTCGTACCGAACGCCATCAGGTTGTGGATCGACACCCACTCGCGCGTCTGCCACGTCGCGAACGACTTCATGAATCCGGGCGCCGCCGGATCGACGTCGACGAGATCGAGCTTCGCGCCGTAGTTCTCCTCGCCGTGGAGCGCGATGTGGCGGCCGTCGATCGTCGTCGTCCAGTTCGAGTGGCTCGTGCGCGTCGGCGTTTTCGGCCACGCACCGCGCTGCTGCGGCGCCGCCGGGTTCGAGTAATCGACGACGACGAACCCCTGATCCCACGCGTTGAGATACGCGATGCCGTTCTCGATCGATAGATCGTGGACGAGCATGCCGTTGACCGCGAACTGACCGAGCTTGGTCGGATGCTCGGGATCTGTGATGTCGTAGATCGGGCACGTACCGTCGTACGTGCCGAAATACGCGTAGACCTTGGCCCCGCGCGCTTCGATCGCATCGGTGTGCGCATCTTCCGGAATCGTCGCGACGAGTGTCGGGTTCGCCGGGTTCGAGACGTCGACGACATCGACGCCGTGATCCGCGATCAGCGCGTAGCGTTTGTTGTTCGCTTCGACGAGCTTGACGTCGTTCGAATAGCCGAGGTGCGCGCGCCGATACCATCCGATCTGCGTAGGGTTCGTCGGATCGGTCGTGTCGATCATGTGCAATCCGTCCTGACGGATCAGGTACGCCGTCGTGCCGGCAACCCGCACGTTGAACGTGTACCCCGGACCCCAGTTCGGTCCCGCGAGCTGGCCGATCAGCGTGAAGCCGTCGCCCTCGCCTTCGACGACGCCCCCGACCGAGTTGTGGGTCGCGCGCACGACCTTCGCCGTGCACACCTCGCACGAGCCGCCGTAGCACTGCGCGCGATCCATCCGGAGCGTGCCATCGGGCGCGAGGTTCGAGATCCGATGCGCCTCGAGGTACGGCTTACCGTTGTAGGTCTGCTCGTTGCGCTCGAACAGCGAGTCCGCGGTCAGCGTGCCGATCTTTACGGCGCTGCGATCGAACATGACCGAGCCGTCGGCGTTGTTCTGAAGCATCACGCTCGACACGTCACCGAGCGATGCACCGGTCAGAAACCAGCGGCCGGTCGGATCCCAGGTCGCGAGCGTACCGGCCACGAGCGGACCGAACGCGGTCGCGTCGTCGTACGTCTGGGTCTGCGCGCTCGTCTTGCAGCCCGCGACGACGTCGGGGATCGCGGTCGCGTCGGGCTGCGCGGGCGCCTGCGCCTGATCTCCACAGGCGGCCACCAACGCGACGACCCAGACGGCCTTCATGGATCGAGCATCCGGTGCACCTGGGGATGCGGCAACGCCGGCAAGCTCACACGCGATGAGACGGCGAGACGCGTGGCTAGCGGGCGCGTACCACGACCGCGAGCAGGTCCTCGCTCGGGTCGCCGGCGCGCGACGCGAGCTCGACGAGCACCGTCGGCAATCGTCCGCTCACCGGTGCGCTATCGCGGAGCCGGTCGCGCCAGGCCGCGTCGTCAGAGCCGCGCACGGCGCTCGACACGACGACCAGCACCGAGTCGACCGGCAACTGCGACGTCCCGCGTGTCGCGGTCGTCAGGCTCGCACCCGGCGGTTGCTCGCCGCCGAGCGCCGTCGCTTTCGGGCGCACGCCACGGAGCGAGCCATCCGCGAGCGCGTGATCGACTGCCGCGATCGGCCCGACGATGAAACCACCCGCGTGACCCGCACACGCCCACTCGATCGTCATCGTCTTCGCGTCGAGGATCGCGAGGAACGCCGACACCGGCTCACCGCCGCGCATCACGCCTTCGCTACTCGCGCGCATCGTCGCGACGAGCTCGTCGAGTGTGATCGGAGTCGCGCCGGGTGTCGTCGCAGCCGCGAACGCACCGGTCAACGCGGCGGTTGCGAGCGCGGCTGCGACGCCATGCGCCTGCGCTTCGGTGACGAGCAATGCGAGGCGGCCGTCTTCGAGCTCGGTCGCCGACCAACCCGCGCCTGTCGTGCGTGCGGCGGTTCGATACTCCGCGGCTACCGCCCAGCGACCGAGCTGCGCATCGCGACTCGATGACGCCTGCAGCCGCAACGCATCCGCGACCTCGACCTCGCGCTCGGTCTCTCGCTCGCGCGCCGCCTCGTGGGCGAGCTCCACGAACGTGTAAGCCCGCGCCGCCGCCCGCGCCGACTCGACGACCAGCTCGCGCTCGGCATCGCGCAGCGCCTTCGGGTACTGCGCCTCGACGAGCGCGACGACCTCGTCGTGATCGACGAGCGGCACGATCATCCCGGCAGGATCATCCTTGAAGAGCGCCTCGAGCGGTGCGCGCATCGCCCCGAGCCGCATCGTCGCGAGCTCGACGACGGCGAACGGCTGCGGATGCTCGACGAGCCACGCCGCGAGCTCCGGCGTCATGGCGAGCGCATCGCCCCACCGCGTGACGCGCGTATCGATGCCAACGGTGCGCTTCCAGAGCGCCGCGAGCCGCTCCGCGATCCTCACGCCGTCGTCGGCTTTCGCCATGCGGACGATGAACTGATCGAGCGCGCGTTGTTCCTTGACCTGCTGCGGGCGCGTCCGCTCGATGCCCCACGCGAGCGCCGCGAGCCCCGCCCACGCGCTGCTGGTCGCAGCCGCGAGCGTGAGTGGAGAATCGACGAAGAACAGCGCGAGCACGATAGCCGCACCGATCGCACCGACGAACGTCGCTAGCTCGATCGCCATGGCGCGATCCACGCCCTGCGGCCGCAGGATGTTCGTGCGCGCGATCATGTACAGCGCGACGAGCGATGCGGCGAGCGCGGGCAGCCACGCGACCGGATACGAGCCCCATGGCGTGTGATCGGTGTAGAGCAACATCGTATCGATCGACGACACCGCACCGAGCACGAGGATGCCGAGCAACAGGCGCACGGTCCGGCGTTGCTCGGCGCGCGGTGTCGAGCGCCGGACGATCAGGATGCCGATCACGAGCCACACGACGAGCTGTGTGAAGTGGATCGTCGTCAAAGGGCCAGGGCTCAGGTAGTACATGCCCGATGCGAGCATGTGGACGTGCGGCACGACCGTGTCCGTCCCCCACGCGATCGCGACGAACACCGCGCCGACGATTCCGGAGATCCGCGCGATCCAGCGGAACCGCTCGAGCTGACCGCCGACCGCGAGCAGCAGCAACAACAAGTTCGGCCCGACGAGGGCGACCGGCCCCTGGCCGAGCTTCAACAGGCGCCGCGCCGCGTCCGGATCGTAGGCCATTGCCGCGAGCCCCTGACACAGCGCCCAGGGCAGCGCGGTGACGACCGCGCCGATGATCCCGATCCGCATCACTCGATCGCCGCGCGTCAGTGCCGCTGCGACGCCGACCGCCGTGAACGCCGCGGCACACACGAGGTAAGGCACGCACAGCCAGCTCCAGCGAAGGCCGTCCACTGCCTCCAGAGTATCAGGGTGTGTCGAGCTGGACGGAGAGCGTGTAGCGATTGAAGTTGCAGGTGCCGTCGCAATCATCGCCCTTGCCGAGTGGCTTGACCGCGATCGCGTATGCGGTTCCCGGCGTCAGCGTCTGCGTGATGCAGCGCGAATCCTCGCCGCCCGGAGGTGTGTTCTTGCACGCGGTGTCGGTGGCGATCTGCGAGCCGCTGGCGTCGCCGAGCACGAGCGCGAGCGGCTCGAACGCGACCGGGTACGCGACGTTGATCTTGACCTCGACGGCAATGCACGCCGACGGCACGGTGAACTGGTACCAATCCTGGCCGTCGTTCGCGGCAAGGCAACCTGCCTGCGAGAACGGCGCGGAGACGCACGACAGCTGCGAGATCGTGGTGCCGGTCGCCGGCGTGTTGTCGTCGTGCTCGAGGCTCGCGTCGCATGCGAATGCACTCGCGGTCGAGGCGATCACGCACGTGTTCGTCTTACCGTCGCAAGCCTGGTCGCCGGGGCAGGACGCGTTCGGGCCGCATTCGTACGAGCCGCTCGGGATATCGGGGCTGCATGCGGCGAGCGCCGCGAGCAGGAACGTCGATGCGCGCATCAGAAGCTCCACGCGCGCGCGACGAACGCTCCGCCCTGGGTTGGCGCGACCGAGTAATGGGGATGGATCACCGTCGCCTGTTCGGCGGGTGCGGTCACGATGAACAGGACCGCCGCGGTGAGCAGTGCCGCGCCGCCGAGGCCGTAGAACACGCCGGCCTTGACGCCCGAGCTGTGCGCGCGGTCGTAATCGGCCTGCTGCGCCACGGTCCACGGCTGCCCGGTCGGCATCTTCGGCGACACCGCGCTCGCCGCGTCTCGCGAGTCGAGGTTGTAGTACACGCCGACCGCGCCGAGCACGGCGCCGAGCCCGGCGATCCCGGCGAGCATCGCCACGTTCTTCGTGTCGCGGTCGTCGTAGACCTTGATCACGATGTCTTTGTGCATCGGCTGTGGGCGGTAGTCCGCCGCGTTGTCGGGATCATGTCCCGGCTGCGCAGATGGTGCAGGCGCAGGCGCCGGTGCAGGCGCCTCGGCGGGAGCAGGCGGTGCTGGCTCGGCGGGAGCAGGAGGTTCATCGGCAAACGCCTGCGCTGGAAGGAGAAGCGCGAGCGTGATCGAGGCCAAACGCATATGGGCGACGTTCCCCCGGCCTGCCCCACCGGTCAATGACAATGGCCTACGGGGGCTGTCATGGCGCGGCCCTGACATCGCTAGCGTGCCCCACCTCGGGATATGATGTTGACGAGTGTCACGGCGCGCGCCCCGCTTCCGCATCGAGCTGAAGGTGACGGTGTCACCGTTACTCGGTGGTCAACTCGTGGTTTGCCACACGCGGGATATCTCTGACGTCGGCATGTGCCTCGATACCGCCGAATGGTTGCCCGTCGGCACGCGCGTGTCGCTCGCGTTCACCGATCCGCGCTCCGGCTCTGCGATGGAAGTGATCGGCGACATCGTTCGCGAGGTCAACGGCATCAACCCCGCGCTCGGCGTGTTGCTCGTCGAGCCGCCCGCCGAGTGGAAGGTGCTCGTCGCGCAGGCCGCGCGCACGACCGGCCATGTCGAACGTCCGGGCCGCCGCATGCGCGTGCTCGTCGTCGGCGACGATCATCGCCAGCGCGGCGCGATGGCGCTCTACGTCTCGAGCGGCTGGGACATCCTGTTCGCGTCGGACGACTTCGCGGTTCACGAGGCACTCGAGAACATCAAGCTCGATGCCGTGATCGCAGAGCTCGACGCGAACGATCCGCGGATCGAGCCGATCATGGACGACGTCCGTAAGGCCCAGCCCGCGGCGCGCCGGATCGTGCGCGGCGCTGGCCGCGGCGACGGCGACCTCGTGCATCGCTACGTCGCTCGCGACTCCGGTCTCGAGGCGCTGCTCGACGCCGTGACCGCGAACATCGGCGTGTAGAGCTAGAACGCGTGCGTGGTGGCCGCGATCATCGTCACACCGTCTTGCTCGTAGATCGCGATCGCGTACTCGCGATGGCTGACCGTGTCGCGGACCTTTAACGGCGAGCCCTTGGTCGCGTCACCGCCCAGGATCTCGAAGCCTTTCAAGGGCTGTTTCGTATAGAAGGCCCGCACCATATCGATCGGATCAGTGGCGATCGTGAGCACGGTCGGGTCTCCGCCACCGGTGACACCAGCCATGACGCCGCCGGGATACTCCGGGAGCTCGTGCGGCGCTTCAGCCGGCGTCTTGGCCGGCGCGGCCGGCGAGGTCGGTTGCGAACCGCCGCATGCGGCCGCGATCGCGAGACACCAGCCAAGAAGCTTCACGCGGAGCAACGTAGCGCAGGTGCGATCACATCGGCAGGGCGATGCGCGCTGCGGTGCCCGTGAGCTTGAATTCGCTATAGGTCTGCAGCTGACCGGGTCCGATCACCGGCGTCGGCCGATGCTGCGAGAGCACCGCGATCGTGTGCACCGTGACCCCGCCGTCCGCCGGTTGCGGCGAGACGTCTGGAAGCAGCAACACCAGCGACGTGATCGCTCCCGGCACGATCCCGTTCTTGCGCACGATCGCGGTCACCACCGTGCCCGCATTCGTCGCCGGCCCGACCTTGAGGTCGTCACCGTGACACTCGACCGACGAAGAACCGTCGTCGTAGACCAAGATCGGCCCCTTGTACGAACCGGGGCCAATCGGGCCGCCTTTGCCGTCGACGTAATAGTGGATCCGCTTACCGTGGCCGTGAAGATCGTAAAAGTTTGCCCCTGCCATCGTCATCTCCTGTTGATCGGTTTGCCCCGCCACGGAGCCGAGCTCGTCTCACCGCATGCGATGAAGCCAAGCTCGACTCCTCCTCCTACCCGCCAATTCGCCACCCACCCGCCACGACTTCAAATCGCCCGAGCCAGCTTCCGCGGCTTCATGAATGGGTTTGCCCACGTCACGAACTCGAGCGCGCGCACCTTGGTCAGGATGCCGACGTCGAACCGACATAAGTACGTGTCGTCAGGTACGAACTGGAGCAGCTCCACGCCCAGCTGCTCGAGCTCTGCTCGTTGCTCCGCATCGAGCTCGGACCTGACCTGGAGGAGCAAGTACCGCGTGTCCTTCTCGTCGTTCGAGGTCACTGGCTCTTCTCCGTGCATCGGCGAAATGCATGCAACACCGGTGGTCATGCTCTGCGCCATCGTGGCTTCCCTTTGGTGCACTAACGATGCCGCGACATTTGCTCCGTTAGCGCCGGCCTCGAGCGGCGCCCCGGCAAGTGCTGCCTAGTCGCGCAAATCTTGCCTAGTCGCAATTTCCTGATCTTTCTGGTGTTACGAGCTATCGGGCGGGTTTAGGGTGAGGTTGTTCGATGGCGGATGGGTGGGACCGATCGACGGTCGATATGCCGGTGGGTGCGGAGCGGACGACGAACGAGCGTTCGCCGAGTTCGCTCGCGCGCCGCAACACCCCCGTGCGTCTTGGTCGTTACGAGATCGTGGAGCCGATCGCTGGCGGCGGGATGGGCTTCGTCTACGCCGCTTACGATCCAGAGCTCGATCGCAAAGTGGCACTCAAGGTCGTCCATCCGCGACGCAGTCACAATCCCGGCTCGCACAGCCGTTTGATCAAGGAGGCGCGGGCGCTCGCGCAACTCGACCATCCGAACGTGGTGAAGGTCCACGACGTGTTCAGCGACGAAGATCAAATCGTCGTCGTGATGGAGCTCGTCAACGGCAAGACCTTGGAGCAGTGGGAAGCCGAACGGCCGCGGACCTGGCGCGAAGTCGTCGAGGTCTATGTCCAAGCGGGCGAAGGCCTCGCGGCCGCGCACGAGCTCGCCATCGTCCATCGTGACTTCAAACCGGCCAACGCGATCATCGGCGCCGACGGACGCGTGCGCGTGCTCGATTTCGGGCTCGCGCGGATCACGAAAGAAGATGTCGGCGATTCGCCCACCGAGGCGATGAGCGGCGCGATCACGAAGACGATTCCCGGAACGATCATGGGAACGCTCGCGTATGCCGCCCCCGAGCAGCTCTCGGGCGGGGACACGACGACGAGCTCCGATCAGTTCAGCTTTTGCGCCGCTCTTCACTACGCCATCGAGGGCAAGCGACCGTTCGCGGGCGAGACAGCGCGAGAAATCGCGAGCGCGATCCAGCAAGGCCATCCGGCGAGGAGCGGACGTCCGCTGCCCAATTGGTTGCGCGCGTTGGTCGCGCGTGGGCTCGCCGCGACGCGCGAAGAGCGATATCCGTCGATGTCGGCGTTGCTGCTCGAGCTCGAGCGGCCGCGGGGTTGGAGGCGCTGGCGCTCGCGGGCGTTCGTCGCGGGATCGGTATGCATCGCGGCGTTCGGAGCCAGTGCGGCGCTCCGGCAACCCGCCCACGCCGACAGCTGCGTGGCGAATGCTAGCGACGTGTGGGCGCCGGTGCAGCTAGTTCGGATCCTCGCAAGCCTCGATCATCCGGCCATCCCGTTCGCCGACGAGCTCGCGCACAAGGCGGCGACCGAGCTCGATGCGAAAGCGCGCGAGTGGACGGTCGTGGCGCGCGATTCGTGTATGGCGCATCACGCCGCGGCGGTATCCGACCCGATGTACGACCGCCAGGTCGCGTGTCTCGCGGAGCGCAAGGCGCAGCTCGGAGCGGCGGTCCAGGTGTTGACGTCGGGGACGACGGCGACGCACGCGACCGAGGTCGTGTCGGGCGTGCAGAGTGCGAGCGATTGCCTCGACCTGACCCACGTGCTTGCCGTCGAGCAGATTCCGCCGACGGTGCGCGCGCGGGTCGGCGCAGTGCGTGGACAGCTGCGCGTCGGCGCGGCGCTCACCCGCGCAGGCAGGTTCGACGAAGCGCAGAAGATCTTCGATCAAACGCTCGCGGATGCCCGCGCGACCCGCTACGCGCCGGTGCTTGCGGAGGCCCAGCTCGGTCTCGGCCGATTCTACGTCGCAGCGCTCGACAATCCGCACGCCGGACCGGTGCTACGCGAAGCGACGTCGACAGCGCTGGCGAACAATTTGACAGGAATTGCCGTCGAGGCGATCGGGCGCCGGATCTATGTCGAATCGTTGCTTTCCCCAGATCGACAGTTCGAGCGAGACGTCGAGCTCGCAGACCCACTAAGCCGCGCTGTCGGCGAACCTCGCGTGCGCGCGCTCTTTCTCAACAATGTTGGAGCCGCCTACTCCGCGCTTGGAGAGACCGAGAGCGCCCGTACACGGTATCGAGAAGCCGCCGCGACAATCTCTAGTTCCGAGACTGACATCGAGCTCAGCACGATCGCTTACAACCTCGGCTTGATGGCCGCGGAACCGTCGGAGCGCGTTCGGTTGCTGGACACCGTCGCGGATCAGCGCGCCGCGATCCTCGGTGTGCACCATCCGTTCACGCTCGAGGCGCGGTTTGCAGCTGCGACCCTGGGCGACGAAGAGGTGGCCCGCCAGAGGCTCCCGGCGATCTGCGGCGACTACGGAGCCTATCGCACGACGATGGCGATGATGTTCTCGGAGTGCGAGCGGCGGCTTGCGTTCCTCGCGGAGCACGCAGGCGATGAAACGCGTCACATCGAAGCGCTGCGCGCTGCGGTTTCGCCGATCGGGCTCTGGGGTCCCGTGCCGGTGCTCCTCGAAGGAGAGCTCGCCCTCGCGGAGCACAGTATCGACCGCGCGCGCCAACTACTAACCCGCGCCATCGCCGAATCGACGACCTCCTGGGCGCTCGTCGATCGCGCCGATGGTCACTATTACCTCGCCGAGCTCGCGCTCTCGACCGGTGATCACGCCGCCGCTGCCGAGCACGCGCGAATCGCTCTCGAAGACTACCGTACGCTGACGAAGACAGATCTGTCGTTCGAGGCCCCGATCAGAGTCCTACAGGCCGAACAACTGCTGCAAGGAGCTACTGAAAGATGAAACGGCTCGTCCCTTTCGTGATCGTTGTATTCGTGGCCGCGGCTTCGGCCATGGTCAATGGCTGCTCTTGCAACCATAAGAAGCCCGTGTGCGGAAGCGAGAAGGACTCGGCGAAGGTCGCGCACCAGCTCAAGTACAAGCACAGCGGCAGCAACGGCCAGGGAGAGGTGACCGCTTACGTCGACGGTGGCTGTACACCGCCCTGTCCTGGCAACTCACCGATCGTGAACTCGTTCCCGATCAACGGGCTCGATCCCGCGGGTATCGGCACCTGCAACCCGGAGCACATCCGGATCGATCCAGGCAACGCGGGCAAGCCGGTCAAGTGTCCGAACGGCAGCGTCGAGTACTCGGCGGCGACCGGCACGCTCGTGATCAAAAATCCTTCCGGGGGAACGTGCGCCGGCTCTGATCTGGTCGGTGCGTCCTTCGTCGCCAGGACCGAGTCCGGCCACGTGACGCTGACGATCAAGGACGTGATCACGATCCCCGCCGGCCTGGCGACGAAAGAAGCATATCGGATCGTCGCCTCGATCCCGGGTTCGCCGCCGTCGACGGCCGACCTGTCGGTCTGCGATTCAACGCGCGCAGGTCAGGTCCGCGGCGAGATCGGTCTTGGTCCCAATATCGGCGAGTACAAGGTGACACGGCCCGGCTGGACCCCGCCGCCGCCGCCGGACCACTGGGATTACGTGATCGCGCTGCCCGGGCCGCTGTACAGCAACATGGTCCAGCCAATCGCGAGCTCGGACGGTTTCTTCAATCTCGCGTGTGTCGGCAACTCGCTCGCCAAGCTCACGGTCGAGGCCATCACCCTGCCGACCGATGGCGCGCCCACTCAATATGCAGCGCTTCGCATGATGACTGGAACCTATTGCAACGTGCCGCGGACGATGGCCGGTATGTACATCACGCATGTCCGAGGAACCTCGGGTGCCGGATCTGGGAGCGCGGAAACGGACTGGTCGGCAGCCGGCGCGGCGTGTCTCGAAGCCCCGCGGCTCCACGAGGTCGGCAACTATCCGGACGTGACGTTCAGTAGCGATCTGATTCCACCCGGCTGCGGACCTACCGGCCACGAGCACTGCATGACCTGGAAGGACTACGCCGACAGGGTGCGCGCGGAATGCGCGACTGGTAGTGACCCGATCACGGTCAACGACCACTGCACGGAACCCACCGGTACGATGTTCGAGTCGTTCACCAGTCTGTCGTACACGAGTCCGTAGCGGCTACTTGCGGCGGTCGTGGCCGTCGATGCCGTACTGTCGCATCCGGAACGTGAACGTCCGCAGCGGCATCCCGATCGCCGCCGCAGCGTGGGTCTGGACGCCGTCGTGCGCCTCGAGCGCCTCGACAATCCGCCGGCGCTCGAGCTCGCGAAGCTCCTCGTTGACCGGGCGGAACTTCCGCTCCGTACGCAGGGCCGGAATCTCGTCGGTCTTGCGCCCCATCACACGCGCCGGCAAGTCCCACGGTTGGATCAGCGGCCCTTCCGTCGTCGCGACCGCGAAGTCGATCGCGTTCTTGAGCTCGCGCACGTTGCCGGGAAAGTCATAGCGCGCGAGCTCGGCGAGCGTGCTCTCCGCGAGCTCGAGGCCGAGCCGACCGAGCCGGTGCGATTCGAGCCGCATGAACATGCGCGCGAGTAGCGGAATCTCCTGGCGCCGGTGCCTCAGCGGCGGGATCGCCACGGTCGCGGCGCTCAGCCGGAACAATAGATCCTGACGAAACCGGCCTTGCGAGACCGCCGCATCGAGATCGATGTTCGTCGCGGCGACGATGCGGACGTCGACCTCGCGCTCCCGAACGTCGCCGAGGCGCGTGATGCGCTTGAGCTCGAGCGCACGTAACAGCTTCGCCTGCAACGCGAGCGAGAGATCGCCGACCTCGTCGAGGAAGAGCGTTCCGCCGTCCGCGCGCTCCATGAGCCCGGACTTCGCGGTCTTCGCATCGGTGAACGCACCGCGCTCGTAACCGAACAGCTCGCTCTCCGCGAGCGACTCGGGCAGCGCGGCACAGTTGAGCGACACGAACGGGCCTTCCGCGCGCGGCGACCACGCGTGGACAGCCGCGGCCGCGTTCTCCTTACCGCTGCCGGTTTCGCCGGTCACCAGCACGGTCAGATCGCTGCGCGCGAGCCGGCGGATCAGGTCGTAGAGCTTCAGCATCGCCGCATCGGCGAGGACGACGCGGTTGCCACCGATCTTGTGCTCGATCGACGCGGATGACGCGACGACTAGATCTCCCGGTTGTGCCATCGCCATCGAGCTCCGCGCCGCCGCCAGGAGCGTCCCGGTGTCACAACCATCCGCGGGGTAGCTCGCAATCCCGCCATTTGCATCGGGCCCGATCGCCGTGAGCAGCGCCATGCCGTGCGCCTTGCCCGCTTGCGCATCGAGCTCGGGGAGCAGCGCGATCACGGTGGTCCCCTGGAAGCACAACACGTCCATCGGCCGGAGCGCAGCGAGCGCCGAGGCAGCGACCGAACGCGGTCGCGAACCGAGTAACCGGATCACGACGACGCTGAACGGACGATCGTATTCGGTCGCGCGCGCGATCTCTTGATCGATGCGGCGATTCATCTGGTCGAGATCGATCGAGTCGGCCGAGACGCGCGCGGCAGTACGCAGGATCAAAAGGGTATCGGCGATCGTCACCACATCGCCGGATGTGAGGTCGACGGTGCCCTCGATCCGCTCGCCGTTGAGCAGCGTTCCGTTGTGACTCCCGAGATCCGCGATCTGCGCGCGGCCGCCGGCGACCACGATCTTCGCGTGATTGCGCGACACCGCATCCGAGTTGATCTGAACATCCGCCTCCCGCGAACGCCCGATCTGAAGCACACCATCCGACGGAACCCGGATCGTGCGCGACGACATGTGATCGATCGCGATCAAGAACGATGCGGACGCTTCTTCACTCGGTACGTGATCGAGCGTCCGCGTATCTGTGCCACCCGGCGCCATCCTTCCAGCAGCTTAACCGAGCCGGTCATCTGCCGGCCAGTGGACCGTAGCCTACCGAGTCCACTAACCAATCCCTAACCACCCCGAACCAAGCCACGCAGTGTCCAAACCCACCGGATTCGCCAATTCTGTGCCGGTCTGCTGGCGATTCCCCCGGTTACTCTCCTCCAATGTTGCGCATCGCGCTCGCGAACCTTCGCTATCCCGAGTCGCCGGATGATTCGGTGGCGCGCGTTGTCGCCGCGCTCGGGCGCGCGGACGGCGCGCGGATCATGTGCTTCCCCGAGTGCTACGTCCCCGGCTATCGCGGGCTCGGTCATGCCCCAGCGACCGTCGACGAGGAATGGCTCGAGCGCGCATGGGCACGGATCGCAGACGCGGCGCGCGCGGCGGAGTGCGCGGTGGTGCTCGGCACCGAGCGCTGGGTCGGTGGAAAGCTGGTCGCGACGGCGCTCGTGATCGATGCGAGCGGCCGCGGCATGGGGTTTCAAGACAAGGTCCAGATCGATCCGGCCGAGGAAGGCACGTACGAGCCAGGGCGGGAGCGCTGCGTGTTCCGGCTCGGCGACGTCACGGTCGGCGTCGTGATCTGCCACGAGGGCTGGCGCTATCCGGAGACGGTGCGCTACGCGGCGCGCCACGGCGCCGAGCTCGTGTTTCACCCGCACTATAGCGCGCCCGAGCGGGGCACGTTCCGGCCGACGACGTTCGCGGATCCGGCGAACACGTTCCACGAGAAGGCGGCGCTGTGTCGCGCGGCGGAGAACACGATCTACTTCGCGACCGTGAACTACGCGACCGCAGGCTCACCGACGACGTCGGCGGTCGTCGATCCAGAAGGCGTGCTCGTCGCGAGCCAGCCCTACGGCGAGGCCGGTGTGCTCGCCATGGACATCGATCTCGCGAAGGCCACGAGGCTGCTCGCGAAGCGCTGCAAGAGTTAGCTGCGAACGTAGTGCGTTGATCCGCCGAGGATCACGAGGCCATCGGCGGAGACCTCGGCGTAGGCGTCGTCGATCGGTAGCGCGAGGTCGCCGAGGGTTACCAGGCCGTCGGTAATCGGCGCGGAGCCGTGCGTGACGACCGCGGCGCGGCCCCGACGCAGCTGCAGTGGTTGCAACGCGCCATCGCGCTCGGCCCACCACAGGGTCGAGCCGTCGTGCGAGAACACGAGCTTAATGTCCCAAGCGTGCTCCGTCGTCGCGAGCGTGACCTCGTGCAGAAGCTCGAGCGAGTGGTTGTCGTGGACGCGCAGTGTGCCGCGGCTCAGGATCGCATGCGTGCGGCCGTCTGGTGCGAACGCGACGGCATCCCGGATCGTCGCACGGTGATCGCGATCGTCGACGAGCGTCTCGCCGGTCGTCGAGTCCCATAGGTGGTAGCCGAACGGCATGATCTCGACGAGGACGTCGTCGCACAGTGCGCGACAATCGCGCGGCGGACCGCCTTCGAGCCAGTTGCCCAGGCCATGGAAGGAAATCGCCGCGAGTTGCTCACCGGAATGCGCGTCGCACACGACCCGGCCTGTGATCGCACGCGTTCCATCGGGCGAGAGTGCGACGAGGCCGAGCGTGTAGTTTCCATCGACGCGGGCGTGCACGACGCGCTCCGGATCGAACACGCGCACGACCTGCAGGGTACGCGTCGCGAACGTGCCGTCCGCGGCCATCACCAGACCCATGCCAGCGATGCTTCCGCGGCGTAGCTCGACACCATCCGCCGACCACGCGTACAGCAAGTCCCGACGGTCCGTCGTGTAGATCGTCGCGCCGCGCCGCGCCGCAGCCACACACTCGAACGGAATCATCGAGCGTCGCGCGCCACTGCGTAGATCGACGAAGTACGTGAAGTACTCGTAGTCCTCGCCGTAGCCCTCGTCGTAGCTAGCGGTGACGACCGCGAGCTCGTCATCGAGCACGATCAGCTGGAGCGGATCGTGCGCGGTATCGATCGGGAGCGGCCATACGTGCGAGTCGGAGACCAGCTCGCGGCGCTCGCGGACGAGCTTCCACGTCGGCTGGCGCGCGACAGGCATGGCCATCACCACACGCCGCCCACTCGCCCGATCCCACGCGACCTCGTCGCCCAGCCCCACGTGGGACGCGGTCAACCACAGCGGACCCGCAGCGCCGCTGCGATACTCCTCGATCACACCGCTGTCGAGCGGCATCTGCGGCGTGCGCAGCGAACGCAAGAACGGGCGGTTCCAACTCGCTTCCCACGAGCGCGCGAGCCCGCGCACTGCTGCCGCGTCGACGGGAGGCGCGGTGCGCTGTGCGAATGGCGGGAACTCCGCACCGAGCCACGTGCAGCGGCGAAGCAAGCACGGCACGACCAACCCGGGCCGCTCGACCAGGACCGCGAGATCGATCCGCAACGCGCGCGCGATCCAGTGCCGCGCATCGCCGACCTCCATCCAGTCATGGATCAACACCGGCAGCTGACCGGCATCGGCTTCGTCGATCACGCGCGAGAGCAGCGCATCGACCGCGGAGCGCTTCACGGTTCCGTCTCGAGCTCCATGCGAACGATGCTCGAGCGCTGCTTTTCGAGCACGACCTCGAGCTGCTTCTGCGCCATCTCTTCGCGCAACCGCGCCGCGCGATCGCGGGTGGCCCGGGCGACCGCCGCGAGCGACACGACCCGCGCGACCGTGACCGCGACCTGGGTCGCTGCCTCGACGATCACCATGCGGTCGGGCGGATCGGCGAGCGCGCGCTCGACCGCGGTCAGCAATCGATCGAACACCGACTCGGCATCCGAGAGCACGTTCTCTTCGGAGTCGCCCCACGCGAGCCGGCGCGCGACCGCGTCGTGCAGCGTGAGATCCAAGCCGGGGATCGATTCGCCGCCGATCTGCAGCGCGCTCACGATCGCGTCGAACACTTCGGCGCCCGGCGGATCGCGATCGCCATGCTCGACGGTATCGAGCACTTCATCGCGCAGCACGCGTACAGCTTCGACGAGGTCGACGTCTGACATCACCACTCCGTGGTGCCGCGGTTCTCCCACGGCTGGCTGTGATCGATCGTGGTCGCGTACTTGCGCTCGAGATCGGCGCGCTTGCGTTCGAACATCGCGACCTGGTCGCGCATTTCGGCGGTCTTCGCCTGGACCTCGCGGAGGCGGTCGGAATACGGCGCCACCGCTTCGAGCACGAGCCCCGTCGTCGCGCCGACGAGCCGCTGGTGGGCGCCGCTGAGCGCGCGCAGCACCTTCGATCGCATCGCGTCCGTCGCGGTGATCTGATGAACACACGCCGCCGTGATGATGCGCGCCTGATCGAGCGCGTCGTAGAGCGGCATGATGCCGGTATCGTCGACGGGCCGCATGCCGTAGATCTCGCGCGCGGCGAGCACCGCGCTCGCGAAATTGCCGGTCGCGTCGATCGCGATCGTCTCGAGCGCGCCGAGGATCTGTTTGACGAGCTCC
This sequence comes from Deltaproteobacteria bacterium, assembly GCA_040004535.1. Lineage (GTDB taxonomy): Bacteria > Myxococcota_A > Polyangia > Haliangiales > Haliangiaceae > JABFXX01. The sequence continues at coordinate 41,655 of JBDUAS010000004.1, forward strand.
GCGCGCTGCGCCGTGCGGCTGCGCGCGATCGTGATCGTCTGCTGGATCGAAGCAATCAGCTCCGCGCTGACCCCAGGGCTCGTGACCGGCCGATCCGGCCGCAGGAACGGGACGGTCGGGTTGTCGATGAAGCGATCACCGGTGTCCTCGAGCGCGGTGTCCAGGGCCGTATCGACGGACGTTTCACCGCCATCGATCGTCTCCTGCATCGCCGCATGGACCTTGATCAGCTCGGCATCGACCCGGTTCAACCGCTCCGCGAGCAGGCCACCGATCGCGAGCTCCGCGACGACGAGCGCGCGCGACACCGCGATCGATAGCAGGAACCCCAAGTTCGCGTCGACGACGCCGATCTCGTCGACGACCGCACGCGCACTGGTCGCGAGGATGTCCATCAGCGCGCGCAGCGGCGCCCACTCACCGGAGCGATCGAACCAGCCGCCGGCGATGTTCTGGGCGAACGTCCACACGTTCACCCCGGTCGACTTCTCGAGATCATGAAAGATCGCCTGGCACAGCGAGCTCGCGATCAGCTCGAGCGCTTCCTCGGGATCGAGCCCGCGCACGATCGGATTCTTCGTCAGCCCGCGATCCTTCGCGACCTGCAAGAACCGCGAGCGCCGTTGCCACCACTGCATTGCGCCGGTCGTGCGCACGACCTCCGTCGACGACGGCGGCGGTTGCGGCGCTTCGATCACGATCGTCGTGACGTTGTCGCCGCCTCCGCCGCGCAGTGCGAGATCGATCAAATCGCGCGCGACGTGCTCCGGCGCATCGCCCGAGCCGAGCAAGTACTGGATCGCTTCGGCCGACGCGTAGCCGTAGAGCCCGTCGCTGCACAGCATCAGCCGATCGCCCGGACGCAGCTCGACATCGACGACGTCGATCCGCGCATCAGGCTTCGCGCCGAGGTTGCGCGATAGCACGTTCTTGTACGGATGACGCTCGGCTTCCTCCGCGGACAAGAGGCCCTTGTCGACGAGCTCCTCGACGATCGTGTGATCGCGCGTCAACATCTGGACGCGGCCGTTGCGCAACAGGTACGCGCGGCTATCACCGACGTGCGCGACGACTGCGCGCTTCGGATCGACGACGATGCAGCCGACCACGGTCGTGCCCATGCCGTGGCGCTCGCGCGCTTGCTGGGCGGCATTGAAGACCGTCGCCGACGCATGCTGGATCGCCGCTTCGAGCAACGCGCGCGGCTCCATCGTCATCCGCCGCTGCAACACGAACTCGCGGATCGCATCACGCGCGGTCTGCGACGCGACGTCGCCCGCATTCGCGCCGCCCATGCCGTCGAGCACGACGTACAAGCCGCGCACCGGATCGACGATCATCGAGTCTTCGTTCGTCGTCCGGACCTTGCCGACGTTCGTATCGCCGGCGACGCGAATCCCTTGCTGCGACGCGGTCTGGGTCACTGCTTGCCTCGTTCGCGCACGGCAAGCTCGCTCCACTGACCGACGCGGCGCGCGAGCTCTTCGGCGACGAGGTCGTTGACCGCGCGCGCGGTCGTCGCGGTCACCCGCGTCAACAGTAGCGTGAGCTCGGCGCCGTCGATCGAGCCGGCGAGCTCGTCCTGGGCGACTTGCGCCGCCGTGTCGCCGATCGCGACGAGCATCGCGAGCACCGCGGCGGGGCCTTGCGCCTCGGCGGCGCGCATCGCGAGGAACGTCTGCAGGAACGCGCGGTGCGACCCTAGGTCTCCGGATGCGAGAAAGTTCCCGAGATGCTCGAGGACCGCGCTGATCTGGGCGCGGGCGGTGGCTTCGTCGATGCGCCCGAACGACGGATCGAGGGTCGCGCGCATGTCGAGCAAGCGCTGGAGCACGACCGGACGAAGATTGTCGTAGGCCCGTGCCAGCGGGGGCTCTGTCGACATCGTCTCGACAATACACCGCGCAAGATGCGGGTGGTACGCTCCGGCGACGCAATGGCGGCCGCAAGCTCGGTGGTGAAAGGTGGCCGCATCCTCGTCGTGGACGACGAGCCGATGGTGCGCGACACGCTGGGCCAGGTGCTTGCCGACGAGGGTTACGTCGTCGATGTCGCCGCCGACGGCGCCGATGCGCTCGACCGCGTCCACGCCGCCCGTCCGGACGCGATCTTGCTCGATCTCATGATGCCCGGCATGAACGGTCGCCAGTTCTTGCAGGCGCTGCGCGACGACTCCGCCTACAGCGCCGTGCCGGTGTTGATCATGACCGCCGTCCACGGCCTCGAGATCAACCTGACCGCGATCGGGGCGAGCGAGGTCGTCGAGAAGCCGTTCCAGATCGAGGAGCTCCTCAACAAGATCGCACTCGCCGTGTATCGCTCGCGCGACGCGAACGCGTCGGCACCGATTCCGGTGCCGGTGGAGCCCGAGCCGCTGGCGATCGATCGCGGCGTGGTGCTCGTCGTCGAGCACGACCGCGCACGACTCCAGCGCGTCGACATGTTGCTCAGCCAGCGCGGTTACACGGTCGTGTCGATGACGCGCGCCGGTGGTCAGCTGCCGCGGCTCGCGCGCGCGCTGCGACCGCGCGCGATCTTGCTCGAGTTCGCGAGCGAAGGTGCGGTCAGCGTCGTCCGCGAGCTCCGCGATATCAGCGGCCAGCTCGGGATCCTGCTGTACTCGCGCGAGCACGTCTCGGCCAGGCCCGACGTCCTGTCCGCGGTGACCGACGCCGAGCTCGTCGAGTTCGTCGATCTACAGCCCTAGCGCTTCGCTTTTTCGAGCTCGACCCGCTTCGGGTAGAGCACGATCTCGATCCGCCGATTCGCCGCCTTGTTCGAGCGCGAGACCGGCCGGTACTGGCCGAACGCGAGCGCGGCCAACCGCGTCGGATCGATCTTCGCGGTGTCCTGCAGGTAGTGAACGACCTGCAACGCACGCGCGGCCGAGAGCTCCCAGTTCGTGATGAACTTCACCGGCGCGGGCGGCGGCGGCTTCGCCCCTTTCGGGAGCGGCTTCGCTTTCGGATCTTTCTTCGCAGGCGGGATGTAGATCGGCTGATCGTCTGTATGCCCCTGCACCCACACCTGCTTGTCGGGCAGGTCCTTGAGCGCGACCGCGACCTTGTCGAGGACGGCCTTGCCGCGATCGGTGAGCTGATCCTCGCCGGTCGGGAACAGCACCTTGTCGACGAGCCTCAGGTGAATCTCGTCGCCCTCGGTGTCGACCGAGCCCTGGGTCTTGTCGATCGTGCCCTGGAGCTTCTTCTCTTCGGCCGCGAGCTGCTCGGCCTTCTTGTCGACGTCGGCGGCCTTGCCCGACAGCGCCGCGAGCTGCTTGTCCTCGTCGGTCTTGTCCTGTTTGAGCTGAGTGAGCGCCTTGTCGAGGCCGTCGGCGCGGTCCTTCTCGACGGCACGCGCCTTGTCAGCGCTCCCCGCGGCTACCTTTGCCTTCTGCGCCTCGTCGGCGTGCGACGGTGTGAAGACGAAGCCGAGGATCGCGCCGCCTACCACCGCTAACGCGATCGCGCCGTACCACTTGCGCTTGTCGCCGCGATCCTTCTTGCCACCAAAGCCACGCACCGGTGGTGGCGGCTCGGGCTGTCTCCCCTTCGGCACCTGAGCTTTGGGATAAACCAGGACCCCGCTCGGGTCATCCGGAGCGTGCGACATACGAACAGCATAACTCAGTCGCCGATCGCGGCGCCTCCGCCGCGTGGATCTGCAGCGCCTTCCCAACCATCTTTCGTACGCACGATCGCATTCGCTGCACCAAACATGTGCTCGCCCTTGCCGACCACCAGCTTGTAGCCCTCCGCTTCGAGCTGCTTTGCCGTTTCCGCGGTGATCGAGTCACTGTCGACGTCGACCTCATCCGGAAGGTGCTGGTGATGAAACCGCGGCGCGGCGATCGCCTGCGCGACGGGCATACCGAAGTCGATCACGTTCGAGATCACGAGCCACACCTCGGTGATGATGTGCGAGCCACCCTGTCCGCCAACGACCATGAACACGTCGCCGTGCTCGTCCTCGAGGATCGTCGGCGACATCGACGACAGCATCCGCTTGCCGGGCTCGATCTTGTTCGCCGCGCCCTGGACCAGGCCATAGACGTTTGGCGCGCCGAGCTTGGTCGTGAAGTCGTCCATCTCGTTGTTGAGCAAGAAGCCGCTGACCTGCACGCCGTTCCCGAACGAGGTGTTGAGCGTGGTCGTCATCGCGACCGCCATGCCGCTCTTGTCGACGACGGAGATGTTCGTGGTGTGGGTGCCTTCGATGAGCCCCGGGATGTCCTTCGACGGCGTTGCCTTGTCGGTGATCGTCTTCACGAGCTGATCGGCGTACGCCTGCGACGTGAGCTTCGCGAGCGGCATGCCCTTCACGTACGCCGGATCGCCGAGGATCTCGTTGCGCGCCGCGTACGCGCGTCGCCACACCTCGACGACGCGATGGATGTACTCGGTGCCATGCCATGGCAGCTTGCCGAGGTCGATCGTCGACAGCATGTTCGCCGTCATCGCGACCACGACCCCACCCGACGACGGGGGCGGCATCGCGATCACCTTCTTGCCGCGATACGACGCGTAGAGCGGATCACGCCACACGGCCTTGTAGCCCGAGAGGTCGGCCGCCGTGATCAGCCCCTTGCCCTTCTTCATCTCGGCGAGGATCGCGGCGGCCGTGTCACCGGTGTAGAACCCGTCCCGCCCCTTCGCCGCGATCCGCTCGAGCACGGTCACGAGCTCGGGGTTCTTCACGACGGTGCCGGTCGCGATCGGCTTGCCGTCGGGCCACCACAGCGGCGCCGACGTGATCCGATCGCCGCGGTACTTCGCGACCCGCACGAGTGACTCGTGCAGCTTCTCGGGCACCGCGAAGCCGTCCTTCGCGAGCGCGATCGCGGGCGCGATCACGTCGGCCCACTTCATCTTGCCGTACTTGTTCTGGAGCTCGTAGAGCCCGGCGACCGAGCCGGGGACGCCGCATGCACGATCGCCGATCAACGACTCGCGCGTCGGATTGCCGCCGTTGTCGAGGTACATGTTCGCCGTCGCAGCCGCAGGTGCGGTCTCGCGAAAATCGAGCGTCGCTGCCTTTCCCTTCGCGAGCCGGACGACGGCGAAACCACCGCCCGCGAGATTGCCCGCGCTCGGGTGCGTCACCGCGAGCACGAATGCAGTCGTCACCACGGCGTCGACTGCGTTGCCGCCGCTCTTCATCATCGCTTCGCCCGCTTCGGTCGCGAAGCGATCCTCGGAGGCGACCATCGAGGTCTTGCCCGTGCCGGCGAGCGTGGGATCGATCTGGAACGTGCTTGCCGGAGTGCGATACGGGTCGGGCGCGCCCGCATCGGCGACGGCCGGTGGTGGCGGTGTCTCGACGCGAGGCTGGGGTTGCGGCTCGGAGCGCCGGCAGGCCACGAGGACGAGGATCCAGAGGAGGCGCTTCACCGGCGCATCCTACGACATCGATGTCCGGACTTCCGGAGCCCCGCCGGATCTCGGGCGCGATGCTCGCCTGCGAACCTGCATGATTCTGCTGATGTGGCGCGGCACGTCCGTTGCTGAACGGGAGCGCATGAAGGCATGGATCTGCGTTCTCGTCCTGACAGGCGCCGGCTGCAGTGCCGGTGGTAGCGCCGACTCCTCCAACGGTGGTGTTGCATCCGCGGACGCCGGCACCGGGGGCGTCAGCTTCGGCGGCCAGCAGGATATCGGCGAGTTCCGCGGCATCCTCAAGGCCGGCGGCATCCCCGGCCCCGACACGCTCGACGCGAACGGCTTCTTCAACGAGCACTACGCCCCGCCGCCGGCGACCGCGTGCACGGATCCGTTGTGCATGACGCCCGGCCTGTCGGTCGGCAAAGACTGGGTGCTTGGCCAGCACCAGGCCGCGCTCCAGATCGCGGTCGACACGAACGTCGATCCCGCGAACTATCCGAAGCAGCCGCTGAACCTCGTGATCGTCGTCGATCACTCGGGCTCGATGGCCGAAGACGGCCGGCTCGACAAGGTCAAGGCCGGCCTCGACACGCTGATCGACGCGCTCGATCCCACCGACCGACTCGCACTCGTCGAGTTCGACGATCAGGTCTCGGTCGATGCCAACTTCACACCCGAGCTCGATCGCACCCACCTCCACACGATCGTCAACGGCCTCACGCCGCGCGGGGCGACCGACATCTTCGCGGGCCTGAAGCAGGGCTTCGATCTCTCGGTCGCCGCGCTCGCGACCGATCGCCAGAATCGCGTGATCTTCCTGTCCGACGGCCTCGCGACGATCGGCAACCAAGATCCGCAGGCGATCATCGCGATGGCCGACAGCTACGTCGAGCGCGGCATCGGCCTGACGACGATCGGCGTTGGCCAGGACTTCGACGTCACGTTGATGCGCAGCCTCGCCGAGCACGGTGCCGGTAACTTCTACTTCCTCGAAGATCCGAACGCGGCGACCGAGGTGTTCCAGCAAGAGCTCGCGTACTTCGTCTCGCCGATCGCGCTCGACATCACGCTCGATGCGGTCGCCGGCACCGGCTACAACTTCGGTGAGGTCATCGGCTCGACGCTGTGGACCGGCAGCCAGCGCGGCGGTTCGATGCACATCCCGGCCGCGTTCCTCGCGAGCCGCACCGGCCCCGCGCCGGATCCGGGCACCGGCGGTCGCCGCGGTGGCGGCAGCATGCTGTTCATCCACATCGATCCGACCGGGTTCAATCCCGATGGCAAGGTCGCAGACCTGACGCTGACCTATCGCGTCCCCGGCGATGCGAATCTGAAGTCGCAGACCGTCACGCTGCAATACGCGAACGATCCGAACGAGACGCCCGAGGTGCCGTACCTCTCGCAGCCCGAGATGGCGCCGCGGTTCGCGATGTACAACGCGTTCCTCGGGTTCCGCGCCGCGGTGCAGGACGCCAACTACAACTGCGCCGCCGTCACGCTGCGGTCGCTGCAGACCGCAGCGACCGCGTGGAACACGACGCACGAGAACGCCGACATCGCGGCCGACCTCACGCTGATGTCGCTGTACCTCGCGAACCTCCAGGCCAATGGCGCGAACGAGGACGGCTCGCTGACGGCGACGACGTGCCAGAACTATGGTGGCGGCGGTTACGGCGATGGCTACGGTAGCGACGACTACGGCAGCGACTACAACAGCAACTATCCGAACCAGGGCTGTTACTCCGCTTCGCGCGGCACGAGCAGTGGGTTCGCGCTGATCGGCCTCGCCGCGTTCGCGGCCGTGCGCCGCCGACCGCGGCCAGACAGGAGCTCGGTTTAGAGAAGACCTGTCACGAGGTGTGATACGACCCGGACGTGGACTCGACGGTGCGTTCCATCCAGGTGGCGTCGGCGCTGCTCGAGCGCGTGGCGGTGTTGATGAAGGCAGGAGCAGCGTCGGGCCCGCAAGCGGTCGCGGAGCTCGAGCTGCGCATCGGTGAAGCGCAGCAGACGATGCCGGAGGTCTGGAATCACCTCGGCGATGCGCGCAACGCGATCGCGGCGGCCGGCAAGGATGTCGGCGAGTTCGATCAGCTGCGCGGCAACCTCCGCAGCCAGCTCGCGAGCACCGATATCGATGGCGCCACGCGCCTGGGCTGGAACGGCCGGACCGAGACGATCAAGACGGTGACGTGGGACGTCGAGGGCCTGAAGCGCGCGATCGCGGCGCGCGACGTGTTGCGCCGGTTGCGGAGCGACATCGATTGGGTCGCCCTCGAGCGCCAGCAGAACGCCGAGCTCGCCGCCGCCGGGTCGCTGACCGGCGCGCGCTGGACCGGGCTCGCGAAGATCGCCGGGTTGCTCGCGGCGGCGCTCGCCGCGGTGTACGCGATCAAAGCGTTCATGAACTGAGTTACCGTCGGAAGATGTTCGACCCGGCGGTGTTTGCCGCGCGACGTGCAGCTCTGATGGAAGCGATCGGTCCCGACGCGGTCGCGATCGTGCGGTCGCTGCCGGAGCGGCTGCGCAACGGGGATGCGTTCCATCCGTTTCGCCAGGCGTCCGATGTCGTGTACCTGACCGGCTTCGTCGAACCGGAGACCACGCTCGTGGTGCGGCCGGGCGCCGAGACCGATCGCGTGGTGATGTTCGTGCGGCCGCGCGATCCGGATCTCGAGACGTGGGATGGCCGCCGCGCCGGGCTCGAAGGTGCGAAGGAGCGTTTCGGTGCCGATGCCGCATACCCGGCGCACGAGCTCGAGACGAAGTTGCCGGACCTGCTCGCGAACGTCGACGAGTGGCACGTCGGGCTCGGCATCGATGACGACCTCGACGCACTGGTCGCGCGGACGCTCGCGAAGCTGCGACGCACCGAGAAGAAGGGCAAGCGGCCGCCGCGCGCGATCGTCGATCCGCGGGTCGCGCTACACGAGCTGCGCTTGAAGAAGCGGCCCGAAGAGCTCGCGGCACTGCGCGAGGCGGCGACGATCTCGAGTGACGCCCACATCGCGGCGATGCAGACCGGCCGCCCCGGTGTGTACGAGCACGAGCTCGAAGCGGTGATTAACTACACGTTTCGCCGGCGCGGCGGCGGCGGTCCCGGCTACGCGACGATCGTCGGCGCGGGCGTCAACGCGACGATCCTCCATTACATCGAGAACCGCTGCAAGATCGCTGACGGTGACCTCGTGCTCGTCGACGCGGGCTGCGAGTACGACCACTACACCGCCGACATCACGCGAACGTGGCCGGCAAACGGCAAGTTCTCGCCGGCGCAGCGCGACGTTTACGAGCTCGTGTTGACGACCCAGCTCGGCGCGATCGCGATGGCGAAGCCGGGCGCGACGCTCGAGCAGATCCACGAGTACTGCGTGCGCTCGCTGACCGAAGGCATGGTCGCGCTGAAGCTGGTGCAGGGCTCGGTCGAGGAGCTGATCGCCGACCACAGCTATCGCAAGTTCTACATGCATGGCACGTCCCACTGGCTCGGCCTTGATGTCCACGATGCCGGTGCATACACCCGCGGTGGCAAGGCGCGCGCGCTCGAGCCGGGCATGGTGATCACGATCGAGCCCGGCCTCTACATCGCGAGCGACGCGCCGGGCGTGCCCGATGCGCTGCGCGGTATCGGCGTGCGGATCGAGGACGATCTCGTGATCACGACCGGCGCGCCGGAGGTCCTGACCGCCGCCTGCCCGAAGCAGATCGCAGAGCTCGAGGCGCTGACTCGTTGCGTCGGCAACGCGTGAAGAATCGGCGCTGGCCTCAGTGCGCGAATACCTGCGCCGTGCGTTTCCCCGCCTCGCCGCTGCGGATCAGGCTGAGACGGAGCAAGACGGGCGCAAACAGTTGATTCAGCCCGACGACGCTTAGCAACAGAACCGCAGCGGGCCCGCCGAAGCTCGGGAAGTTCTTCTGGATCACCACGACCAGGGCGAGCGACAGGCCCGCTTGCGGGACCAGGCCCGTCCACGCATAGCGCGTCACCGATGGATCAGCGGAAGTACGCTTGCACGCCAGCTTGCAGCCGAAGAAAAACACGGTCGCGCGCGCGGCCGCGACGAGCACGACAGGAACCGCCATCGCGGCCAACGTCCCGATATCGAGCTTGCATCCCGCGAGCGAGAAGAACACGAGGAACACCGGCAACTCGGCGGCCTCGAAGCTATGCAAGAGGGCGTTCGCATCGGCGCGCGAGAAGTTCTTGAGCCACACCCCGGCCGACAACATCACGACGAGCGGATCGAGATGGATCCGGCTACCGATCTCCGCGACGACGATGCACACCAGCAGCGCGAACAACACGTTCCCGTTGTTCACCGAGATGATGTAGCGCGCGATCAGGATTCCGATCACGACCCCGAAGGCCATCGAGCCGAACAGCTCCCACCCGATCGACATCATCGTCTCGCCGATATCGACACCGCTGCCGACGACCGCGCCGGTGACCGCCGCGACGATCGAATACACGACGATCACCACGAGATCAGCGACGACCACGGTCGCGAGGATCGTCCGGCTCAGCGGGCCGTCGGCTCGCGTCTCGGCAAGGAGTGCCATCACCACCGCCGGCGACTGTGCCGACAGCGCGACGCCGACGACGGCGCAGATCGCCAGCGTCTGGATCAGCGTCGTGTTGGAGAACATCGGCAACATCGGCTGCAGCACGAACAACACCACGGCCAACACGACCATCGCGGCCAGCACGCCGAACACCGTGATCGCACGCAGCGTTCGGACGAGTGGCTTGACGCGCTTGAGGTCGAGCTCGCCACCCGCCGACAACCCGAGGATGCAGGTGGCCGCGCCGTTGACGATGCCGAGCGAAACCGTCTGTTGCGTCGACACCAAGTCGAGCACGTACGGACCGGCGACGATGCCGACGAGCAGATATCCGGTGAGCTTGGGCAGCCCGATGCGCACGCCGATCCGCGCCGCGAAGAATGCAGCGAGCAGCAAGAATCCGAACGCCAGCTCCGTGCCGCCGTTAGCGCCGCTCGTGTCGAAGCTGCGCGCCGCCTGCATCAGGCCCGTCAGCGCCAGGAGAAGCAGGACGTCGATCACCGACTATATTTACCAGACTTGTTGGGGTTCAAATGATCACGTCAGGCTCATCCCCGCGTCGCGCAACAGGATCTCGCGGGTCATCGTCCCTCGGCCGTGGCGAATTCGTCCGACTCGCAATTGTCTGAACCCTTTGCGCTCGCCCTGGCTCTCATGGCAGAAGGAGCACCGATGTGTCGAGCGATCACGTGTAGCAAGTGCAAACGACCGAGCTGGGCCGGCTGCGGCGCCCATGTCGAGCAAGTCCTCGGTCACGTGCCGGCGGCAGAGCGCTGCCAGTGCAAGGCGACCGAGGCGGCGAGCGGTGGCGGTGGCCTCGGCAAGGCGATCCGCTCGTTGTTCGGACGCTAGCGATCCTTTCGGGCTCGCGCGATGAAGCCGCGCCACGTTCGTCAACCGCTGCAGCTTCGCACGCATGCTGGCGAGGATCTCGCGCGGGGCGAACTGCCTGGTTCCGCGCGGACGAGCCGGAAGTGACTTCCCGGCGGCCCGCCTGCGGCTGCGACGCCACTGACGCGCGGTGACGGAGAAATCGCTAGAGCGTCGCCGCTACGGGAGCTGGATCGTCGGCTCTTCGTTCGCGCGATACAGCAGGACGACGTTCCCGATCACCTGCGCGACCTCGCTTCGGGTCTGCACGGCGATCTCTTCGGCGGCCGAGTGGCGATCGAGCTCGGCGGTGTCGCCGACCTTGATCTTGATCAGCTCGTGATCGGCGAGCGCTTGTTCGACTGCCTTGATCAAGCCTTCGTCGAGGCCGCCCTTCCCTACCTGAACGATCGGATTCAGCGCGTGGCCGAGCCCGCGGAGGTGATGGCGTTGCTTGCCCGTCAACATATTCACGAGCGTACTATTCAAGCAGCAGCGCAGCGTCGCTCGCGATCAAAATCTCGCGGGTCTGGGCTGGCTCGCGCACATCGGCGTAGATCCAGCCATCGCTGCGGAAGTGCGGGAACAGCGCGTACTGACCCGCGCCCATGTGCGTGATCTGGATCGGCACGCCGGTCCGCAGGTCCATCAGGTAGAGGTCCGCGCGGTCGCTCGTGTAGTGGTGATAGACGATCCAGCGCTCGTCGTAGGAGAACCCGGGCTTGCCACCGGCGAGGCAGTAGCGCGCGATCTCTGGCGTCGTGATCGTGTACGTCGCGCCCGCCGGCGTCGCCATCACCTTGTGCAGGACATAGCCGAGCTGGCCGCCCGGACCGGCGACGCGCGTGAGCTCGACGCGCGCGGACGGCGAGAGCACCGCGTCACCTTCGAACGGCTGCGCGACGCTGACCGCCTGCTTCTCGACGTAGGTCTGGCCGTCGAAGATCATCGGCGTGAAGTTTGCGGTCGTGAACGAGTCCGCGCTCACGCCTGGATCCTGCGACGAGAACCAGCCGCCGTTGTCCGAGAAGAACGCACCGTTGATCGCGAAGTAATCACCACCACCGAGCACCTTGCCGACGTGCTGGTAGAGCCCGACCTCGCCGAGCTTCGTGCAACCGGGCTCGGTCATCGTCAGCGAATTCGCAGCGCCGGTCAGCGACGTGAGGACTGCCATCGAGCACGAGTTGTTGCCATTGCCCTGGAACATCCAACCCGAGTTATCGGGGAAGAACCCCGGGTCGTAGGGCGCGGGGACGCCGACCGCGACGCCGCGCTGGAGGTCCTGCACGGTGCCCATCGAACCCGAGCCACCGCCGTGCGCGACGAACCGACCGTCGGCCGAGCTCCGCGTCCAGTACGACGACTGATACGCCGTGATCGTCTTGAGGAGCCGGATGTGGCTACCGCCGGCATCCCACGTCGCGCTGTCGGCGACATCCGCGGCGCGCGGCAGATCCGCGAGGCAGTTCTTCGGGTCGGTCGCGGTGCCGCAGTCGTACATCGCGAGCAGGTTGTCGCGGTTGACCGCGCGCCAACCCTGGGTTGCCATCGCGGTGACGTGGGTCGCGACGTCGGCCGAGATGCTCTGGTCGCACGTCGACGGCGGCGGATCCTCGGGCAACGTCTCGTCGAGCAGCGGCAGGCCGCGCGCGAACCACTCCGCGACGATGTCGAACTGCGGCTGCGTGAACGGTGTCACCGTCGAGCCGTGGGGCATCGCGGCCGTCGTGATGAACGTCGAGAGCTCGGTCGTCGCATTCGCGCCGTACGCGACCTTGAACGTGTAGTCGAACCACGGGAGCCGGCCTGCGGACGCATAGATCCCGAGCTTCTGGGTCACGAACGCCGAATCGCCGTTCGCCGGGTTCAACCGCAGACAATCCAGCATCTGCTTCGCCGACTGCGCCGACTGGACCGTGAGGTCGGTGAGGCAACTCGCCATCGCCGTGTCGCCAAGGCCACGCCAGTACCGGATGTGCTGCCGGGTCAGCGTGTGACACGAGTTGCACGACGCGGTCTGCGCGCCGCTCACGTTCGCGCCGATCAACTGGAGCGCCTTCGTCGCGAGTGTCTGGTCGTCGAGCGTGACCGGATTGCGAAACACCGGCGCGAGCGGAGCATCGACCGGTGCGTCGATCGCGGCGTCGAGCGCGGCGTCGACCGACGCGTCGGTTTTCGCCTGATGTCCACCGCCACAGCCCGCCACCACGAGAATCAGAAGAAACACGCGCATTAGGGCGGAAACTAGCACCGAATCCCGGAAGTCAAGCCGGCAAGTTCGGGCCTGGGCGAGTGGGCGAACCCTTTGCGCGCTGCCTGGCTCTCACGTTGTATGCCCCCAACGATCCCAGGTATCCGCAGAGAGCTCGCGCTCGGCTACGACGAGGCCCTGGCGCGCGTACCCGAGGTGCTAGCGACCGAGGGCTTCGGTGTGCTCACCGAGATCGATGTCACGGCGACCCTCGCGAAGAAGCTCGGCGTCGCGTTCCGGCGCTACAAGATCCTCGGCGCGTGCAACCCCACCCTCGCCCACAAGGCGCTCGGCATCGCGCTCGAGATCGGCGTCATGCTCCCGTGCAACCTCATCGTCTACGAGCGCGATGGTGGCGGTGCGACCGTCGTCGCGATCGATCCAGCCGAGACGATGGCCTCGCGCGATCCGCAACTCGCCGAGCTGGCAGCGGAGGTCCGCCAGCGGCTCGTGCGCGTGATCGAGCGCATCTGAGCGATGGGCGGATTCACATCGCGATGGCAGCCACGATCGCGTCGCGGACGGCTGCACGCACCGCGGCCGGCACGACATCACCGGGTAACCGGCGACACAGCGACACCGTGCGTTTGAGCGCATCACACGCACCGGCGCACCGTGCACATGTCGCGAGGTGGTTCTCGATCTGCACGCAGGTCGCTTGATCGATCTCGGCGCCGGCGTACGCGGTGAGCTCCTGGGCCAGCTCCGGGCACGGCTCCGCATCTGCGTTCGCACCCAGCGTGCCGGCGAGCTCGGTGCGCAACGCCATGCGCGCGCGATGCAGGCGGCTCTTGAGCGCGCCGACCTCGATGCCGATCACGTCGGCCGCTTGCTCGGCGCTGAGCCCCTCGACGTCACGCAGGACGAGGACCTCCCGTTGCTCTGCCGGCAGCGCCGCGATCACGCGCGACAGCGCCTCACCGATCTCGCGAGCGTGCATGCGTGCGTCCGGCTGGGGCGTCGGATCCACGAGCTCGGGTGCGCCGGCGTCGTCGAGCGAGCGAGTCGGATGCTGCCCGCGACGCTCCTTGATACAGAAGCTGCGCGCGATCTGGTAGAGCCACGTCGACAGCGCAGCATCGCCGCGGAACCCCGGGAGGTGGCGGAACGCGGCGAGCAGGGTCTCTTGGAGCACTTCGCGCGCGGATTCCTCGTCGCCGCACATCCGTAGGCCGAATCGATAGATCTGCGGCTCGTAACGCTCCAGCAGCTCGTCGAGCGCCTCGCGATTCCCCGCGCGGGCGGCGGCGATCAGTTCGGCGTCGGGTTGGTCGGCCATGCCCCCACAACCTTTGCGAGATCGCTCGGTCTGTCAACCTGCCTGAATCGTTTCGGTGCGCCTCGGCTCTCACGGCGACATGAGGCACCGATGTCCGTCGCGCTGACGCAGAAGACGTTCGATCGCACGATCGCGACTGGCATCGTGGTCATCGACTGGTGGGCCGCCTGGTGCGGCCCGTGCCGCGCGTTTGCGCCGGTGTTCGAGGCCGCGAGTCAGCGCCATCCAACCGTCACGTTCGGCAAGGTCGACACCGACGGAGAGACCCAGCTCGCGGCCCGGTTCGAGATCTCCGCGATCCCGACGCTGATGGTGTTCCGCGATGGCGTCCTGGTGTTCCGCCGTGCCGGCGCGATCGGGGTCGACGGCCTCGACGTCTTGATCGATCACGTCAAGGCCCTCCCCTCGTCGGAGGTGCGCGGTGCGCGCTGAGGCCGCGTGGATCCTCGCCGTCGCGGGGCTGGCGCTCGCGGGATGCGGCCGCAAGGAGCCGCGCGAGGCGGCCGTCGCCGGCACAGCGATCCGTGTCGCGGCCACGACCGCGCACGACGAGCCACTCGCGGAGCTGTACCTCGCGAGCGGCACGGTGCGCGGGCGCACGACGATCACGTTGACGAGCAAGACCTCTGGATACGTCCGCGACGTCCGGGTGCGCGCCGGCGATCGGGTGCGCGCCGGGCAGGTGCTCGTCGAGCTCGAGGCCAACGACGTCCGCGCCGGCATCTCGCGAGGGCGCGCCGAGCTGGATCACGCGACGGAGGCACGCGCCGAGGCCGCGAGCGCTGTCGATGCCGCGCGGATCACGGCCGAGCTCGCGAAGACCACGCGCGATCTACATCCTCAACGTCGCGTGGTTCCAGTCGTTCAAGACCCCGCTCGTGATCATGTCCGCGATCCCGTTCTCGTTGATCGGGATCCTGCCCGCGCACGGGGCGATGAACGCGTTCTTCACCGCGACGTCCATGATCGGCTTCATCGCGGGCGCCGGGATCGTGGTGCGTAACTCGATCATCCTCGTCGACTTTATCGAGCAGCGCCTCGCCGAGGGCGTGCCGCTGGAACAGGCCGTGGTCGATGCGGGCGCGATCCGGTTCCGGCCGATGGTCCTGACCGCCGCCGCGGTCGTGGTCGGCGCCTTCATCATCCTGTTCGACCCGATCTTCCAGGGCCTCGCGATCTCGCTGATGGCGGGCGAAGTGGCGTCGCTGCTGCTGTCGCGGATGACCGTGCCGGTGGTGTACTTCCTGATGAAGCGCCGGGAGCTGCGCCGGGCCCGCCACCTCGGGCCGCTGGGCTGAATCCTGTCCGAACCCTCGCGCGACCCGAAGCTCGCCGCCTCGTACGCGTGATCGAACGGCTCCGACCTGGAAGATCTGTCCCGAGCCGTGAACCCTTTCGGGGTCGAGCTGGCTCTCGAAGCACGTGCAAAGGCCTACTCTCACGATCGATGGATTGGTCCTCGCATTCGCCGGCGCGATGGTGCTTCTCGGCACGGTGCTCGCGGTGACCGTGAGCTCGAAGTTCCTTTTCCTGACCGGGTTCGTCGGAGCGAACCTGCTCCAGTCTTCGTTCACCGGCTTTTGCCCGCTCGCGAAGATCCTGAAGCGTGCAGGCTGCCGGTGCGGGACTGCCTTCGAGTGAGTACGCGATCCAGCCTGTGGGCCGATCGCGTCCTGCCGCACCTCATCGAGAAGGCGTGCCGCAGCACGGCGATCCTCGAGGAGCGCAAGCGGTGGGTGCCGCGAGCGTACGGCGACGTGCTCGAGCTCGGCGTGGGGTCGGGGCTCAACCTCGCGTTCTACGACGCCTCCTCGGTGGCGAAGGTGACCGGAATCGATCGCTCGGCCCCGCTCCTCGCGCGTGCGGCGCGGCGCGCCACGACCGCGCCGGTGGCAGTCGAGCTCGTCCGCGGCCATGCCGAACACTTGCCGTTTCCCGATCGAACGTTCGACTCGGCTGTGATCACGTATTCGTTATGTAGCGTCGACGATCCTGGAGGCGCGCTGGCCGAGCTGCGTCGCGTGCTGCGCCCCGGCGGCGAGCTCGTGTTCGTCGAGCACGGGCTCGCGCGCGACGCCGCGACTCGGCGGTGGCAGCACTGGCTCACGCCCGTGTGGCGGCGGATCGGAGGAGGATGCCACCTCGACCGCGACATCCCAGCGATCCTGCGCGATGCCGGATTTCTCTCCGATGACCTGCACGCGGACTACGCCGACGGTGCGAGGTGGCTGAGCTTCACGTTCGAAGGCACCGCGCGCGTGGCGTGACACGCGCGTCCAGCTTGGAGGTCCAATGACCAGCTTCTGGGATCAGAGATATGGCAGCGACGAGTACGCCTACGGCACCGAGCCCAACGATTTTCTGCGCGCCGAGGCTCACCAAATCCCGCCCGGACCCGTGCTGTGTCTGGCCGAAGGTGAAGGGCGCAACGCAGTGTTCCTCGCGCAGCGCGGTTATCAGGTGACCGCCGTCGACCTAGCGATCGAAGGATTGCACAAGGCCGAGCGGCTCGCGCGACGCCATGGCGTCACGCTCGAGCTCGTGCAGGCGGACCTCGCGACCTTCGATCTCGGACTCGATCGCTGGAGTGGGATCGTCGAGATTTTCGCGCACGTCTTGCCGGCCGTACGCACACGGGTGCACGCGCAGATCGCGCAAGCCTTGCGCGTCGGTGGTTGCCTCGTGCTCGAGACGTACCGGCCCGAGCAGCTAGCCCTCGCTACGGGGGGCCCGAAGGAGCTCGCTCTGCTCAGCACGCTCTCCGAATTGCGTGCGCAGCTGAGCCCGCTCGAGCTCGTCATCGCACGCGAGGCCAACCGCGAGATCCACGAGGGCCGCTTTCATGATGGCCCGAGTGCCACGGTCCAGCTCGTCGGTCTGCGGCGGGTGTGATCGCGCGAACCCTCCACGCGCCGTTTGGCTCTGATCTCGCAAGGAGCTACACCATGCTGACCAACGAATCATCCTTCGACCGTGGACTGCGCGTGCTCGTCGGAATCATCTTGCTCTCGCTCGTCTTCATCGGACCGAAGACATTGTGGGGTCTGATCGGGCTCGTGCCACTCGCGACCGGCCTCGTCGGGTTCTGCCCGCTGTACCGGGTGCTCGGCATCACGACCTGCCCTGCCCGTCCACGTAACCAGGCAGCTTGAGATGGCGAAGCCCGCACCGTTTCCCCATACGTACTCGGTCAAGCTGCAGGATCGCCGTCTCACCGCGCCGCCACGGGCCGCGATCTCCATCGGCGCGCCGCCTCAGTTCGGCGGCAGCAACGAGGTGTGGAGCCCGGAGGACCTGCTGGTAGGCGCCGTCCTCCAGTGTCTGTGGACCACATTCGAGGCGTACGCGCGCCACGAGGAGCTCGAGGGCGTCAGCTGGCAGGGCACCGGCACCGGGATCCTGGACAAGGGTCCGACCGGCCCGGTGTTCACGTCGATCACGCTCGCGATCCAGCTCGTCGTCGCGGCCGCCGATGTCGAGCGAGCGCAGCGCATCCTCGCGACCGCGGAGAAGCACTGCATCATCTCGAACGCGCTCCGGGTCGCGGTCACGGTCGAAGCCGACGTACGCGCGCGCTAGCCCACGTGACGCACGTGACGCTCGGGCTCGGGCGCCTTCTCCGACGCACCGGGCTGGATGGCCGCGATCTTCCGTAGCCGCTACTCGAGCGTCGTCGGCTGGGAGCGCTTCGCGAGCGCCATGAAGATCACCGGCACGAGGAACAGCGACAGCAGCGTCGACGACGTCAACCCGCCGACGACGGCGAGCGCGAGCGGCCGGTTCGCATCGGCGCCGGGGTCGAGCCCGACGGCGGTCGGGATGAGGCCGATCACCGTGGCGAGCGTGGTCATCGCGATCGGGACGAACCGGACGCGTGCCGCATCGAGGATCGCCGCGCGCTTGTCGAGCCCTTCGTCGAGCTTGATCCGCGCGTGATCGATCAGCAAGATGCCGTTCGACACGGCGATGCCGACGACCATCAACACGCCCATCAGCGCGGTGATCGAGAAGCCCATCCCGCCGGCGAGCAACGCGAGCACGATGCCGATCAACGTGCACGGGATCGTGAACAGCATGACGAGCGGCATGCGCAGCGACTTGAACTGCGACGCCATGATCATGAACACGACCATGACCGCGAGGCCGATGCCGAGCCCGAGCCCCGAGAATGTCGTCCGCATCAGCTCGATCTGACCGACGAACTCGAACTTGATGTTCGCGGTGCGTGGATCACTCTTCAGCTTCGCCTCGAGCTCGGCCGCGGCAGTGCCGAGGTCGCGACCCTCGGTCTGCATCATGACGTGCGACGCGCGCTGGAGGTGATCGCGCTCGATCGCGATCGGCCCGGTCGAGCGCCGGATCACGCCGTACGAGCCGAGCGTCACCGCCGCACCGTTCGCGGCGATCCGCAGCGGGATGGTGCGCAACGCGGCCGTGTCGTTGATCCGCTTGTCGTCGTATTCGGTGACCAGGTAGTACGCTTCGCCATTGCCGCCGTCGACCCACACCGAGGGCGTGTTGATGTTGCCGACCGTCGCATCGAGCGTCGCCTGCGCCGCCCCGCGCGCACTCACGCCGACGGTGCCGACCCGCTCGCGATCCGTATCGATGTGAACCTCGGGATAGTCGGACTCGAACGTCTGCCAGACATCGCGAACGCCGCCGACCGTCCTCGCGACCTCCGCGACCGCGCGCGATTCGGATTCGAGTGCTTCGAGCGAATCGGCGCGGACCTCGACGACGAGCGGCGCGTTGAAGCCGTTCGAGAACACGCTCGCGACGAGGCCGCCCGGCCATTGCAGGAAGTCGACGCCGGGGAAATCGTGGACGAGGATCGCGCGGGCCTGGTCCGCGATGTCCTGCTGCGAGTCCGAGCGGGTCTCGGGGTCGGTCAAGCCGAGCCGGATGAACCCCATGTGCGGTCCCCAGTTCGGCGAGCTCATCGCGCTGCGAGCCGCCTTGGGCGAACCGGTGTTCGTGAGCACCAGATCGACGCCCGGCAACTTCTTCTTCAGGTCGTCGCCCATCGCCTGCATCTTGCGCGACGACTCCTGGATCGAGGTCCCCGGCGCGAGGCGCACGTAGATCCGCTCCATCGACTCGTCGATCTGCGGGAAGAACACGCTCGGCAGGTGCGTCGCGATCCAGCCGCTCGCGACCACGAGGATCAGCGAGCCCGCGACGATCGCCCAGCCGGTATCGAGCACCCGGTCGAGGACGCGCGCATACCCGTTCGCCATCCCGGTGATCCGGTGCTCGAGCTTCTGGGCGACGGGACCCGGTGTGGTGTCGCGGAGGAGGTAGCGGCACGCGACCGGCGTCAGCATCACGCTGACGAAGAACGATGCGGCCATCGCCACCGCGACCGTGATCGCGAGTGGCACGAACAGCTTCTGGGCGAGGCCCGCGAACAACAACACCGGCAACAGCACGGCCATGGTGGTCAGCGTCGATGCGAGGACCGGCAGCACGACGACCTTGGTTCCGATATAGGCAGCTTGTGCGGCGGATAACCCTTCCCTGCGGTGACGGTGGATCGACTCGAGTACGACGACCGCGTTGTCGACGAGCCGGCCCATGACGAGTGTGAGCCCACCGAGCGTGAACACGTTGAGGGTCTGGCCGGTCGCGTTGAGGACGATCAACGTGATCGCGAACGACAGCGGGATCGCGAACGACACGATCAGCGTTCCGCGCAGCGACTGGAGGAACACCAGGATGACGAGCGCGACGAGGACGAGCGCCTGGAGGATCTCCTTCTTGAGGCCCGCGTAAGAGCTCCGCACGAACGTCGATTGATCGAAGATCGGCTTCACGACCATGCCCGGCGGCAAGTTCGGGATGTTCGCGATCGTGGCCTTGACCGCGTCGACGATGTCGATCGTGTTGCCGCCGGGGATGCGCAACACGTTGAGGTAAACCCCGTCCGCGCCGTTGATCGACACCGCCTGGGTCTGGGGCGACGCTCCGTCGACGACGGTCGCGACATCCTTGACCCGCACCGGCTTGCCGTTCGGGCGTTTCACGATCGCGTCGCCGATATCGGCGATCCGCTCGGCGACGGAGTTCGTGTAGAGGTTCGCGTCGAACCGCTTCGTGATCAGCTCGCCGGAGGGCAACAGCGGGCTCGCGTTCGCGACGGTGTGCGCGATGTCCTGACTGGTCACTCCACGCGCCTGAGCCTTGGTCGGATCGACGACGACGTTGATCCGGCGCGTGCGACCGCCGTTGACCGACGCGCTCGCGACGCCGGAGATGCCCTCGAGGCTCGGCTCGATGTTGTTCTGCGCGTAGTCGTAGAGCTGCGCGCCGGAGAGCCCGCCACCGTAGACCGCGACCTGGACGACCGGTGCGTTCGACGGGTCGTACTGCAAGACGAACGGCGGGAGCACGCCCAGCGACTTCGGCACGGCCGCCATCGCGAACGCGACCTGCTGCTGGACCAGCGTCTGTGCCGCGTCGAGGTTCGTGCCCCACTTCATCCACACGAACACGACCGACAGGTTGTTGCGCGACGTGCTCTCGACGTGGTCGACGCCGGGCGTCGCACTCACGTATTTCTCGATCCGCCAGGTCAACGTCTTCTCGACGTCCTTCGGACCGAGACCGGGCGCGAGCGTGCCGATCACCAGCACCGGCGGCGTGAGGTCCGGAAACGTATCGACGGCCATACGCGGCGTGACGACCGCTGCGAAGACCATCACGGCGATGCACGCCATCGCGATCGCGATCGGGTTCTTGAGGGAGGTCTCGATCACGGCGCGGCCTTCGGCTTCTCCGCATCGGGCTTCGCGGCCTCGGGAACCCACGGCTCTTCCTTGCCGGTGACCTTGTCGCCATCGTCGAGGAGCCCGCGACCTTCGGTCACCAGCAGCGCGCCCGCAGGTAGCGACGGCTCGACGTAGTAGACGCCCTGACGCTCGCCGATCAACTTCGCGCGCGTCGAGTGCGCGACGCCGTCCTTGACCACGAACACCTGCGTCTTCGAGCCGTGAACCGTCGCCGCGATCATCGGGATCGCCGTCGCCGGTAGTGGTGCGCCGGCATCGAGCGACAGCTCCGCGGTGGTGTGGGTTGGAATCTCGCGCTGCGGATCGTCGACATCGAGCTCGATGTGCACGGTGCGCGTGTCGAGATCCGCCGACGGCGCGCGCCGCGAGATCTTGGCCGTGAGCTCCTTGCCGGTCGCGAGCAGGTGGACGCGCACCTCGGTGTCGGGGGCGACGTGGGCGAAATCGTCTTCGGGAACATCGGCGGTGACGCGCACGACATGGCGATCGACGATCGTGACGATCGAGGTCCCGGGGCGCGCGAACATGCCGGGGTCACCCATGCGCTCGGCGACGTCGCCGTCGAACGGCGCGCGCAACACGCAGTCGTTGACCTGCAGCGACGAGTTCTGGAGCTGGGCCTGCAACGCGGACAGCTGGGCGGTCTTGCTCGCCGCGTCCGCCTTCTTCATATCGACCTCGTTCTGGGAGACGTACTTGCCGTCGAGCAGGCTCGCGACGCGCCCGGCCTCGGCCGCCGACGCCGTTCGCATCGCGTCGAGGGCCCGTGCCTGCGCCGCGATCGCGCTGTTCTGCGCCGACGAGCTCCGGCAATCGAGCGTCGCGATCACCTCGCCGCGCTTGACCACCGCGCCGGGACGCACGAGCACGGTGTCGACGTACGCCGACACCATCTGCGGCCCGATCTTCGCCTCGACCCACGGCTCGATCGTGCCGACGTAGCGCCGCCGCTCCTGGAACGGTTGCGCGAGCGCCTTCACCATCGTCACGTTCTTGGGCACGTCGGCGAGTGCGCTGTGGTTCGTGCCGGCGGTGGCCCTTCGATAGAGCAGACCGCCGATCAGGAGCACCACGACGACGGAGACGGTAAGGAACAGGATCACGCGGCCGCGGTTGGGGCGGCCGGCGGTCGTGGAAGGTTCGAGTGGTTCGATCATGATTTGGACTCCGCGAGCACCCGCACGAGCTGGGCCCGTGCGCGAGAGAGCTGGAACTGGCCGATCGCGAGCTGGATCTGCGCCTGCGTGAGGAGAGCCTCGGCATCCGAAAGCTCGACCGCCGTGCCGAGCCCTCCGTTGAAACGCGCCTCGGCTTGCGCGTGATTCGCCTGGGCCGCATCGACCGCACGCTGGAGCGCGGGTTGCGCCGCGCGTTCGACATCGAGCTCGACGAAGCTGCGCTCGGCGATCGATCGGACTTGCTCGGTGACCTGCTGGAGCTCGGCCGCGCGCACCGCCTCGAGCCGCGACGAAGTATCGGCGCGCGCCGACACGACGCGGTCGTAGAGCGGCCAGGTGAACACGACGAGCGCGTCCCAGTTCGGAACATCGGGAACGAACCCACCGCCCGTAGGCGTCGGATGCGTCGTGACCGCCGCCCCACCGGCGCGGCCAGTGAGCTCTGCCGAGAGACCGAGATCGGGGCGCATCTCGGCGTGGATCGAACGCGTGAACAAGCGCTGCGCGGCGAGTTGATCGCGAGCCGCGCGGAGCTCCGGCGACCGGGTCTCGACATCGCCGAGCGCTTCGCGGATTGGATCGTCGAGGACGACGTCGTCGGTCCCTGCATCGACCGCGGGAGAGCCCGAACCGATCGCAGCAGCGAGCACGGCTTGCGCGCTCTTCACCGCTCCCTGCGCGCGGACCTGATAGACCTGGTAGCGTGCGAGATCGGCCTCCGCGCGCGCGAGCTCGATCGGCGGCATCAGCTGCGCATTGACCCGCGCTTTCGCAAAATCGCGATGCGTCGTGGAGCGCGTGACCGCGGCCTCCGACGCGGCGAGGACCGCCTTCGCACCGAGCACGGCGTAGAAGCTCTCCTCGACGAGGAGATCGAGATCGAGCGCGGAAGCGCGTGCGGTCTCGTTCGCCGCCCGTGCCTGCGCATCGTATGCATCCGACAGCAGATCGAGCCGGCCGAAGTCGTAGAGCTCCTTGTGAACCGAGAGCCCGACGATCGTGGAAGGCTCCGGCGCCCACGACACCGGAGCATTCGCGGGCGTCCCGCCGATGCGCGCGAGATCGAGAAAGCCGAGCGTCGCGTACGAGGCAGTCGTGTTGTTGTTGGTGCCCCCGAGGAGCTCCGCTGCAGCGCCGACGCGAAACGCCTTGGCCGCCTCGGGGATCAGGGCCTGCGATCGCGCGACCTCGACGCGAGCACGCGCGGCGATCAACGACGGCTGGTGCTGCCGCGCGTAATCGAGGGACTGGCGGAGCGACAGCGGCGGCGCGGCTGGCTGCCCGAACACCGGTGAGGCAAACAGGGCCGCGAATACAAACGCATACCTGTGCATGAGATGCTGTCGAGCCCGTCAGCACGGCGTATGCCACGGCCAACTCGCCGTTATCTCGTTCGCACTTCGGCACGACCCGGAATTTTTCCCGGACGATGCGGAATAGTTCCCGGAGCCATGAATAGCGCTAGGTTGTTTCAACCAGATGGGAGTGGCGCAGACCTTGCCTAGCTCCGGCCGCGGTGCAGCATCCATGATTCGCACCCGCTGGCTCGTCGCGATCGTGATCATCGTCGTCGCGGGGATCGGTGCGCTCGTCTATCGGGACGAGACCGCGCGTTCGGATGCGGCGCTCGAGGATCTTGGCGAGCGTCAGGCCGAGCTCGCCAGCATCGCGGCCTCGGCGTTCGAGGTCGCACCTGCGGACGCGCGCGCCAAGCTCGCCGAGCGCCAGCACCGTGGCTCGCTGATCTTGATCGCGCCGCCGGGTGGAGATCTAAAGACGCTCGCAGGTGACGTGGTGTCTTTGCCCGCGCTGTCCCGCGCGATCGCGAACGACGCGACCTCGTTGCGGCTGACGCCGGAGGACGCGAGCAGCCTCGGGTTTCCGGCGCGGACCGCGATGGTCGGACTCTCGCGGACCTCCGACGGCGGGATGATCGCGGTCGCGACCAGCGCGGAGCACCAACGCGATCGCGATCGCAGCGGCCGCGACCGCGTGCTGCTATCGATGGCGCTCGCGGCAGCGGTGATGACCGCATTCACGTACGCGATCTGGAAGAAGCAACACCACGAGGCCGAGCTCGCGCGTGACCTCGCGGTCGCCGAGGCCGCGCGTGCGCGCGACGCCGACCTCGATCGGTTGCACCGGGCCGCGACGATGGCCGCGCTCGGCTCCGGCGTCGCGCACGAGCTGTCGACGCCGCTCGGCGTGATCGTCGGCCGCGCCGAGCAACTGCTCACCCGCGCCGCCGGCGACGAGCGATCGATCAAGAGCGTGCAGGTCATCCTCGAACAAACCGACCACATCAATCAGGTCGTGCGTGGCCTGCTCGGACTGGCCCGCGGTGCGCCGATCGCGTTGCAGTCGGTCGAAGCCGAAGATCTGGTGACCGAGGCCGCTGCCCTCGTCCAGCACCGGTTCGTGCGCGCGAACGTGGTGCTCGAGCCCCATGTCGCGAGTCGGCTTCCCGAGATCCGCTGCGAGCCGCTGTTGTTCAAACACGCGCTCATCAACTTGCTGCTCAACGCGTGCGACGCCTCACCGCCGCGGAGCACCGTGCGCGTCGATGTCACCGCCGACGCCGTCGAGATCGCGTTCGTCGTCACCGACGAGGGCGAAGGCATCACGCCGCAACACGCCAAGCGCGCGACCGAGCCGTTCTTCACCACGAAGCCTCCCGGTGAAGGGACCGGCCTCGGGCTCGCGATCGCGAACGAGATCGCGAAGACCCACCGTGGCTCGCTCGACCTCGCGCAGCGCTCGCCGCACGGCACGCGCGCGTGTATCCGGATCCCGCTCGAATCGAGTCCCGCATGACGCCTCGCACGCTGACGAACGTGATCGTGGTCGACGACAAGCTCGCGATGGCGGAGACGCTCGCCGACGGGCTGACCGATCTCGGAGTTGCCGCGACCGCGTTCGGATCGAGCCGCGCCGCGCTCGAAGCCGTCACCAATGGTGACGTCGACGTCATCGTCACCGATCTACGCATGCCCGAGCTCGACGGACTCGCTCTGCTCGACGCGATCCGCGCCGCGAAGCCCGAGACCCAGGTAATCGTGATGACCGCGTACGGCGCGATCGATTCGGCGGTCGAGGCGATCCGGCGCGGCGCGTATCACTACCTGACCAAGCCGTTCAAGCTCGACGAGCTCGGGATCTACGTCAAGCGCGCGATCGCGGAGCGGGCCCTGCGGCGCGAGGCTGCGAGCATGCGCCGCCAGCTCGATGCGCGGTTCGCACTGCACGGCCTCGTCGCGCACAGCGCCGCGATGCAGCGGGTGCTCGGCATCGTCGACCGGATCGCACCGACCAGCGTGCCGGTGATGATCACGGGCGAGACCGGTACCGGCAAGAGCGCGATCGCGCGTGCGATTCACGGCACGAGCACCCGCGCGAAGCATCCGTTCATCGCGCTCAACTGCGCGGCTCTTCCCGAGCAGCTGCTCGAGAGCGAGCTGTTCGGCCACGTCCGCGGTGCCTTCACCGGGGCCACCCACGATCACCCCGGCCTGTTCGTCGCGGCCGATGGAGGCACGCTGCTGCTCGACGAGCTCGCGGAGATGCCGATCGCGTTGCAACCGAAGCTGTTGCGGGTGCTCGAAGCGGGTACGTTGCGCCCCGTCGGCGCGACCCAGGAACGGAGCGTGGACGTCCGCGTGATCGCGGCGACCCATCGCGACGTGCGGGCGGCGGTCGCCGCCGGGACGCTGCGCGAAGACTTGTTGTATCGGCTGAACGTGCTCGCGATCGAGGTCCCACCGCTACGCGAGCGTCGCGATGACATTGCACCCCTGGTCGAGCACTTCTTCGCCGAGGCCGTCACGCGCCATGCGAACACCGTTGCGAGGTGCTTCTCGCGCGCGGCGATGAGACGCCTGCTCGATCACGCGTGGCCCGGCAATGTCCGCGAGCTCGCCCACGTCGTCGAACGCGGCGTGCTGCTCGCAGCGCACGACGAGATCTCGATCGCTGATCTCGGACTCGAAGTGGAAACCTCCAGGACCTCGCCGATGTGGTTCGGTGGCGACGTGCTGCCCATGAACGAGATCCAACGTCGCTATGCTCGCTGGGCGCTTGATCGTTTCGGCGGTCACAAGACGCGGACCGCGGAGCGGCTCGACATCGACGCTAAAACCCTGAATCGCTGGCTCGCGGACGACTAAGCGCTGATCGTTTCGCCGGCGTCACCTTCGTGCCACGCGCCGCGGTAAAGGTGAGCAGCATGTCAAAGCGCTCTCGCCTGGTTTCACTGCTCGCGCTCACCATCGCGTCGCCTGCCCTCGCGCAGCCGGCACCAGATCCGAATGCTCCGCCGGCAACGCCGCCGGCGACGCCGCCGGCGACGCCGACGGAACCTACGCCTCCCGCCACCGGCTCGGTTTCCGAGCCGGTCGTCACCCCAACCGTGTCGAATCCGCCGAACGCACCGACGCCACCCATCGGCGAGCAGCCGGCCGAACCGCCGAAAGTCGAGCCGAAGAAGGACGACAAGCCGCCGCCGCCGGTCCACTCGAAGTGGGACGCGACGCTCTACGGCTTTGCCGAGCTCGACGCGATCTGGGATTCGACACAGGGCTTCGGAGAGCTCGCCGGTGGCGCCCCGATCGCACGTCCCGGTACGTACGCCGGTGATCACGGCCAGACCACGTTCACCCCGCGCAACTCGCGGATCGGCTTCAAGCTCGCGGCGCCCGAGGTCAACGACATCAAGGCGAGTGCCCAGCTCGAGATGGACTTCCTCGGCAACCAGCCGCCGGGCATCTCCGAGTCCTCGCTCTACGGCAACGCGACGTTCCGGATCCGCCACATGAACGTGAAGATGGAGACGCCGTACGTCGACATCCTCGCGGGCCAATATTGGAACCTGTTCGGCTGGCAGTCGCTGTTTCAACCGAACACCGTCGCGATCCAGGGCATCCCCGGCGAGCTCTATTCACGCGTCGCGCAGGTCCGCATTGGCAAGGTGATCGAGGGCGGTGGCGTCGACGTCGAGCTCCAGAGCGCCGCGAACCGGCCGGCGGAGCGCGCGTCGCAGACGCCCGATGGGGTCGCCGCGATCAAGATCATGTTGCCGGGCGTGAAGGCGTGGCACACCGCCGGCAGTACGGGCAGCTCGCTCGATAGCGCCGCACTCGGGGTGTCGGTCATCGGCCGCCGGTTCACGCCGCCGGAGCTCTCGGCGACTCCGGGCAAGCAGGTCGCCAAGAATGGCTATGGCATCGCGGTCGACGCACTGATCCCGGTCGTCCCTGCGACCAAGAAGAGCCACGCCGGCGCGCTGACGCTCAACGGCGAATTCGTCTACAGCGCGGGCGTCGCGGATCAGTACACAGGCTTCAGCGGTGGCGTCGCCAATCCGACGCTACCGAACCCGTCGATGGCGAATCCGGCACCGACGTACACGACCGTGCTCGACGGTGGCCTCGCGCTGTTCAGCCCCGATGGCACGCTGCACCCGATCCAGTGGACCTCGATCCTCGGCGGCGCGCAGTTCTACATCAACGATCAGTGGTGGATCGCGGCCAACTACTCGCACATGAGCTCGGGTAACGCCCACCTGTTCGGGGCGGCCACCAAGGTGTTCGACACGTCCAACTGGGCGGACGCCAACGTGATGGTCGACCTGACTCCTGCGGTGCGGCTAGGCGTCGAATACTCTTGGTTCAATCAGACCTACGTCGACATGAAGGACGCGACCGACCACCGCGTCCAGGGATCCTTCTTCTTCATCTTCTAGGCAACTTCGACGAGTCGCCGCCTCGGCGTCACGTTCCCGTCACCGGGACCATGCTAAGGCTGGGGCATGAGCGGATTGGTCCTGGTTATCGAGGACGAAGTCGATCTCGCCACGACCCTCGAATACAACCTGAGGTCGGAAGGCTTTCAGGTTCGACTCGCCCACAGTGGACGTCAAGGTTTGGCAGCGGCGTCGAGCGATCCGACGCCCGACGTCATCGTCCTCGACCTGATGCTGCCGGATCTCGCCGGCACCGAGATTTGCCGGCGGTTGCGCGAGCAAGATCGCACGCGCGAGACGCCGGTGATCATGTGCACGGCGAAGGGCGAGGAGATCGATCGCGTCGTCGGCTTCGAGGTCGGCGCGGACGATTACCTGGTCAAGCCGTTCAGCGTGCGCGAGCTGATCTTGCGGATCCGCGCGCTGATGCGCCGGGTGCAACGCACCGAGGGCGAGCCTTCGTTGATCCGGTTCGGCCGCTTGAAGATCGATCGCGACGCACATCGCGCATGGGTCGACGAAGGCGAGATCGGGTTGACCGCGCTCGAGTTCCGGCTGCTGCACGCGTTCCTGTCGCGTCGCGGCCGGGTCCAGACGCGCGACGCGTTGCTCTCGGACGTGTGGGGCATCGACGCGGACGTCACGACCCGCACCGTCGACACGCACGTCAAGCGGCTGCGCGAGAAGCTCGGCGATGCCGGCGCGTACATCGAGACGCTGCGCGGTGTCGGCTATCGGTTCAAGGGCGAGCCCGAGGAAGCGGAAGCATGACCTACTTCGTGATCGCGCTCGTCTGTATCGCCGCCACGGCGATCGTGACGGTCGCGATCATGCGCCGGCCGATGCGCGCGCTGATCCAGGACGTCCAGAACATCGTCCGCGATCCGGCGAAGCGGATCCCCGCGATCACCGGCAGCTCCGACATGCGCGAGCTCGCACGCTGGATCAACGCGATCGCCGAGGATTCCGAGCGCAGCCGCGACGCGCTCCACCACGAACGCACGTTGCTCGCTTCGGTTGCCGACGGCCTCACCCAAGGCGTGATCGCGATCGACGGCGAGCGCAAGATCGAGATGCTGAACGACGCCGCGCGCCGGATGCTCGGCGTCCAGAGCTCGCTCGTCGGCGAGCCGCTGCTCGAGTTCGTGCGCGTGCCCGAGCTCCGCGATTTGATCGATCACACGAACGACGCGAGCGCCGAGGTCCAGCTACCGCACGGCCCGCGCGCATTGATCCGCGCTGCGCGCACGTGGGGACGCGCCGGCCGCGTGTTGCTCCTCGAGGACGTCACGACCGTACGCAAGCTCGAGACCGTGCGTCGCGACTTCATCGCGAACGTCTCGCACGAGCTGCGCACCCCTGTCGCCGTGATCCGCGCGAACGCCGAGACGCTGCTCGCCGGTGCGAAGAACGATCCGCAGATGGCGACGAAGCTGATCGAAGGGCTCCATCGCAACTCGGAGCGGCTCGCGCGCATCCTCGCCGACCTGTTGGATCTGTCGCGCCTCGACGCCGGTCAGTACCGGCTCGAGCTCGCGCCGACGTCGGTCAAGGCCGTCACCGAGCAGTCGCTCACCGCGGTCGAGCCCCAGGCGCAGGCGCGCAAGATTTCAGTCGTCGTCGACGTGCCCGAAGATCTGGAGGTGCGCGCCGATGCGAAGGCGCTCGATCAGATCCTCGTCAACTTGATCGACAACGGCGTCAAGTACACCCAGGCCGAAGGCCACGTGTGGGTCGCCGCGAAGCAGCTCGATGCGACGGTCCGCATCGAGGTCCGCGACGACGGCCCGGGAATCTCCGACAAGCACCGGGCCCGCGTGTTCGAACGCTTCTATCGCGCCGATCCGAGCCGCTCGCGTGAAGCGGGTGGAACCGGCTTGGGACTGTCGATCGTCAAGCACCTCGTCGAGAGCATGGGGGGTGAGGTCGGCGTCGAGCCCAATACACCGCGCGGCAGCATCTTCTGGCTCCAGCTCCCGCGCGTCATCACTCCACAGAAAGCACTCGCCTCATGATCGGATCGCTTACCAGCAAGGACTTCGAGACCGAGCTGCGCACGCTGCGCGAGCGGTTATGCGCGATGGGCGGGCGCTGCGAGCAGCAGATCACGCTCGCGATGCAATCGCTCGCCGACCGCGACGACGAGCTCGCGCGCAAGGTGATCGACAACGACATGGCGATCGATCGCGACGAGAACGAGGTCGACGAGCTCGCGCTCCAGATCCTCGCGACGCGCCAGCCGGTGGCATCGGACCTGCGGTTCATCACGATGTCGCTGAAGTTCGTCACCGACCTCGAGCGGATCGGCGATCTCGCCGCGGGTATCGCGAAGCGCGCGCTCGAGATCAACCACCTGCCGCCGCTCGGTCACAGCCCCGATCTCGGCCGGCTCGCCGGCTTGGTTCACAAGAACCTCAAGGCCGCGCTCGATAGCTTCGTCGCCAAAGACGCGGATCGGGCGACCTCGGTGATCACCGCAGACCGCGAGATCGACGCACTCAATGCGAGCCAGTTCGCAGAGCTACTCGCACACGTCGCGACCGACCCCGCCACGGTCACCCGTGTGCTGCCTTTGACCTCGGTTTGCCGCTATCTCGAGCGCATCGGCGACCACGTAAAAAACCTCGCCGAGGAGGTGGTTTACATGGTGCGCGCGCAAGACGTGCGGCATCGCCCGGTCGTCGTGCCGTCGAACTGACTCCGGCTGATCGAAGCTCGCAAGATCGTTCCATTCTCGACGTCACCGTCCCGTCACAGAGCTGCCGTTAGGGCGCCGTATCGAGGATCTACGGTCCTGGGCATGAAGACCTGGATCGCGATCCTCGCCAGCTCCACAGCCCTGTTCGCCGTGTCGTGTAAGAAGGGCGAAGACAAGGGAACTCCGAAGATGACCGAAGGGTCGGACAAGGGCGCGATGAAGCCCGAGCCGTCCGGTCCGGTCTCGCTCAGCGCGAGCGGCTCGACGTTCCAGAAGGCATTCGAGGAGATCGCGATGGACTCGTTCATGAAGAGCCATCCCGACATCAAGCTCACCTACGGCGGCGGCGGTTCGGGTAAGGGCCGCCAGGATCTCGCCGACATGGTCGTCGACTTCGCCGGCTCGGACTCGAAGTACAAGGACGAGGACAAGGCGAAGATCAAGGGAGGGGACGTCCTGTACTTCCCGATCCTGCTCGGCGGGATCACGGTCTCGTACAACGTCCAGGGAGCCGACAACCTGAACCTGTCGCCCGACACCGTCGCGAAGATCTTTCAAGGCGACATCAAGAAGTGGAACGACCCGGCGATCGTCGCCGACAACAAGGGTGCGAAGCTGCCCGCCGAAGCGATCGTCGTCGTCCACCGCGCCGACGGATCGGGGACGACCGACAACTTCACGAAGTACCTCGACACCGCCTCGGGTGGCGCGTGGAAGCTCGAGAGCGGCTCGACGGTCGACTGGCCGAAGGACACGCAAGCGGGTCAAGGCAACGGCGGCGTCGCCCAGATCGTGTCGTCCACGAAGGGCGCGATCGGCTACGTCGATCTCTCGGATGCGAAGGCCGCGAAGCTGCACTACGCAAACATCAAGAACAAGAACGGCAAGTTCGTCGAGCCGACCGCGGATAGCGCCTCGGCAGCCGGCGATGGCATCGACGTCAAGGATGACCTGACGTTCAGCGCGCTCGACGCGAAGGGCGACGCCGCGTATCCGATCACCTATCAGAGCTGGGTCATCGTCTACGCGAAGCAGGCCGACCCGAAGAAGGGCGCCGCGCTCAAGCAGTACCTGTCGTACCTCATCGGCGACGCGCAGAAGGAACTGCCCGGCCTCGACTTCGCGCCGCTTCCGAAGAGCCTGCAGGACAAGGCCGTCGCACAGCTCGCAAAGATTCAATGACCACCAAGCCCGACCTCAGCGGCAATCGACAGCTCGGCGACAAAGCGTTCGGCGGGCTCGCGATCGGCGCGGCCGCGCTGGTCTTGCTGATCCTCGCGCTGATCGCGATCACGATGACGAATCGTGCGCGGCCGGTGCTCGGGCACATGGGGTTGGACTTCTTCACGTCGTCGAAGTGGTCCGAGCACGACAACATCTTCGGCGCGCTGCCGTTCATCTGGGGCACGGTCTACACCGCGGCGATCGCCGTGGTGCTCGCGGTGCCGGTCAGCATCGGCGTCGCGCTGTTCATCACCCAGATCGCACCGCCGTGGTTGAAGCGGCCGCTCGTGTACTTGATCGACCTGCTCGCGGTCGTGCCGTCGGTCGTGTTCGGGTTGTGGGGCGTGCTGATGCTCGCGCCGCACCTCAACCGCTCGTTCCTGACCGCCGGCATCATCCTCGCGATCATGATCGTCCCGATCATCACGTCGCTCGCACGCGAGGTGATCGAGACGACCGCACAGTCCGACAAGGAAGCCGCGTACGCACTCGGTGCGACGCGCTGGGAGATGATCAACGCCGCGGTCATTCCGCACGCTAAGGGAGGACTCGTCGGCGCCGTGATGCTCGGGCTCGGCCGCGCGATGGGCGAGACGATCGCCGCTGCGCTCGTGATCGGTAGCTCGGCGCAGATCGCGCTGAATCCGCTGAAGAGCGGTGACTCGATGCCCGCGGTGATCGCGAACCAGTGGGGCGAGGCGAGCGACCTCCAGAAGTCGGCGTTGATCGGCCTCGCCGTGACGCTGTTCGCGATGACGATCATCGTCAACCTGGTCGCCAGCCGCATCGTGCAACGCTCGATGCAGAAGACGCGAGGCGCCTGATGGTGATGCCGCAGGAGCTCGCCCGCGCCCTCGAGCTTCGCCCACGCCGCACGTGGCGCACGACGAAGAACACGATCATGACCGGGTTGCTCGGCGGCGCGGTCGTCGTCGTCGCGATCCCGCTCGTGCTCGTCATGATCTCGGTGTTCGCGAAGGGCGGCGCGATCCTGTTCGCGCACTTCCCGAAGTTCCTCACCGCGGATATTCCGCCGACCCGGGTGGCGGGTCCCGGCATGGGCCCTGCGATCATCGGCACGCTGATGATCACCGGCATGGCGACGGTGATCGCCGTGCCGCTCGGCGTGATGGGCGCGATCTACCTCCACGAATACGGCGGCCAGAGCAAGTTCGCGCAGCTCGTGCGGTTCATGGCCATGGTGATGACCGGCGTGCCCTCGATCGTGATGGGCCTGTTCATCTATATCGTGTGGACGCTGAACTTCAAGCTCCAGGGCTTCGGCGGCGCGCTCGCACTCGCCTGTTTGATGCTGCCGATCGTGATCAGTGCGTCGGAGCAGATGTTGAAGCTCGTGCCGAACGGCCTGCGCGAGGCGAGCTACGCGCTCGGCGCGACCAAGGCGCGCACGATCCTCACCATCGTGTTACCCGCGGCGTCGTCGGGCATCGTCTCCGGCTCGCTGCTCGCCGTCGCGCGCGCGGCTGGCGAGACAGCGCCGCTCCTGTTCACCATCGGTGCGACGCGCGTGCTCAACACGAGCTTGTTCCATGGCGACGACACCGCGCTGTCGGCGCGGATCTTCGAGAACGCGAAGGAGGCGGTGGCGAGCGCACAAGAGCGCGGCTGGGGTGCGGCACTCGCGTTGGTTCTGCTCACGTTCACCCTCACGGTGATCGCGCGCGTCATCACGGCGCTCGCGACCCGTAGAAAGTAGGCAGCATGGTCGTCAACTCCGCAAAGCCCACCAGCGTCGCCGTTACGAAGACGCCCGTGCGGACGAATGCTCCGTCCGTGCCGGAGCTGCGCCCGAGCATGCTGGAAGCGCTGATGACTGCACCCACCGTCTACGAAGTCTCGAACCTCGACGTGTTCTACGGCTCCTACAAGGCCGTGCGCGGCGTCAACATGACGATCCGCAAGAACCAGATCACGGCATTCATCGGGCCCTCGGGCTGCGGCAAGACCACGGTGTTGCGCTGCCTCAACCGGATGAACGACCTGATCCCCGGCGCGCGGATCGAGGGCAAGGTCCTCTATCACGGCGTCGACCTCTACGCCCCCGATGTCTCGGCGACCGAGGTCCGTCGCCGTGTCGGCATGGTGTTCCAGAAGCCGAACCCGTTCCCGAAGAGCATCTACGACAACATCGCGTACGGCCCGCGGATCAACGGCATCCGCGATCGCAAGAAGCTCGACGAGATCGTCGAACGCTCCCTGCGAAGCGCGGCGCTGTGGGACGAGGTCAAGGACCGGCTCGGCACCTCGGCGCTCGGCATGTCGGGTGGCCAGCAGCAACGCCTGTGCATCGCGCGCACGATCGCCGTCGAGCCCGAGGTCGTCCTGATGGACGAGCCGTGCAGCGCGCTCGATCCGATCGCGACCGCGCGCATCGAGGAGCTGATGCGCGAGCTCAAGCAGAAGTACACGATCGTGATCGTGACCCACAACATGCAGCAGGCGGCGCGCACGAGCGATTGCACGGCGTTCTACACCGCGGAGCTCGACCAAGCCGGCGAGCGCTTCGGCCAGCTCGTCGAGTACGACGTCACGGCCAAGATCTTCTCGAACCCGAGTGATACCCGGACCGAGAACTACATCACCGGTCGCTTCGGCTGAGCGACGTGCAGCGCCGTGAGCGTATGCATGCTGGGAGCGTATGCACGTTTCATAGGGTCATCCGCTGTGACCGGGACCGCGCTGTCGAAGGCGAAGCTGAGCGTAAGATGGCCCGATGCGCGTCAGGTTTTTGGCTTCGTACTCTACTCCGCCACAAGGCGCCCGACGGCGACACCGCGACCGAAGCCGCGTTCGCGATGCCGGCGGCGCCGGCCGCGGACCTCGTCCATGCCTCGTCGGACCTCGAGTTCGCGTTCGCGGTCGCCGCGTTCGCAGATGTCATGCGCGGTGCGACCACGTGGCCGCTCGAAGACACCCGCGCGCTCGCAGATGCGAACGCGACGAACAACGACCGCAAGGAGCTGGTCGGTCTCATCGACCGCGCGATGAAGCTGCGCGGCAACGCCGCGACCGTCGCGCAGTAACGAGCTACGCTAGCGCGAAGTGTCCGCGCCCTCGCAGCCGAGCCTCGCCGGCGCACCTCCGCAGGAGCGATTCGGGCGCGCGCTGGCGTCGCCGGCGGGAGTGTTGATCCTCGTGCCGCTGCTCGTGATCGCGGTGGGGGTGACGGTGTTGTTGCTCGGGCGCAGCGCGACGCGCGACGCGAGCAACACGATGGCGCGACGCCAGCTCGCGGCGCAGGCGGTCGATGTCCAGCACGATGTCGCGTTCGCGCTCGATCAGGCCGAGCCGATGCTCGCGAGCTTGCGAGCGCTCGCGGATCCGGCGCTGCCGCTCGACCAGGTTGCGGTGCAGTTGCGCGACCTGTGCGTCGGCCGACCAGGCGTGGCGAACGTCAGCATCGGGTTTCCGAGCGGCGTCATGCGCGGCACGTTTCTCGACCCGGCGACCGGCGAGCTGCGGGTGCAAGAGACCGTCGCGGGGACGCGGACGAACTACGCGCTGAACGGTGGCGCGCACGTCGCGGGTACCGAGACGACGACGTACGACGTGCGGACCCGGCCGCACTGGCAGCTCGCGACCCAGCATCGCGCGCGTGTGTGGATGCCGCCGCGCACGTTCTTCACGTCGCACAAGACCGGCTTGACCGTCGCCGAGCCGATCTACGACTCGGCCGGCGTGCTCGTCGCGGTGACAACGGTCGACTTCGACGTCACCGAGATGTCGGCGTTCGTGGTGAGGCCGCCGTTCGAGGGTGCGCGTACGCTGGTGTTCGCGAGCGACGGGACGATCCTCGCTTATCCGGCGGCGCAGGTGCCGGAGACGGCGACGCGACAGAATCGCCTCCTGCGCCAGGAGGACTTCGCGGATCCGGCGCTCGAGGCATTGTTCGCGGCGATCGGCGGTCATGCCCTGAACGAGCTCACGTACTTCGAGCTCCACGCACCCGATGGCGACTACCTCGCGTCGGTCGCACCGGTCGGCGGTAAGCGCGCGGGCATCGCGGCGCCCCTCGACTGGCACCTCGCGACGCTCGTACCCGAGCGCGTGCTGCTCGGGCCAACCCATCGTCTCGAGAAACAATCGCTACTCGCGTCCGGAGGCGCACTCGCGATCGCGCTCGGCGTCGCGCTGATGTTCGCGTGGAACCTCGTACGCATGCGGCGCGCGGTGCGCACGGCGCGAGAGCATGCGCGGTCGGCCGAGCAGCGCGTGAAGGAGCTCGGCAGCTACCGGCTCGTCGGCAAGCTCGGGATGGGCGGCATGGGCGAGGTGTGGCGCGCGGAGCATCGGCTACTCGCGCGCGAGGCCGCGATCAAGTTGATGCGACCCGAGGCACTCAGCGATCCGAGCTACGCGCCTGCGATCCGCGAACGGTTCCGGCGCGAGGCCCAGACGCTCGCCGCGATGCGTTCGCGCCACACGATCGCGCTGTACGACTACGGCATGACCGACGACGGCACGTTCTTCTACGTGATGGAGCTGCTCGACGGGCTCGACCTCGACAAGCTGGTCCGGTTTCACGGCGCGCAGCCGGCCGCGCGCGTGATCGCGTTGTTGATGCAGGCGTGCCAGTCGCTCGCCGAAGCACACGAGGCCGGTCT
This sequence comes from Deltaproteobacteria bacterium, assembly GCA_040004535.1. Lineage (GTDB taxonomy): Bacteria > Myxococcota_A > Polyangia > Haliangiales > Haliangiaceae > JABFXX01. The sequence goes on from JBDUAS010000004.1 coordinate 78,255, forward strand.
GCTCCACCGCGATATCAAGCCGGCGAACTTGATGATCAGCCGCGCCGCCGACGAGGTCGACGTCGTGAAGCTGCTCGATTTCGGGATCGTCCACACGATGGCGGAGCCGCTCGCACTTGCGCAAGAGATCGTCGCATTGCCGCCCGCGGCGCCCACGATGCAGACCACACCGTCGGGCCGGCTCACCGCGGCGGGCTCCGTCGTCGGCACGCCCGGTTACATCGCGCCGGAGCAAGCGATCGGAGTTGCGGTCGACGAGCGCGCGGATCTCTACGCACTCGGCTGCGTCGCGTGGTGGTTGCTCGCGGGCAACGAGGTCTATCCGCGCCCCGACGAGGACGCTGCGCTGCGCTCGCACGCGCTCGAGCCGATTCCGGATCTGCGCGGGCGCGTGCGCGGCTGGTTGCCGGTCGGGCTCGAGACGCTCGTCGTCGCGCTGCTCGCGAAGCGACCCGAGGACCGGCCGCGCGATGCACGCGCCGTGATTTCAGCGCTGCGCGCGATCGACGTGCCACCCGACCACGCGTGGACTGAAGTTCGCGTGCAAACGTGGTGGTTGGAGCACAAGCCTGCCGAGAAGCAGACGAAGCCAACGGGTCCCGGCGCTGCGCGAATGATCGTGCCGCAGCGCTGACTACTTCACACGCACGGGCGCGGTGTGCGCGTTGATCGTGACGGGCTTGTCGGGCCCGTGCTTGTGGACCGGTCCGATCCGGACCCAGTAGGTCTGCGCGCGCTTCAAGGCCCAGTGCTCGTCGGAGGTCCGCATGTCCTGCGCGCCGAAGCTCGCGCGCTCGCCCGGCATGTTGAGCAGCGCGTAGACTGGATTGCCGAGCTCGTCGGCGACCTGCCAGCCATCACCATCGGCAAACGGCGGCGCGCCGAGCACGGTGAAGTACGCGGCGTCGCCTTCCTTCGCGAGGCTGATCGGGCGCGCGCCGTTCGGCAGCTCGCCGTTGACGATCACGTGACCGGGCGCGGCCGGGGGATCCTTTGCTTTGCTCGGCGGCGCCGGCGCGAGTGGCGTGACGAGCGTCGGCTTCCAGAACCATTTGCGATCGGCATCGAGCGCCCACGAGCCCGCGAGCGCGACGCGAGCGCCGGCCTTGGACTTCGACGTGTCGGGTAGCGCGACACGAATCGCGAGGCAGCCATTACCCTCGGTATCGTCGATCAACCACGCATACGGCTTCGGCGCCTGGACCATCCCTGCGTCGAGTCCCCTCGATCCCGATCCGGTTCCGGAAGCGGGAACCGTCGTCGTGATCCCTTCCCCGAGCGTGCCGTACACGACCCCGTGTTGCTCCCTACGGTCGAGGTACGAGCTGCGATCGACCACCGCCTGCCACGCCGGCACTGCACCGAGCGCGTAGATCTGCTTGCCCGGATCCGGCGCCGGTTCCGGTTCGTCGATGACGACCCGCGCGTCGGCCGCGATCTCGTCACCGTCGCGGGCAACGTGCGCATCTGCGGGCAGCGCCGGTGCCGCGCTGCCGGTCTCGTTGCGCGGTGTGCTCTGGTGCGTCTGACACGCCGCGAGCGCGAGCAGCAGGATCCACTTCACCATGCGAAGCGCGCGGCCAACGCGGCGACCTTCGCGAGCCACGCGGCGTCGGTCTCGTCGAACGCCGCGAGCTCGTAGCTATCGAGATCGAGCACGGCGACGACCTTCCCACCGACCTCGATCGGCACGACGATCTCGCTCTTCGATCCGGCATCGCACGCGATGTGGCCCGGGAACTGGTCGACATCGGGGACGATCAGCGTGCGTCGCTCGGCCGCTGCCGTGCCGCACACACCGCGGCCGAACGCGATCCGCACGCACGCGACGTTGCCCTGAAATGGCCCCAGGACGAGCTCACCGCCGCGCGTGATGTAGAACCCGACCCAGCTCGCGATCGGCAGGCACGCGTGGAGCGTTGCGGTGACGTTCGCGAGGTTCGCGATCAGATCGGGCTCGTCGGCGACAAGCGACTCCAGCTGCGGCAACGCCTCGGCGTAGCGCTCCGCCTTGGTCGTCGCGAGGAGTGCAATCCCCTCGGCCATCTTCAGTCTCGGTCAGCCCGCCGCGAGCTGGCGCGCGGCATTGAGCGCACGCGGAATCCCGAACGGGCTCGCGCGCAGCTGCAGGATCAGGAAGTCACCTTCGGTCGTCATGCCGGAGACCTGGACGACCGGCGTCAGCGTGCCGAGGATGCCGCGGACCTTGTCGTTCTCCGCGAACTTCGGGTTCTGCATCAGGTCGAGCACGATCACGTCGTCGTGCGCCTCGACCAGCACCGCCGGCTTCTTCGGCATGAACTTGGCAAGGTTGCCGGGCTTCGACAGATCGAGCGCGCCGCTCTTGATCAGGCCGGCGACCGGCGTGAACGACTCGCCGAGCACCTTCATCGTCACGTCGCCGAGCCGAAGCGTGACCTTGAATTTGTGATCGGAGACTTCGATCTGCTCGATCCGGATCGACGCACCCGCGCGGACGGTCGTACCCATGAGATCGATCGTCGCGCCGAGCCCGATCGCGGGCGGCCGCGGCGTGATCGTGATGTCCTGTGGCGCCTTCTTGGACGGCGGCGTGTTCGCGATGAACCAGCGCAGCGTGTCCAGCGGCACTGCGATCCGCATGCCCAGCGCGTGCCGGGCCATGCTCAGCATCGTCGTGGGGTTCTTGACCATGAAGCGGCCGGCAGAGCGCAGCGCAGCCCGGAGCGGAAGAGCCATCCACGATCTGTATCACTAAAACACGACGGCACGCAGGGGGGCGGCGAGGATCGTGCCCACGACCGGTTTGCCGTCGACGATTGTCGAAAACACCGGTGCCTCTTCGGGTAGCGTGACGCGCCGCAACGGATCGCCGCTACCGGGATCGATCACCAGCACGTCGCGGCCGGCGCGGTAGACTAGAGGTGCGCCGGCGGTGCGCGGCGCGGGAGTGATCGGGCCGGTCAACGGGTAGTCGTTGCGCGCGCGCACCCCGCCCGTCAGCTCGTAGATCGTGAGCTGCCAGCTCGCCGCCATCGGTGGCAACGTGGACGCGGGCGGCCACGGCGTGGCGATCGCGGGCGCGACTTCGAAATCGGTCGGCTTGTAGATCTCTGGCGGCTGGACCGGCGGGACGATCGGGTTCGGTGGGATCGGGCCACCGGGCGCGCTGCCGAGCACGACGTCCGGCTCGCCGTGCCATGCGAGGCCAAGACCCGCGATCGCGGTCGGATGACCGCTGCGATCGATGCGATACGCGTCGCCGTCCTCGAGCATCGCGATCACGCCATCGCCGGCGCGCTCGACCGAGGCGACGACGCCATCGACCGCGATCGACCACACCGGCAGCATCCACGCTTGCGGTAGGCGGGCCACGATCCGGTCGCGCTCGTAGCTGACGACGAGACCCGAATCGGTGAGCGTCGCGATCGACGTGGCGAGCTCGCCGAGCAGCAGCGCGGCGTCGTCGAGCACGAGCGTGCGCGAGCCCGTGCGAACGAGCGTGGCGTGCGCGCGAGTTTCGAGATGGTCCGCGTGAACGCGACGGCTCTCGATCTCGTTGTCGATGATGACGTCGGTCGCGGTGGCGTAGGCAACGCCGACCGAGGACGCGGCGAGCGCCGTCACCGGTGCCGCGAGCAGATGAGGCGCGCGCCACGCGAGCGGCGAGAGTGCGAGGTGGACGAGGCGGTGCTCGGTCGCGACGATCACTTCGCGATCGGTCAGCGCGGTCGCGACAATCGTGCGGTCGTTGCCGTCGAGCGCGACGGCGTGTGAGAGATCGAGCGGCGTCGCTGGCGGCAGATCGCGGAGCTCGGCCGCGAGCGTGATCGGTGCAGCCAAGCCAGCCCGCGGTGGTGGACCGTGCCACGGCGCCGGAAGATCGAAGTAACGATCGCCGGCGAGCACGCGCTCGTCGCCGATCGCGGCGCTGGTCTCGGGCAGCGCGAGGTACGCGCGGACGCCGCCACGATCGAGCAGCACCGCGGTGCCGGCCGTCATCCGCACGAGCCGGCGATCGCCGTGCGCCGCGATCATCGGGCCCATCGGTGGCAGTGCGAGCACGGTCTGCTCGACGAGATCATGCGACGCGTGGACGACGCCCCACGCGGTCGAGACCTCGAGCTGGCGGGGGTCATCGCGCGCGGGCCACAGATCGCGCACGTTGTCGATCCGGCCGAGCTGCTTGCCGAGGAACCGGGTGACCGCGACGAGCGCTCCGCCCGCCTCGACGAGTAGCGCGTCGCCGGAGCATTCGATCCGTGCCGGCACGAGCGACGTCGTCCACTTCACCGCACCGAGCCGCACGAGCTCGTGCCGCACCGTGGTCACGTAGACCTCTCCATCGCAGCTCGCGGCGAACGTGTCACCGGGTGGCAGGAGCTCGTGGCCGAGCTCTGCGCCGGTCGTCGCGTCGAGCACGGTGATGCCGTCGCCGTCGAACAGCGCGACGTGCCCACCTTCTCGCCGCGCGAATCGCCCGGGATGCTTCCATGCCGGCTTGCCCGCAACGAGCGTGATCGCGCTGATCGAGTTATCGCCGCGGCACAGCACCGCGCCTCCGATCGGCCCGATCACGGAGCCGTCGCAGATCGTGCGCCAGACGGCATGCCCGGCGTCGAGGTCGAACAGCTCGACCGTCGAGCGGTCGCGCTCGCCGAGCACCGCGAGTGCGGGATGATCGTTCGCCTGCCCCTCGACCTGCCAGACCTGGAGGTTCGAGATCGGCACGCCCGCGACACCGCGTGCGGTCACGGCTTGCGGCGCCACGCCGCGGCCGATGCGGCCGGTCACGGTTCCGAGCGGCCACGCAGAGACCGCCGGCGCGATCTCCCACGTCGGCGCTGCCGCAGTCGGTGCGGGCTCGCGCGGAGCCTCGCACGCGACCAGCGCGAGGGCTACGCACCGCCAGAGCACGACGGCACGTATAACAGATTCAGACGCGTTCGATGATCGTGGCGATGCCCATGCCGCCACCGATGCACAACGTGATCAGCGCGGTCGACTTGTTCGACCGCTCGAGCTCGTCGAGCGCGGTGCCGAGCAGGATCGCGCCGGTCGCGCCGAGCGGGTGACCGAGCGCGATCGCGCCGCCGTTGACGTTGATCCGATCCATGTCGATGCCGAGCGCCTTCGCGGTCTGCATCGGCACGGTCGCGAACGCCTCGTTGATCTCCCACAGGTCGATGTCCTTGACCGACATCCCCGCCTGCTTCAGGGCGCGCTCCGAAGCCGGAGCCGGCGCCGTCAGCATGATCACCGGCTCCGCGCCCGCCGTCGCGAACGCGCGGATCCTGGCGCGCGGCTTCTGGCCGGCCTTGACGCCCCACTCCTTCGAGCCCATCAGCACGACCGCCGCACCGTCGACGATGCCGGAGCTGTTGCCGGCGGTGTGGACGTGGTGGATCGCCTTGGTCTCCGGGTAGCGCTTGAGCGCGAGCTCGTCGAGCGTCTCGCCCGCGTAGCCGACCTTCATCGCGCCCAGCTTCTCGAACGCCGGGTTGAGCCCGCCGAGCGACTCGAGCGTGGTGTCGGCGCGCGGATGCTCGTCGCGGTCGAGCCCGGGCGAGCCGTCGTCGTTCTTCACGGTGAACATCGAGCTCGCGAACCGCTTCTCCTCGATCGCGCGTGCGGCCTTCTGCTGGCTCGCGAGCGCGTACTTGTCGACGTCCTGGCGCGTGAACCCTTCGCGGGTAGCGATCAGGTCGGCCGAGATGCCCTGCGGCACGAGGAACAGACGGTGGCGGAGCTTCTCGTTGTTCGCGTCGAGGAACTGGACGTCCGAGCCCATCGGGACGCGCGACATCGACTCCACACCGCCGCCGATGCCGGCGTCGAGGAAGCCCGCGCCGATCTTCGCCGCGATGCCGTTGACGGCCTCGAGACCCGAGCCGCAGAACCGGTTCGTCGTCGAGCCGGTCACGTCGTCCGGCCAGTCCGCGGCGATCAGCGCGACGCGCGCGATGCACGCGCCCTGCTCGCTCGTCTGCGTGACGCAGCCGATCTGGACGTCCTGGACGAGGCCCTTGTCGAGCTTGCGCCGGTCCGCCATCGTGTTCAGCGTCTGGGCCAGGAGCTCCTGCGGGTGAATGCCCGAGAGCCCACCCTTGCCGGCCTTGCCGCGACCGCGCGGCGTACGAAGTGCGTCGTAAATAAAGACGTCAGCCATGAAACTTCTCCTTGTTGATGCGGGGAGGATGGGCCGAAACATCCTCGGCGTAAAGGGCTCGAATCGTGAGTGCGATCGCAATGGTCTGAGGGACCGCGACGATCAGGGACATCCAGCGCGGGTCGATGGACCAATCCATCGCGACGAAGATGTTCAGGCCGAGCCAGGTCGCGAGCACGAGCGCGAGGACACGTGGGCTCGGGACCGCCATGGCCGCCAGCAAGGTGAGCAACCACACGGGTGGATAGCCCGCGTACGCCTGTGGCAAGAACGGGCTGCGCAAGGTTGCGAGGATCAGGATCGCCAGCCAGACCGTCACCCGCGTGGCCTCGCGTTCGCGGCGCGCCAGAACGATCGTCGTTGCGACTACGGCCAGGGTGTAGACCCAGCCGACCAGCTTCGAGATCGCGAAGGACATCGCTGGTACGCCGAACAACTTCAGCTTGAGCACGAGGCCGGGGATCGAATAGTTGATCGCGACGGCAGCCGGATTTTTGAATGCGGGAAACGCCTCGCCGCCGAGGAGCCGTGGCAGGTGAGCGAGAAACGCCGCCAGCGGTGCCCATCCGGTGTCGAGGATGGACGCGACGACGAGCGCCATGGACCACGCGATCGTCCAGCCCACGGCGCGCCAATCGCGGCGGGCCAGGAGGTAGACGACCAGCATACCGGGATACAGCTTGCTAACCATCGCGAAGGCGAGCAGCACGCCACCGAGCGCATAGCGCCGCCGATCGAACAGGACCATCGCGAGCATCGCGAGTGCGATCACGAGGATCTGAGCGTTGCCCTTCTGGAGGACGCTGCCGAACGGGAACGCGGCGAACACCAGCGGCGCGTACAGGAGCGCGCGGGTGCGTACAGCCGGTGCGAGCAAGCTCGCGACCGCGAGGAGCGCGAGCAGCGCCGCACTACCGTTTAGACCGAACCAGATCGATCGGAAGTGCAAGAAGTCGCTCGCCGCGACGTCGACCGCGCGTGGCAGCAGCAAGAACGGCGTCGGATACTCGTAGACGTCGACGCGAAACCCGTCGAGCAAGCGAGGCTTGCGCGGAGCGGCCGGATCTGGATTCGCGATCGAGTAGAGCGCGTCGTCGTACACGTTCGGTGTGCGATCGATCGCCTCCGCCGCGACGTAATAGGACGACACGCAGGAATGGCGACGCTCCCACTCGCTCGAGGGCAAGATCGATGCGTTGACCTGCGTCGGATCGATGATGAACACCGCGAGCCGAGCGAGTTGGACGAGCCCGACGATCGTCGCGATCAGCGATCCGATCTTCAGCGCCCGCGGACATTGATCCGGCACGAACGTGCCGAGCCGGCCACGCCATACCCAGGACCCAACCGCTGCTCCGACCGCGAGGAACCCGAGGAGCGCGAGTGGCCAACAGCCGCCGAGCCCCTCGACGGTGACGGCACCAAAGAGTCCGGCGGCGCACCCGATCGCGACCGTGGCCACCGCCCGCATCGTCCTCATTCCCGCATCTTGTGCGTTGGGGCAAAAAAGCGCAGCGTCGAGTGTTCGCGTTCGCACTCGACGGTTCAAAACTTCGCGCGCCCAGGAATCGCCCCTACTGACAACCCGCCGCGGCGCCGAGCTACTTCAGCGACGCGATGAACGCGATGATCGCGGCAAGCTCGCGATCGCGCAACTGTCCTTCGAACGACGGCATCGCCGGTGGATAGCCCGGCCGCGCGAACGCCTGCGGGTGCAGGATCGACTGATTCACGTAGTCGGCATCCACGGTGCGAGTCGTGCCATCCGAGAGCTTCGCCTCCGTCCCCCAGATGCCCTTCCATGACGGGCCGACGCGCGGCGTGCCATCGATCGTGTGACACGCGGCGCAGCCTTTCTTGAGGTAGAGCTTCGAGCCGAACGTCACCGGGTCGGACGGGTCGGCCGCAGCGGCGAGCATCGCGGCGTAGTCCGCGGGAACCATTGCCGTGAGCGGTTTGAGCGGATTCTGCTGCGCGATCGCATCCGCACTCACTGCCGTGTCGGCATCGAGCAGTTCCCGCGGCGGCGGTGGAACGAGCGTCGGGCACTTCCACTGATACGTGCCCGGCTTGACGATCCGAAACACGATCTCGACCGGCGCATCCTTCACGATCGGCTTCTTGACCGCCGTCCCGACGAGCGAGACCTCTAGCCCCTGCACGTTCTCGGGCGACTCGGGCGTCGCGACGATCAACTTGATCGCCCGGCCCACGGGCACCTTCAGCTCCGACGCCACGATATCGTCGGGATACGTCACGGTGCAGGCCCACCGAATGGCGCGGACGTGGAGCTCCAGCGCATCGGGCGGCGCACGGTCGAGCACGACGATGCCATCTTGCGTGCGCGCCACAGGCGCCGGCGGCACGGTCGCCGCGCCACCACAAGCCGCGACCACCACCACCACACCTGGACCGACTCGCTTCATCTCACGAACTACAAACCAGGCCGTGGGCCTTCGTCAACCGGCGATCGGGCCTATGGCTTCGCGGGCGCGTGCCAGATCCGGACGCGCGCTGTCTTCGCGGCGATCATCGGCTCGGCGATCGCGACAAGCCCGTGCGCGACCACCATCGAGTCGCTCTGATCGGGACCGGCGTACAGCCGCGCCACGAGCTTGCCCCGGCTGTCCCGCACGGTGAGGTCGTACATGCCGCGGCTAATCACGAGGTCGTCGACCATCTCGATCTCGCGCACCGGCCCTTTCATTTCGCCGACGACCTGCGGCTTGCCGCCGGCAAGCGGCCACAGGAGCATCTTGCCGTCGGCCCCGCCGGTGAAAAATGATCCGTCGGCACGCCGCCCGAGCACGTACACGCCGCCGTCGTTGCCGTGCAGCGACGATCGTTTTCGCGATCGACTTGCTCGGATCGACATCCGCGTCGGCGACCTCGACGTCGTCGACCTCGAGCGGGTAGGTACCGAGATCGACATCGACCGCGACCCAGCTGTGGCCGGCGGCGAGCTGCGGTGCGTCCGCGCAGCGCCACGCGCGCGTCACGGTGGCTTTGCCGCTCGCGGCCTGCGCCGCAGCGTGCTTGTCGGCGACGTCGGCCGTCGCCTGGGCCTCGATTTTCGGCGATAGGTCGTGGGGAGGAGGACGGGGTGGCGCCTCGTGCGACTTGCACGCGGTCAGGGTGGCGAGCACGAGCAGGTAGCGACGCACGCGCGCAGCCTACTACTGGCAACCCGCCGCCGCGGTGCGCTGGACGAGCGCGTCGCGCGATTCCGTGCAGACCTTCGCGATCCGAGCCTGCGCGTCGGCGGGGAGCTTCGCGGGGAGGTTCCACGAATCGGCGATCTGGGCGCCGGCTTGCGCGCGATCTTCGAGTGGAATCGCTTCGCAGCCGAGGAAGTCATGCGCGGTCGAGAACAGCTGATCGCACTCGGGGACGCCGACGTGCATGTCGGCGAGCCGGATCTTCGCGACCGCGACTGCGGTCTCGTCGGTGCCGCCGAGCGCGGCGAACATGGCCTTGCGCGCGTCCTCGGGGAGCTTCGCGGCGCAGGTGCCGAGGTCGCCTTCCTTCATCATCGCGAAGCACTCGATCGCATCGCCGCTCCAGTGATCGTCGAGGCAGCGGCCGCGCATCTCCTGGCCGACCGAGCTATCGGGCGAACGGATGCCGCGCGTCGCTTGCTCGATCCCGACGCCGGCCTCGCTGCAGGTGTGCGCGAGGTTCTCGACCGGCAGCGGCGCGGCCGGCTTGATCGGCGGCGTTTCCGCCGGATGGCCGCATGCCACCAGCAGCCCGAAAAAAGCCCACGTACGTACACGCACTCGTGTTGATGATGAGGGTAATAGCGAGCACGTGCACGTACGGGGCGCGCGAAACCCATCAGCAAGTGTCACGCCACGCGCTAACTGTGCAACGACACGCAAACGAAGCGCCCCATTCCGAGGCCCTGGGCCTCCACTGCAACCTCGCGTGTGCCAACTAGCGAACGGGGCCGCTGCGATCCGTGAACGACGGGTCGACATGCTCCCGCGGCACGATCAAGCGCAACGCGCGTGTCGCGACCTCGATCAAATAGCGTTCGCCCGCCGGAATCTCCTCGCCGTCGATCTGCGCCGCCGGCAACGCGTTGGTCTGCGTCCGCACGACGAGGTCCATCCGCGAGCCCGACAATCCGGGCTCGGTCTCGATCCCGAGCTGCTCGAGCTCCGCGGGCCCGATCGGACTGTGCCGCAAGCCGCCGGAGAGCTTCGCGAAGAAGTCGCGCCGCCCTGCGACCGGCACGAGCTCGAACAAACCGTCGTCGGACTCTGAATTGGGATCGAAGATCCACTCGCCGCCGAAGATCTTGGTGTTCTTCACGATCAGGTCGAGCAGGCCCGGATAGTTCTTCACGACGCCGTCGACGACCGCGTCGAGATCGAACTTGGTATCGACGACGTAGCTCTCAGCGAGCCGCTGCGCGATCGCGCCGGCGTACACGAGCTGATCGCGATAGATCGCGCCGAGCCCGGGGATCCGGCGCACGCGCTCGCGATCGCGGTTACGGGTCGCGAGGCTCGCCGCGCCGAGTCCGACCGAGAACGAATCGAAGAACAGATCGCGATGGATCTCCTTCGTCCCGCGCTCGACCACGAGCGTGCCGACATCACAGCCGACCGTGTGGCCCGCGGCGACGACTGAAACATTGCGCTCGAGCGCACCCGCCCCTGCCGACAGCCCGAACGACTTGCCCTGATCGTTCGCGGTGCCGGTCGGCAGCATCCCCATCGCGACCTCGCCGGCATGGTCGGAGCCCAGGATGCCCTTCGCGACCTCTGCGAACGTGCCGTCGCCGCCCATGTAGATGACGAGCCGCGTACCGTCCTGATCGATCGCCTCGCGGACCCGCATGACCGTTGCACCCTCGGGCTCGGTCGCGACGAATCGATGGGCGACGCCGGCTTCGTCTAATAAGGCGCGGGCATGTCTGATCCAGTCGGCGGCCTTTCCCGACTGAGCGGTAGGGTTTGCGACCAGAACCGCCGGATTTTCTCGTAACCAGCGTGTGACGCCGGGCATCATCTGGTCCAAACGTACCCTGCGCCGACGCGGTTTGGTAAGGTGGCGCCGTGCCGGAGACCGAAGAGCACGAGTTACTGCGGCAGACGGTCCGACAATTCACGGCGACGCGGGTCGAACCGCAAGCCATGGAGCATGACGAGTCTGGGACGTTCAACACCAAGCTGTTGGCCGAGGTCGGCAAGCTCGGCCTGATCGGCGTCACCATTCCGGAGAGCGACGGCGGTGCGAACCTCGATGCGACCGCATCGGTGATCGTCCACGACGAGCTGTCGTACTCCGATCCGGGCTTCGCGCTCGGCTACCTCGCCCACGCGCTCCTGTTCGTCAACAACTTCTACTGGGCGGCGAACCCGAACCAGCGCAAGCGCTACCTGCCGAAGGTGCTGACCGGCGAGCTCGTCGGCTGCATGGGCATGTCCGAACCCTCCGTCGGCACCGACGTGCTCGGCCTCCAGACCACCGCGCGCAAGGCGCCGAACGGCGAGAGCTACGTGTTGAACGGGCGCAAGACGTTCATCACGAACGGACCCGAGGCAGGCATCGCGCTGATCTACGCGAAGCTCGATAACCGGATCACGACGTTCGTCGTCGAGCGGTCGTTCACCGGGTTCTCGGTGTCGCCGAAGATTCCGAAGGTCGGCATGCGCGCGTCGACGATGAGCGAGTTGATCTTCGAGGACTGCGTCGTGCCCGCCGAGAACCTCCTCGGCACCGAAGGCGGCGGCATCACGAACATGATGCGCAACCTCGAGATCGAGCGGCTCGGCCTCGCCGCGATGTCGATCGGCATCGCGCGGCGCTGCCTCGACGTGATGGTGAAGTACGCGACCGAGCGCCACACGTTCGGCAAGGCGCTCTCGGATCACGGCCAGATCCAGCGCTACATCGGCGACAGCTACGCCAAGGTCGAGGCGATGCGCGCGCTGACGTACAACGTCGCTGCGACGGTCGGCCCGCAGCACCGCAACCGGCTCGGCACCGATGCCGCGAAGCTGTTCGCAGCGACCGCCGCGAAAGAGATCGCGGATGCCGCCGTACAGGTGCTCGGCGGTTACGGCTACTGCACCGAATATCGCGTCGAGCAATTCTGGCGCGACGCGAAGCTGATCGAGATAGGCGGCGGTACGCTCGAAGCGCACCAGAAGAACATCACGCGCGATCTGACGTCGCAGCGCTGATCACTTCGCAGCAGCGGAGCCCGCGGGCGCCGGTGCAGCAGCAGCCGATCCAGCCGGCGGCGCCATCCCGGAACCATCCGGCGCAGTCGGCGCGACGGCCGAGCCCATCGTCGGATGATCGGCCATGCCCGAGCCACCCATGTCTCCGTGCGGGCGCATCCCGCCGAAGCCGGCGCCCAGCATCACGGCCTGCTCTTCGCTCTGCAGCTTCTGCTGCTGATCCTCGGGCAACTTGTTGCGGCAGTCGCGGAGGTCGGTGCGCTTCTGCGCCTTGCTGTAGCAATCGATGACGTCCGCCGACCACTTGTCCTCGGTGCAGCGGTTCGTGATCACGCCCTTCAGCTTGACCGCGGTCTCGTCCATCTTCGCCTTCATCTCGGGCGGCGCACCTTCCATGCGCTTCGCGCCGGCGGCCATCATGGTATCGACGCCCTTGTTGATCGCGTCGGCGCAGCTCGACGCCGAGCTACCCTTCTTGCAACCAAAGCCGACGAGAGCGAGTGCGGAGCAAAACAGGATCGCCTTCATGCTGCGGACGCTACCACCCGCACGTCGCTTTGGCGCCCTTCAGCACCGAATCCGCGCCCGCGCGGCAGACGCTGACGAGATGCTGTTTCGCGTCCGCGGGCAATTGCCCCCAGCCCGTCGACGCCTCGGTGTAGACGGCGATCAGCGACGCGCGCGCGGCCTCGGGCAACGCTTTGCACGTCTGTAGCTTATCGATCGCGGCTTTCCAATCACCGCACACGAGCGGCACGCCATCGCTGCCCATCTCGACGGGAGGTGGTGCCTCGATCGCTGCGTCTCCGCTCTTCGCCTTCGCGGTGTTACTGCCGCTGCCGGTCGTCACGACGGGCGCATCATGATTGCCACACGCGACGAGCATGATCACCAAGAGCCACCACATGGTGATGTTCTATGCCGAAACGTAGAAAGGCTCCACGAACGTGGAGCCTTCCTCGTAACTAGACGAACTAGTTAAAGCGCGAATTACTTCGCCGAGCCAGCCGCAGCCGCCGCCGAGCCCGCAGCCGCAGCCGCCGAGCCAGCCGCAGCCGCCGCCGAGCCAGCCATCTCAGCCGCCGAGCCAGCCGCAGCCGCCGCCGAGCCGGCCATCTCAGCCGCCGAGCCAGCCGCAGCCGCCGCCGAGCCGGCCATGTCGCCGCCGCCGCCCATCGCCTTTTGCATGCACTTGCCCATGTCCTCGCCGATTTGCGTGAACTTCTTGGTCTCTTCCTCCGACATCTTCGGCGGTTCCTTGTTGTCCTTCGCCTGATCCTGGCCCCACTTGGTCATCTCGTCGCTGACCTTCTGGGCGCACGCGCTGTCCTTACAGGCGCACATCTTGTCCTTGAACTCGGTCATCTTGGACATGGCCTCGGCCGAGCCGCCCTTCTTCTTGCAGCCCACGGAAGCCATCGTCAGGACGGCAAAGCACACGATCATCAGGTTCTTCATCGGATATCTCCTCTGCGGAGTACGTTGAAGCTTCGTGGGTCTCAGTTCCAGAGATTCACCGCACTTCTTTGTCGTCGATCTTCGCGAGAGATCTACGATTGTCGCGAATTGTATCTGACTGTCAGAGGGACTCTACGAGGTAGCGCTCATAGGCTTTGAAGTCGTATTCGCGGCCCAAGAAATTGCGGACAAGCTCCGCGGCATCGCGACTCCCGCCGGGAGCGAGCACGCGGTCGCGATACGCGAACGTCACGTCCTTCGCCATCAAGCCGAGCTGCTCGAACGGCGTGAGGAGGTCCTTCGCGATCACGAGCGACCATTGGTACGTGTAGTACATCGCCGAGTAGCCGACGAGGTGACCGAACGAAGCGTGGAACTTCGTGCCCGGCACGTACTTGAACGGCGTGTACTGCTTCTGCAGGCGCTGCACTTCCGCTAGTTGATCGAGCACCGCTGGGTCCGCACGGTGAAAGCCCAGCGAGATCGCGGCGTAGAAGATCTGCTGCACGGTCGCGGTGCCGAGCCCGAACTTGTCGGCACGCCGCATCTTCGCGACGAGCTGTTCTGGAATCACTTCGCCGGTCTCGTGATGACGCGCGAACCGCGCGAGCGTCGTCGCGTTCCACGCCCACTCCTCGAACATCTGCGACGGCGCCTCGACGAAGTCCCACTCCGTAGCGACGCCGCTCTGCGTGATCCAGCGCTGGTGGCCGCCGAGCACGTGGTGCATCAAGTGACCGAACTCGTGGAACATCGTGACGACGTCGTCGTGCTCCATCAGCGCGGGCTGATTGACCGACGGATCGGGGAAGTTGCAGACCAGCACGCCCTCGGGCAGCTGGAGGCCGCGGACGCCGTCCTTCAACGGGAACTGTGCCGCGTGCTTGTACTTGCCCTCGCGCGGATGCATGTCGAGGAAGATCCGGCCGAGTTTGTCGGAGCCGCGCACGACATCGAACGCGAGCACGCTGTCGTGCCACACCCCGGCGGTGTCGCCGTCGACCGCGACGTAGCGCAGATCGAAGATCTCCGACGTGATCTCGAGCAGGCCGGCGAGCACGCGCTCGTACGGGAAGTACTGGCGCACTGCGCTCGCATCGACCTCGTAGCGCGAGATCTTGACGAGATGCTCGAGCCACGTCTTCTGCCAGTCGGCGACCTCGGTCGCGGTTGGATCGACGG
>JBDUAS010000211.1:0-12520 GCA_040004535.1 Deltaproteobacteria bacterium
TTGGGAGGAGTCGATCGACGTGCTCGAGAAGCGCGCGCTCGTCCTCGACGACGAGCAACAGCGCCGCGACACCCTGCTCCAGGCGGCGTCGACGTGGGAAGAGAAGGTCGAAGACCTCACCCACGCCGCTCAGGTCTACGAGCGCGTCCGCGCGAGTGACAACGGCAACCAGGTCGCGAGCGAACGGCTCGAGGCGATCTATCGCCAGCAGTACAAGTGGACCGAGCTCGTCGAGATCCTCCTCGAGCGCTCCGAGATCGTGCCCGACGTCGAGGCCCAGATTCAGATGCTGAATCAGGTCGCCAAGATCTACGAGACCGAGATCGGAGATCAGGAGTCCGCGTTCTACGTGCTCCAGGCCGCGTTCAAGCGCGACTACTCGCACGACCAGACCGCGAACGAGCTCGAGCGCCTCGCCACGGCGACGAACCGCTGGCAGGAGCTGCTCGACGAGTACACCAACCGCGTCAACGAGCTCGAGCGCGAGGACCGCAGCGCGGCTGCGGACCTCTGGGTCAAGATCGGTCGTTGGTACTCCGAGCACCTGTCGCATCTCGAGTACGCGATCCATTCGGTGCAGCAAGCACTGCGCATCGATCCCGCGCATACCGGCGCTCTTGCCGGCATCGCGGATCTCCAGCGCAAGCGCGGTAGCTGGAGCGAGCTGATCGAGACGTTGCAACGCCACGCCGCTGTCGAGCCGGCGCCCGCGAAGAAGACCGAGCTGTACATCAGCCTGGCCGAGCTTCTCGAGCGTCAGATGCAAGACGTCGGCGGCGCGATCCACGCGTACCAACAAGCGCTGGTTCACGACCATTCTTCGACGACGGCACTCGTCGCGCTCGAGCGGCTCTATCGCCGCACCGAGCAGTGGGAGCCGTTGATCGAGGTGATGTCGAAGCGCGCGGACCTGTCGACGGACGATCAAGAGATCATCCGGTTCCGGCTCGAGATCGGCTCGATCTGGGATCTCCGCCTGTACGACGCCGGTCAATCGATCGCCGCGTACCAGAAGGTGCTCGACCTCGATCCGTCGAACCTGACCGCGCTGCGCGCCCTCGAAGCGCTCTACGAGAAGACGGAGCAGACCGAGAAGTACCTCGATGTCCTCGAGGCCCAGCTCGATGCGACGCCGTCGGATCAAGAGCGCGTGTCGCTGTACGAGCGCATGGCCGCGGCGTGGGAAGAGCGCTTCGGCAAGCTCGACCGCGCAGCGGAAGCGCTCGAGAAGATCGTCGCGATCGATAGCCGCAACTACAGCGCCTATCGCGAGCTCGCTCGCCTGTACCAGCAGGCCGGCAAGTACGAGGCGCTGGTCGAGACGTATCGCAATCACATCTCGGCGACCTCGGATGTCGCGACTCGCGTCGAGCTGTTCGTCGCGATGGGCCAGGTCTACGAGACCCAGCTCAACGAGGTCGACCGTGCGATCGAGGCGTACAACGACGTCCTCGGGATCGACGCCAACGAGCCGCGCGCACTCGACGCGCTCGGCCGGCTCTACGAGAAGATCAGCGAGTGGGATCGCGCGGTCGACATCATGTCGCACCTCGTGACGATCACGGAGGATCTGCGCAAGCAGGTCGACCTGTACTCGCGGATGGGCCGCATCCAGTACACCCAGCAAAGCGACGCCGAGGGCGCGGAGAGCAACTTGCTCCGCGGTCTCGCCCTCGACAACGGCCACGTGCCGACGATGGAAGCGTTGACCAAGCAGTACTCGGATCGCGGTGACTGGCTGAAGGCCGCGCAGATGATGGTCCGCGCGGAGAGCTACACGCCGGTCGCGATCGACAAGGTTCGCCTCCTGTTCGAGGCGGCGAACATCTACATGTACAAGATTCGCCAGGACGACCAGGCGAAGCAGCTGTACGCCGCCGTGATCGCGCTCGATCCCGAGCATGTCGAAGCGGGCCGGCCTCTCGCCGACCTGTACTTCCAGGACAAGCAGTGGGCCGAGCTGTCACCGGTGATCGACATGCTCGCGCGCAAGGTCGCGGGCCTGCGGATCGATCCGAAGGAGCTCAACGAGATCTATTACCGCGCTGCGAAGACCGCGGACGAGCAGGGTGACTTCAACAAGGCGCTCGCTTACTACAAGCAAGCGCAGGACACCGAGCCGGGTTATCTCCCGACGCTGATCGGCCGTGCGGATCTCTTGTTCAAGATGCAGGACTGGGATCAGGCTGGAAAGATCTACCAGACGATCCTGGTCCAGCACCGCGACGGGCAGGACGAGGCGGATGTCGTCCGCATCTACAACCGGCTCGGCATGGTTCGCCAGGCCCTCGGGGAGCGCAAGAAGGCGCTCAACATGTTCGAGAAGGCGTTGGAGATCGATCCGACCCATCGCGACACGTTGAACGCGGTCGTCGATCTCCAGAGCGCGCAAGGCGACTGGGAAGCGGTCATCCACGCGAAGCGCGGCCTGATGCAGACCGCGGCCGACAAAGACAAGGTCGTGCTGCTCGATCAGATCGGCGGCACGTATCACGAGAAGCTGCAGAACCCGCAGAAGGCGACGGCGGCGTACGTCGAAGCCCTCGAGGTCGCGCCCGAAGATCACCAGCTGCTCCAGAAGCTGCTCGAGCTCTACTCGGAGACCAAGCAGTGGAAGAAGGCGGTCGAGACGATCGAGCGCTTCGTCGCGCTCGAGAGCGACGGCCCGCGCAAGGGCGCCTACTACCACGCCGCGGCGACCCTGTGCCGCGACGAGCTGAAGTCGCTCGACGAAGCCGTCGACTACTACAACCGCGCGCTCGATAGCTTCTTCGCGCAGCCGGAGAAGCTCTCCGATCAGGCGATTCCGCGCGCGTTGAAGTCGTTCGAAGCGATCGACAAGGTGCTCACGACGAAGCGCGACTGGAAGGCGCAGGAGCGTGCGTATCGCGACATGGTGAAGCGCCTGCCGGCACCGAACACGCCGGTCGGAGACAAGCCGACGTTCCACAAGCTGCGCGTCGGCCTGTTCGACGGCCTCGGCGAGATCTATCGCTCGCGCCTCAAGCACTACCAATCGGCGACCCAGGCCTACGAGGTCGCGCAGCAGATGGATCCCAAGAACGAGCTACGGCCGGATGGCACCGACCGCGCCGAGATCTTGGCCGAGCTGTATCTCGTCGCCGGGCCGGACTACACCGACAAGGCCGTCGAGCAGCACATGCGCATGCTCCGCAACGAGCCGTTCAAGTACGACTCGTACAAGGCGCTGCGCAAGATCTACATGGACTCGCACCAGTACGATAAGACCTGGTGCGTCTGTAACACGCTCGCCTTCCTCAAGAAGGCGGACCCCGACGAGCTCCAGTTCTACGAGCAGTACAAGCCTCGTGGCCTCGTGAAGGCCAAGAACATGATGTCCAACGAGACGTGGGGCAAGCTCGTCCACCCCGACGAGAACCGCTACATCTCGGCCATCTTCGCCGCGTGCTGGCAGGGCGTCGCCGCGATGAAGGCGTTCCCGCACAAGGACTTCGGGATCAAGCGGAAGGACAAGCGCCAGCTCCAGGGCGATCCGTTGATGTTCTCGAAGCTGTTCTATTACGTCGCGCAGGTGCTGAACGTCCCACTGCCCGAAGTGTTCCTCGTCGAGGACAACAAGGCCGCGGACATCCAGCTCGCGAACGCGATCGAGAAGAACGAGCTGACGCCGTCGTTCGTCGTGCGCCCGCACTTGCTGCAAGGCAAGAACGAGCGCGAAGTGGCCTTCTTGTCGGCTCGCCGCCTGACGTTCATGCGGCCCGAGTACTACTTGAAGATGCTGCTGCCGACGAACACCGAGCTGAAGGTCGTCGTGCTCGCCGCGATCGTGATGCTGCAGCCACGCTTCCCTGTGCCGCCGGACACCGTGGCGCTCGTCCAGCAGTACCTGCCGGAGATGCAGAAGCGGATGCCTCCGCACGCGCTCGAGCAGCTCGGCGCCGTGGTCCAGCGCTTCATCCAGGCGTCGCCCGAGATCAACCTCGCCAAGTGGGGTCACGCGGTCGATGCGGTCTCGCATCGCGCCGGCTTCGTGGTGTGCGGTGACCTCGAGGTCGCCGCTCGGATGGTCTCGGCCGAGCCGGTCACCGTCGGTGGCCCGCAGGTCAAGGACAAGATCAAAGAGCTCGTCCTGTACTCGATCAGCGAGGAGTTCTTCAGCGTGCGCGCCCAGATGGGCCTGACGATCGCGGGCTGAGCGCATCGGGTCGAGCGACGCGCCACCGCGTCGCCGGCTACTTGTACGACTCGAACTTCCAGGTGATCGCTGGGCTGTTCTTCGTGGGTCGGGTCACCGACACCGCGCGTGTGGCGAGCGGGCCCGAAGCCCACTCCTGGTTGGTCACGTCTGGCGACGTATCGCCGCCGCAATACCACTCGAAGCGGTTGTTCTCGACCTCGACGTGGATGGCCTTCTCGCCTTTCTTGATCCGGACGAACGTGGCGCGCTCGGCATCCCACAGCCACAGCGAGCCCTGACCGCACTGATCGCCCGAGGTGCCGATCGTGGGCCTGGCAGAGGGCGGCGCAGGATCCGCGCGGAAGTTACACGTCGCGGTGCCGCCACTCAGGCTGACGCAGGCCTTCACGCTGCCCGCGGCGTCGAGCGAGAGCGTCGCAGTCGCGCTCGCCGGTGCGCCGGCGCGTAGCTTCGCAAGGGTCGAGTCGACGAGATCGGTGATCGTCTGGAGGTTCTGCCCCCGCAGGAGAGTGTGGAGCTTGAGGCCGGTGAACGTGTTTCCGATCTCCCGGACCGTCGGCTTGACGAAGGTGACGCCGAGCCCGCTGCCCACGTCGTCGCCGACGAGGTTGACGTGATGGGCGAACATCGTGGTCGACTGCACCTTCAGGTCGGAAGCCTTGCCGTTGCTCGGCACACTCCAGATCACGTCGAGATCGAATGTGGCATCGAGCGTCGCGTTGATCCCCGAGAACGTGCCTCCAATCTTCGCGGTGGTGTCGTGGAGCACCGCCTTGAACCGCAGCGTCTGGCTGTCGACCGCGGTCCGGAATTCGATGCTCGAGGCGTCCGGCAGGTGGAGGGAAAAGCTCGTGATCTTCGCGCCAGGAAACGCGGTGGCGCCATTCGCGATGACGTCCTTCGCGACGGCCTTCTCGATCGTCTGGCGGTTCTTCGCGAGGGCGTCTGCCACCGTCGCGTTCAGGTCGGGCTCGTTTGCGGCCGGAACCTCGTCGGGTGACAGCAGGCCCGCGATCCTGATCACACCGCCAGCATTGTGGACGAACAACCCGTCGTCGGTCTCGTGGCTCGCCGGATCGTGGAAGAAGACCCAGTTGATCGCGCCGTTGCCCGCGCGTTCGATCAGGACGTGGTCGAAGTCTGCGTGATTGCGCACCCACTCGTTGGACTTGTCACAGCGCCAGCGCAACGCCTGAGTCTTGTGCGCGAGCTCGACGAAGCGCAGCTGGTTCGCCTTGATCGTGACGTCGAGACCCGAGACGTCCTTGACGAACACGGGATGCGACGCATCGCAAGCGTCGCGCGAGTCGCCGACACGGATGAGCCCGGGCGGTGTCACCGTCTCGGTCGTGCCGCCGACCTGGCCCCCGCTTTGGCCGCTGGTCCCACCGCTCGCGCCGTTATCGAGCACGAACGTCCATGAGATGGCGCCATTCTTCGCGCGCCGGATCACGACGACGTTGAACTGCTCGTCGTTGGCGACGCGCTCGCGCGATCCGGCGCAGTACCAATGAAATTCGCGCAGCATCCCGAGCATCTCGAAGCGATGCTCTTGTTGGTCGTTCTTGACCTGCGCGGTGCCAACTTTGGTCGCGAACTTCACTACGTTGTCGGCGTCGCAGGAATCCTTCGTGGTGCCCACGGTCTTCCCGCCGGCCCAGGCACCGGTCGCCGTCACCATCACTCCGATCAGACCCAGATACGTCTTGCAGATCATGTTGCCTCCCCCCACGCCAACGCCCTTTTGCCCGGATCTTCCCGAAAACACGACGCGCCGGTTCTGCAGGCCGGCGCGTCGCGGTGGCGATCGAGCGAGCGCTAGTGACGCAGGTCGGCGTTGTCGCCCTCGTACATCTTGGCGCTGTTCGTGCCCTGGTTGAACACCGAGCGCGCGCGCTCCTGCACGTTGCCGAACAGGGACCGTGCGGTCTCCTTGATAGAGTCCAAATTCATCTGACCACCACGCTTGTTGTGGGCATATGCGAAGCCGCCGAGGGCGGCGAGACCAAACAGGGTTCCGATCTTCATATTCGTTGCCTCCTAGTTGCCGCGATCTAGAGCAATCCGCGTGCCCACACGTGCTACGACCGGGGCATGAAGAACCTCGTGATGGTCGGGTTGTCCGTGTTGTTCTGTGCCGCTTGCGGCGCGAGTGATCACAAGGCGTCGACGACGTCGGTGCCGGTGCCGGCGTACGAGGCCGACAACGCGAAGCTGGTCGCGGCGATCGACACCTCGCAGGTGTTCGGGGTGTTCGGCTCGCAGGCCGAGCCGATGTGCAGCTCGAACTCAGACTGCGGCTACGGCACGTGCTCGAGCGGCGAATGCGGCCACTGCAGCTCGAACTCGGACTGCAAGGGCCACGGCACGTGCTCCAGCGGCACGTGCAACCACTGCAGCTCGAACTCGGACTGCGCGAGCGGCACGTGCTCCAGCGGCAAGTGCGGCGGCTGCAGCTCGAACTCGGATTGCAAGGGCAACGGCACGTGCTCGAGCGGCTCGTGCGGCCACTGCAGCTCGAACTCCGATTGCAGCGTCGGGACGTGCTCGAGCGGGACGTGCGGCCACTGCAGCTCGAATTCGGACTGTCACGGCAGCACGTGCAACAGCGGCAAGTGCGATAACGCCGGAGCGTAGCGCGCGTCATGTGGACGCTGCGGCTCGCGACGCTCGAGGACGTCCCGCAGATCCGTACGCTGATGGATCGAGCGATCCGCGAGCTCATGCAGCCGTTCCTCACGGCGGCGGCGATCGACGCGTCGCTCGAGCTCATGGGCCTCGACACGCAGCTGATCATCGACGGGACCAACTTCGCGGTCGTCGAGAGCGATCGCATCATCGGTTGCGGCGGCTGGAGCCGGCGCGCGACCCTGTTCGGCGGCGACCACACCGCGGGGCGCAGTGACGCGATGCTCGATCCGGCCCGCGACGCGGCCCGCGTGCGTGCGATGTATACCGATCCGGGTCACGTCCGCCGCGGGATCGGACGCGCCATCTTGGGTGCGTGTGAGGTAGCGGCGCGCGCAGAGGGATTTTTCACCGAGGAGCTGGTCGCGACGCTCGCGGGCGAGCCGTTGTATCGCGCATGCGGCTTTACGGCCGTCGAGGCGTTCGAGCAGCCGACGAAGACCGGAATCGCGGTGCCATTGGTTAGAATGACGAAGCGACTCTGACATCGGCATACATCCTCGCGGCGCGCTCCCACCGCTCACTCACGGTTCGGGTCATTAGGCCGAATCATCACGGAGATGGAGCTTGCTGCGCGGTACGCCGACGTCACGTTGCAACGGTCGCGTGTGCTCGCACCGCTGATCGCGTTGGTCCAGCTGCTGGCGCTCGTGACGAGCCACGACGCCGGCATTCCGCTCACGCCGTCGATCATCGCGATCAACGTCACCGTCATCGCGATCGGCGTCGTGCTGTCCGCGCTGCTGTTCGCGCGCCGGGTGCCGCATCGCTGGGCGACCGTTGCTGCGGCGTTCGTGTTCTGGTCGCCGGTCATCACCAGCGCGTGCTCGTTCGTCGTGACCCACCAGCAACACCTGTTCGTGCTCCTGCTGCTCGAGATGTGTACCGGCGCCGTGATGTTGAGCTCGCGCTGGTTGGTCGGCTCGTTCGTGGTGTTCGATGCGCTGTTCGCGCCGATCGCGTTGCAGCT
Organism: Deltaproteobacteria bacterium; assembly: GCA_040004535.1. Lineage (GTDB taxonomy): Bacteria > Myxococcota_A > Polyangia > Haliangiales > Haliangiaceae > JABFXX01. Next base: position 7,839 of record JBDUAS010000211.1, read on the forward strand.
CGAAGCGAACGAGATCGCGTTCGCGATGCTCGCGATGCTCGCGGCACAGCTGTTCGCGTTCGTGTTCCAGTACCTGATGGTGCATTCGCTCGCCGAATCCGAGCAGCGGTTCGGCGAGCTCGCGCGGTCGGAACAGGCGAGGGCGGAGCTCGCCGACCAGCTCGTTCACGCGCAACGGCTCGAGGCGGTTGGCACGCTCGCGGCGGGGCTCGCGCACGACATGAACAACGTGCTCGCGGCGATCATGGGGCTCGCGGATGGGCTCGCCGAGACCGTCCAGGATCCACTGGCGCGTGCGGATGCGGCCGACATCCTGCGCGAGGCCGAGCGCGGCGCCGAGCTGACGCGTGGGTTGTTGTCGTTCAGCCGGCGCGGCCACTATCGCCGCGAGGTCCTGCGCGTCGGCACGCTGGTCGACGAGGTCGCCGCGCTGCTCGGCCGCACGTTGCCAAAGACCGTGACGATCGAGAAGCAGGTGGGCGAGGGCGACGCGTGCATCGAGGGCGACCCGACCCAATTCTCCCAGGCACTCGTCAACCTCGGCATCAACGCCTCCGACGCGATGACCGGCCACGGCCGGCTCGTGATCGATTCCGACGTCATTGCCGTCGAGGCCGGCTCGGCGCTGTCGCTCGTGCCCGGCTGCTACGTCCGCCTGCGCGTGACAGACAGCGGCACCGGCATGGACACCGCGACCCGCGCGCGCGTGTTCGAGCCGTTCTTCACGACCAAGGCGATGGGCAAGGGCACCGGGCTCGGTCTCGCGCTGGTGTGGGGCGTCGTCAAGAAGGCGCGCGGCACGGTCACGGTCGACTCGGTGCTTGGACATGGCTCTACGTTTTCGATCTACCTGCCGCTCTCGGCGGGCAAGCCCGTCGCGGTGGTCGCGCCGACGGCGAGCGGTCGGTTCCAGCGCGGTACGGTGCTCGTCATCGACGACGAACCGGCGGTGCGGGCGACGACTGTGAAGATGCTCGAGCGACTCGGCCTACGCACGCTCGCGGCAGATGGCGGTGTCGCCGGGCTCGCGCTGTACGACGCGCATGCGGCTGAGATCGGGCTCGTCGTGCTCGACATGGGCATGCCCGGCATGAACGGCGCCGAGGTGTTTCGCGCGCTGCGCACGCGCGGCAACGTCCCGATCTTGATCGCGACCGGTTACGCGGTCGAGGAGGAGCTCCAGCAGCTCGTCGCGGCCGGCGCGCGCTTGCTCGAGAAGCCCTACAAGCTCGCGGTACTCGAGAGCGAGGTCGAGCGGGCGCTCGGCACCGCTCGCAACGCGGCCTGACGGATCACAGCCGCCAGGTCGCCCACAGCTCGGCGTAGAACCGCGTCGCCTCGGCGTTATCCATCAGCATCGTCTGATCGAAATCGCCGAACGATTGGAGCGAAGCGTCGAGCTGGATCCGGATCTGGCGGGTCGCCACCCAGTTCCAGCCGATCGTCTCGGCGTAGAGCGTCGAGCTGAACGCGTCGACCGGCTTGACCTTCATGACCTCGAACCGCGCGAGCAGCTCCCAGCCCCACTGGAGGGGCGCGCCGTCGACCGCGCGGCCGTAGCCGCCGCGAGGTGACCAGCCGACCGTCAGGTAGCCACCCGTCCACAGCTCGTGGCCGGGCAGGCGGCTCTCGATCCCCGAGACGCCGTCGTAGGCCAGCTGCTGGCCATCGCGCCGCAGCGCGGCCTCCATGAGCAGGCGGAAGTGCCGCTCCGACAGCGCTGCGTCGCCGCCGAGCCGTACGCTGGTGCCGCGATACGGGCGCGGATCGAGGAAGACCGAGCCGTTCGGCTCGTACGCCGCGTCGCCGTAATCGGCCTGGCTATTCCGGATGCGCAGCGTCCAGCCAAGGCCGGCCGCGAACTCGTCGCTCGGTGCGGTCCCGACGCGCGCGGCTTGGTTCCAGGTCACCGCGGAGCGTGCGACCGCGGTCGGATCGACGCCGCGCGGATAGTTGGGCGTGAAGTCCGGGTCGTCGCCGCCGAGCCCGGTCGGGGCATCTCGCGTGATCGAGACGGTCCAGAACTGCGTGTCCTGGTGGCCGACGAGCTCGAGCCCGACCTCGCGATCGCGCGTCATGCTCGCGAGCGAGCTGCGCTCGAGAAACGGCAGGTCGAACGGGTTGGTGTCGCGCTCGAGTCCGCCGGGTGCGTGGAGAAAGCCTGCCCGGATCTCGATGTGCTCGTCGAGCGCCCAGCGCCCGTAGAGGTCCGCGATGCCGACCTTCAGGTTCTTTGCCTGGAGCTCGAAGTGAAAGCCGGTCCCATGCGAGAGCTCGGCGTCGAACGCGACGCGCGCGCGCCGGATCGTGAGGTCCATCGTGTCGGGTGACGGGATGCTGTCGTGGCCGTAGCGCGCCATCGGCTGAACGATCAGGCCGAGCCGCAGCCGCGCGCGCGACGCGATCCACTCGAGACCGAGCCCGGGCTCGTGATGGGTATGGCCGTGGTGGCGATGTTCGTCCGGATCTTCGCCCTGACCCTCGTCTTCGTCCTCGGCGTCTCCCGGGTGCTCGACGTCGTTGATCGTGCGCGGCGGCTCGCCATCCTCGCCTTCGCGGTCATCGTCGTGCGCCTCGGCCCGCGCGTCGGGGTCGAGGTCGTCGTCGGCGTGCTCGGCCTTGGCCTTCGCCGCGGCCTCGTCGTCGTCGCCGTCGCCGTCGTTGTCGTTGTCGTCGTCTTCGTTATCGCTATCGTCGGTGACGGTCGGGTTGTCGTCGGATTTCGGTGCCGGAGCCTGCGCATGCGCACGCGCGATCGGAACCACGAAGACAGCGGCTACCAAGACACGACGAAGCATGTTCCACCCTCTAGAGCCGTGTACTACGCGTTGGTCGGCCCGGTCCACTCGCCGGGCTGCGGCGTGAGCACGTTGCGCAGGCCGGTCACGCGAAACACCTTGAGCTCCTCGGCCTTGCCCTTGACCTTGACCGGCGGCAACGCCTGCGCCTCGACGCGGCCCGCGACGGCGCGGTACGTGCTCTCCGAGACGATGATCTCGCCGCTCGCGGCGACGTTGACGAGGCGCGACGCCACGTTCATCGCGTCCCCGATCGCGGTGTACTGCAGCGCGCGGGTCGAGCCGATCGACCCGGTGATCACGTTGCCGGTATTGATGCCGATGCCGATCCGGATCGGCGACTGATTCTCGGCCGCGCGCGTGCGATTGAATTCCTCGAGCGCCTGCAACATCGCGATCCCGCACGACACCGCCTTGAACGGCGCGTCCTCGATCGCGATCGGTGCGCCGAACAGGCCGATGATCTCGTCGCCGACGAACTTGTCGAGCGTGCCCGTGTACTTGAAGAGGATGTCGACCATCACCTCGAAGTACTCGTTCAAGGTGTTGACGATCTCTTGCGCCGGACGGCCGTCTGACATCGTCGTGAAGCCACGGATGTCGGAGAACAGCATTGTCACTTCGCTGAGCCGGCCGCCCTTTTCGATCTTGAGCTCGCCGCGGATGACCTGCTCGACGACGCTCGCCGGGATCAGCCGCGAGATCTGCGCGCGGGTCTGCGCTTCCTGCTCGATCCTGTTCGCGAGGCGCGCGTTCTGGATCGAGATCGCGGCCTGCGCCGCCATACCGGTGCAGACCTGGAGGTCCTTCTCGGTGAACGCGTTCGACGTGAACAGCGAGTCGAGGTGCATGATGCCGAGCAAGTCGCCGGCGTGGAGCAGCGGCAGCGTCATCGTCGAGCGAATGCCCTGCATGATGATCGAGTGCGCGCCCGAGAACCGCGCATCCATCGTCGCGTCCGACGACAACACCGCGGCCTTGTTGTTCTCGACCTCGGCCATCACGGTCTTGGACAGCACGATGTTCGGATCGCTCTTGCCCGAGCGCGTCTTCACGTACTGCGGCACGAGCGTGCCGGCCTTGTCGCGCAACAGGATCACGCCGCGGTCAGCGCCGACCAGCTCGAACGCCTTGTCGAGGATCTTGGGGAGCAGCTTGTCGAGATCGAGCTCGCTGCCGACCGCGCGCGCGAGCTCGTGCCCGATGCGTAGCCGCTCGTAGTCGCGGCGCAGGATCTTGTCGTCCGCGATCTGGCGCTCCGGCATGAAGTCGCCCGTGTTCGCCTGGATCCGCCCGCGAATATGGCTCTCGGTCAGCCCCGGCGCGATCGTCACGCGCTGGAGCGCGTCGTCGACCTTCGGCTTATCGACGAACACGATCCGGGTCGAGCCCATCGTGAACTCGTCGCCGTCGGTCAGGATATGGTCGCTGACCCGCTCCCCACGCAGGAACGTGCCGTTCAGCGAGCGCAGATCGCGTAACAGAAACCGCCCATCTGCCGCGCGTTGAATCTGCGCGTGCTCCTTCGAGATGATGCGATCCAGGATCTGGATCGTGTTCTCGGGATGCCGGCCGATCGTGTTGAACGCGGCGAGCTCGAACTCCTGCCGTTCCTCTCCAGAGATGACGATGAGCTTGGCCATCGAAGTCCGACCCTACCCCCAATCGTACGTCGGCCGTTCGGGGCGAGTAAAGACGCACAGGTGACAACTCCTCGCCCTCACTGGGAAATCAGGTAGGTCCGCGTGTGACGGGGCTTGTGTTGGCGCGAGCTTTATGGCATCTGTCTTCGCCCGCGACGGCTCTGGCTACCGCGGGCTGACAACTAAGCGATCGTGGCGGAATTGGTAGACGCGCTGGTCTCAGGTGCCAGTACTTAACCGT
>JBDUAS010000481.1:0-3707 GCA_040004535.1 Deltaproteobacteria bacterium
CGGATCGCGACGAACTTCATCTCCTGCGTGATGATGCCGCGCCGCGCGTAGTGCATCTGCGAGCGATTGCCGCTGTCGCCGTCGCGCAGCCGCGCTGAAATCCAGGGTTCACGCAGCTTCGGCAAGCCATGGTGCGGATCGTGACCCTGCGGGCCGCTCGTGTCGTAGACATCGAACGGCTGCTCGCCGCCCGACAGCGAGATCCGGCGGACCGGCACGGACAGCCCGCCCTGTTCGACGAACACCTTCTGCGAGGCGGGGAACCCTTCGATCGCGGGAAGGTTCGCGACAGGATCGGTGACGACGGGAAGTTTGCTGGTCATGAGTGCTCCCTACGCCGGCATTACCCGGGTCAGGTTCGTGGGGTCGCACCGGAAGTGGTGCCTCTCAGCCTCGGGATGAAGCTCCCCCTTATGTGGCTCGGACCTTATGATGTAGATAGGTGGGGTGCAAGCACTGGGGCGGCACCTACTCTGCGAATACACGGGCTGCGACCGCGAGCTCCTGAACGCCCCCGAGCACATCCGCGCCGCTCTCCAGGCGGCCGTGACGCGGGCCGGCGCGACGCCGCTCCACGAGGTCGTGCATGCGTTTTCGCCCCACGGGGTGACCGGGGTGGTCGTGATCGCGGAGTCCCACTTCGCGATCCACACGTGGCCCGAGTACGGGTTCGCGGCCGTCGATCTGTTCACGTGTGGCGAGACGGTCGATCCGTATGCCGCGTTCGAGTCCTTGCGCGAGGCGCTGCGCGCGCAGCAGCATTCGGTGGTCGAGGTGCGGCGGGGGTTGTCGGTCGTACCGCGACCGCACAAGCCGTGATCACGGGGATCATGGTGTTCGCCGTTGCCACCCTCGGGCTAATCGGCTTTGTCAAAACGATTCCAGCGATGGTTCGGCGAGCGCGCGACCGCTCGCAGCGCCTCGGGACACCGGATCGGATCGAGGATCATGGCCTCGTCACACTCCGTGGCACGGTGAAGCAACTCGGAACACCGCTTACCGCGCCGCTCACGGGCCGTGGTTGCGTCGCTTACCGCGCGACCGGGCGCACGTTTACGAAGGTCGGACACCGCAAGGAGGTCGACGCCGAGGAGACCGAGACCGCGATGACCCCCTTCGTGCTGGTCACCAAGCATGGCGAGGTCACCGTCGACGGCACCACGTGCGAGCTACCGACGCGAAGCGAGCCGATCATCCCTCGCAAGCTCGAGCTCGAACAGAAATTCATGAAACGCGTGATGCTGATCGGCAGCGCCGATACCGCGGGCTTCGACGAGATCGTGGTGAAGCCCGGGATGAAGATCGCGGTGTACGGCGTCGTGCGCGAAGAAGTCACGTCGAGCGGCGGCGAGACTGGGTTCCGCGAAGCGCCGAAGCAGCTACGAATCTCCGGCGAGCCGATCGTGATCGATCTCGACTAAGGCACGTGATCGATCGACAGGAACGCGTCGTCGAGCGCGCTCATCATCACGGTCGCCGACGGAAACCGCTCGTCGGGATCCTTGATCAACGCGCCCTCGATCAGCGCGATCAACTGCGGCGTGCACCACGGCTGTTGCTTCGCGAACATGTCGAGCCGCGGTGCCGGTGACTTGACCTGCATCCGCATCTGGATCATCGGATCGGCGTGCTCGAACGGCAGGCGCGCGAGCAGCATCTCGAACAGGATCGTCGCGAGCGCGTAGATATCGGCGCGGCCATCGACCGCCTTGCCGACGGCCTGCTCGGGCGCCATGTACGCCGGCGTGCCGAACACGATGCCGGCGGTGGTCAGCTTCGCGCCGCCCATCGCGGCCTCTGCGTCACCGACGAGCTTGACCAGGCCGAAGTCGACGATCTTCGCGCGCTCCCAGCCGCCCATGTCGATCAGCATCACGTTCTCGGGCTTGAGGTCGCGGTGCACGAGGCCCTGCGCGTGCGCGTGCGCGATGCCGTCGAGGAGCTGGCGCGTGATCACGAGCGCGCGGCGCGCGGCGAGCGGGCCCTTGCGGAGCTCTTCCTTGAGCGTGATGCCGTCGACGAGCTCCATCACGAGGAACAGAAAGCCGGCCTCGACGAACACGTCGACCGCTTGTACCAGGTTCGGGTGATCGAGCATGCGCACCGCGTTCGCCTCGCGCGCGAACCGCTTCACCGGCTCGGCGGCCGGGTTCATCCCCGACGCGGGGGACTTCAGCGCGAACTCCTTGCCTTGCGGATCGGCGACCCGCCACACGCCACCCATGCCGCCGCGACCGAGTGCCTCGATGATCAGATAGCGGCCGAGCTTCATTCCCGGTTCGAGCTGGGGGGACGTCGCGCCGGACACTGCGCCGTGGAGCTTAGCTCAGCTTCGCTTCGCCAACTGATTGCGAATGCAGTCGAAGATCGCCGAAGCGGTCGCAGGTGTCACGAGGTGCGCGTGAAATCCGGCGGCGTTCGTCCGCGCCTGGTCGGCTTTATCAGCGTAGCCGGTGCGCGCGATCAGCTTCGTCGGCAGGCGCGGCAGGTTCGCGAGTAATGCAGACGCGACGCCGAGACCATCGAGCCCGGGAAGCCCCAGGTCGACGAGCGCGACGTCGGGCTGCGGATCAGGTCGAGGATTGCAGCTCGCGCGGAATCCCGATGCCATTGTCGGACACTGTGATGAACGCTTGCTCGTCCGCGACGCCGCACGAGACCTCGATCTCGCCGCCGCGGGACGTGTAGCGAGCCGCGTTGTTGATCAGATTCGTCACGACCTGCGCGAGCCTGACTTGTTCGGCGACGACAGAGGACGACAGAGATCGACTCGTCCGGCAAGGACACCACCACCGAGTGATGGCGTTCGTCACACATCGGCTTGCTCGTGGACAGGGATTTGGGGTGTGGCATCCGCGCACACCCGCGCCTCGGTGCACGGTCTGTCCTTCGGAAATTCTGTTGGCGCGAACATGGCCCAAGGATCGTCATTTGCACGCTCCACGCTCGGTTGCGGCGAATGACGTCATCCGTCAATTCTTCAGCCGGGTTCACAGTCCCGAGTGGGTCTCCGACGGTGGGATCGAGCGCGGTCTGCCACTGGCTCCGTGAGATCGGATTGGAGCCGGTGGGGAGCAACTGGAAGGCGACCATCGTCTTGCCGGTCATGCTTCGTGACGTCCTGACCGGCTCGCAGCCGACGGAGACGCGCTTCGAGGTCGAGCTCGAACCTGACAAGTGGGGGCTGTGCTTCAGTCACGCGGGCCGGACGTCGCGCATTCGGGTGTCGGACATGGCAACGGTGGATGGATGCGATGACCACGAGCTGCTGGTCATCACGCCGCAGCTGCGAGACCTCGGTCGCTTGCTGCGCCAGCTCGAGCTCCGCCACTCGGTGCAGTTTCACCGCGATTCCGCCGAGGTCCGGACCGAGCATCCGACCATCAAAGACGCGGCGTTGCGCTGGCTCGCCCAGCTGTAGCCGCAACCCCCCAGCGTCCGGGAGCATCTCGTGGTAACGGAGACGAGATGGACAAGCTGCCGGTGGTGGGACATGCCGCGCCCGATGTGGACCTCGCCGAGCGTCTTGGGGACGCCGAGCTCGAAGCCGAGATCAAGCGGCTCAAGCGCGAACGCAACGCGGTGATCCTCGCGCACTACTACCAGGAATCCGAGATCCAGGACCTCGCCGACTACGTCGGTGATTCGCTCCAGCTCTCGCAGGCCGCCGCCAAGACCCAGGCCGACGTGATCGCGTTCTGCGGCGT
>JBDUAS010000043.1:0-37958 GCA_040004535.1 Deltaproteobacteria bacterium
CCTCGCGCGACGCCATCTGCGCCGAGCGATCGCCGCTCTGCTTCATCGTGTCGAGCTTCGTGTTGAGCTGCTGGAGCTCGTTCGCGGTCGAGTTATCGAGCTGGCTGTCGATCGCGGCCTTCTCTTTTTTCTTCTCGCTCGCGTCGCCGCCCTGCTTCTCGATCTCTTTGATCTCGAAGTCGAGGCCCGTGCGCTTCTCTTCGAGGTGCTGGCGCTGCTCGAGCAGCTTGTCGCGACGCGCGAGCAGCTCTTGTTGTGCTTTGAGCGCGGCCGGATCGGGGGAAGCATCGGCGTCGCCTTTGCTCCTGCAACCGGACGCGAGAATCCCGAGCGCGAGGACGACCCCTACAAGGCGCATACGGCCTAATTGTACGAGATCAACGCACGGCCTGCCGAGTTTTGGCCGTAGAGTCGGGCTCGATGTTGCTCTATCACGACCCCCGTGCCCCGAATCCGCGGCGCGTGCGGATCTTCCTGGCCGAGAAGGGCGTGGCCTACGACACGATCGAGGTGCTCATCGCCACGGATCAGCACCATACGGTCGACTACCGGCGGAAGCATCCGCTGTCGCTGTTGCCGATCCTGGAGCTCGAGGATGGCCGGATCATCCGCGAATCGATGGCGATCTGCCGGTACATCGAAGAGCTCCACCCGGAGCCGAACCTGTTCGGTACCGACGCGTGGGAACGCGCGCAGATCGAGCAGTGGAATCGCCACGCCGAGCTCGAGCTGTTGCTCCCGATCCAGAACATCTTCCGCAACACGAACGCGTTCTGGCAGGGCCGGATCAAGCAGGCCCCCGAGTTCGGGGAGATCATGACGGAGCTCGTCGGCGCCCGTCTCGACTGGCTCGACAAGGAGCTCACCGGACGGTCCTATATGGCCGGCGCTCGCTTTACCGTGGCCGACATCACGGCACTCTGCGCGATCGATTTCGGCAAGGTCGCGAAGATCCGGCTCGCCCCCGACAGGCACCCGCACCTGATCGCGTGGCACGAGCGCTGCGCCGCGCGCCCGAGCACGAAGGCCTAGTGCTTGCCGTGCGCGCCTGATCGATAAGCCGCCGCGGCTCGCTCGATCACCGCGAGCGCGTGCTGCTTGTCGTAGAATTCCTCGACCTCGACGCGCTTGTCCTCGAGCTGCTTGTAGTCGCGGAAGAACCGATCGAGCTCGCGCGTCACGTGGGACGGTAGCTCGTCGAGGCGCTGGTAGTGCGCGTACGCCGGATCGTCGACGCACACGGCGATGATCTTGTCGTCGCCGCCCTTGTCATCGACCATTCGCAGCCCACCGATCGCGCGCGCGTGGACGATCGTGAGCGGCTCGACCGGCTCCTGCATCAGCACGAGGATGTCGAGCGGGTCGTCGTCCTCGCCATGGGTGCGCGGGATGAACCCGTAGTTCGCGGGGTAGTGGACCGCGCTGTACAGCACGCGATCCAGGCGCAACAGGCCCGTCGGCTTGTCGACCTCGTACTTGAGGTGCGAGCCGCGCGGAATCTCGATCACCGTCGGTAACCACGCCGCGAGGTCGGGCGGAAGCTCGATGTCGTGGACCGGATGCATTGCGCGAGGTTACAGCGAACGCGCGGCGAGCTGGCCGCACGCGGCCCCGACATCGCTGCCGCCCGAGTACCGGCGATGGCTCGGCAGCCCGAGCGCGGCGCGATATTCAGCCTCGCGAGCGGAGCGCATGAACGCATCTCCCCCGGCGTCCGAAGATGCGTTGTACGCGATGATCGAGATCCGGGGCGTCCGGCCGGTGTCCGCGGCGAACTGCTTCGCGAGCACCGCCAGCGCGCGAGCATCCTCGTCGGAGTCGTTGACGCCGGCGAGCAACGTGACCGCCCACATCGGCGAGAGCCCCGTCATCCGCGCATGGTCCGCACACGCCGCGATGACCTCGTCGAGCGGGTGCGCCTTCGCGATCGGCATGATCGACTTGCGCCGCTCCGCGAGCGCCGAGTGGATCGACAATCCGAGCCGGACTTTCGGCGCGCGCTCGGCGAGCTTGCGAATCCCGTGCGGCAGCCCCGCCGTGCACACCGTGATCGCGCGCGCATCGATCCCGAGCGCACTCGGCTCCTGAAACACCGCGATCGCATCGAGCACCGCATCGAGGTTCGCGAGCGGCTCGCCCATGCCTTGAAACACCACGCCGTGGACGCGGCCATGCGGCAACCGCGCGCGGACGACGCGCACTTGCTCCACGATCTCCCACGCAGCGAGGTTGCGCGCGAGCCCCATCGTGCCGGTCGCGCAGAACGCACAGCCCAGCGCGCAGCCGACCTGCGAGCTCACGCATACGCTGAACCGGTCGCGATGCTCGAGCGGAATCCGCACCGCTTCGAACCGCGCACCATCCGCGCCCGCGAGCAGGTACTTGACGAACGGATCGAGCTGGCTCGGAGTCTCCGCGACCACCTCCAGCACCGGAACCTCACCGATCGCCCGCACCGCCTCGGCCGCGACGCGCCGCACCGAAGATGTCGCCGCCACGGGCTCGCCGCGGTGGACTTGCGCCACGATCTTGCGGGCCTCTGCGAGTGCGATATCGGCACTGGCGGCCAAGTGTTCAGGTGTGACGGCTTGGAGCGGGAGCATCGAGTGGTGCTACCCTTATATCGTGGCCTATCCCGAAGTCATTCGCGTCTTTGCGACGTCGCAAGATCCTGATTTCGATGGACCTTGGCAGGCACGGACGCCTTCAAATTCGACCGGCTCGGCCGTCGTCATCGGCCCGGGGCTGATGCTGACCGGCGCGCACGTCGTCGCGAACGCCACGTTCCTCCAGATCCAAAAATTGTCCGCTCCCGACAAGGCGATCGCGCGCGTCAAAGCGGTCAGCCACGACTGCGATCTGGCGCTGCTCGAGGTCATCGAACCACCCAACTTCCTCGACGATATCGAGCCGGCCGAGCTCGGCGAGATGCCAAAGCTGCGCGACGAGGTCGCGGTCGTCGGGTTTCCGGTCGGTGGCGAAGAAATCTCGATCACCGAGGGTGTCGTGTCGCGGATCGAGGTTCAGCGCTACAGCCACAGCCAGCGCCACTTGCTGGCGGCGACGGTCGATGCCGCGATCAACGCCGGCAACAGCGGCGGTCCGGTGTTCGGCGACGGCAAGGTCGTCGGCATCGCGTTCCAGAAGCTGACCGGCGTCGACAACATCGGCGAGATGGTGCCGCCGCCGATCATCCGATCGTTCCTCGACGGTGTCGTGAAGGGCAAGCGTCCGGAGATCCCCGCGCTCGGCATCACGACGCAGAACCTCGAGAACCCGCTGCTTCGCAAGCAGCTCGGCCTCGCCGACAACGAACGCGGCGTCGTCGTGTTGCACGTCGATCACCAAGGCTCCGCCGACGGCGTGCTCCAGCCGCGCGATGTCATCACGAACATCGATAACCTGCCGATCGCGAACAACGGCACGGTCCAGTTCATGGGCCACTACCGGACCCGCTACGACGTCGTGCTCGGCAATCGCTACATCGGCGACAAGGTCAAGCTCGTGATCAAGCGCGACGGCAAGACGCTGAACGTCGAGGTCGAGCTCGCGCAGTGGATGCCGCTCGTGTCGCGCGCGCGCTACGACGAGCCGCCGCACTATTTCGTCTACGGCGGGCTCGTGTTCCAGACCCTGACGCGCGACTACCTCGCGACCTGGGACAAGTGGTGGAACAAAGCGCCGAAGGAGTTCCTCAACTACTACTACCTGGGCTATCGCTCGCCCGAGCAGCACGAGGTCGTGATCCTCACCCAGATCCTCGCCGACGAGATCAACGTAGGCTACGCGCACCTCTACAACGAAGCGGTCGCGACGCTCAACGGCCGCGCCCCGCTCGACATGGAGGACTTCGTACACGCGCTGAGCTCGGCGCACGGCGTTGTCGAGATCACGACGACCTCGGGCGGCATGATCATGCTCGACGCCGACGAGGTCCGAAAAGCGACTTCACGGATCCTCGCGCGCTATCACATTCCGCGTGACCGCACGCCGGGCCTGCCCGGATCGGCACCGGCGCCCATCCGCGCGATGCCGTGATCGCGTATAAAAGGGCCGCATGAAGCGCGAGTTGATCGTCAACGCCGGCGGGCAAGACCGGACGGTCGTCGTCGAGGGTCCGCTCGACAACGGCATGTTCCAGATCGCGATCGATGGCGCCAGCCGCGAGGTGGACGCGAAGCAGATCCGGCCCGGCACGTGGTCGCTCGAGATCGCGGGCCGCAACTACCTCGTCGATCTCGACAAGCGCGCCGCGCTCCAGGGCAAGGTCGCGGCGTCGGTGGGCGCGAGCGAAGCGGTGCTGTCCGTCGAGGACGCCGCACGTCGCCGGCTCGCCGGCGCGGTCGCACCCCGCAATCAGGCGCGTGGCGAGCAGCTGCGCGCGCCGATCGCCGGCAAGGTCGTGAAGGTGCTCGTCGCGATCGGTGATGCGGTCGCGCCGGGTCACGCGGTGATCGTGCTCGAGGCGATGAAGATGGAGAACGAGCTCGTCAGCGAGCGTGGCGGCACCGTCAAGGTCGTGCACAAACAGGCCGGGCAAGCAGTCGATACGGGCGACCTGCTGGTCGAGCTCGAATAGTGCCGCCGGTCGGGCTCCTCGACGTTCTGCGCGAGCGCGACATCATCGTGTGCGTCGGCTCCGGAGGCGTGGGTAAGACGACGACCGCGGCGACGCTCGGGCTCGCGGCCGCGCGCCGGGGCATGAAGGCGCTCGTCCTCACGATCGATCCGGCGAAGCGGCTCGCGAACTCGCTCGGGCTCGCCGAGCTCGGTCACAACGTCCAGGAAGTGCCGCCCGAGCTCGTCGGCAAGGACGCGCCGGTCGTCGGCGGCCAGCTGTTCGCGATGATGCTCGATCAGAAGATCGCGTTCGACGAGGTCGTCGCGAAGCACGCGAAGGATCCGGCCGCGGTCCAGCGCATCCTCGCGAACCCGGTGTACTCGCAGATCTCCGGCTCGCTCGCGGGCGCGCAGGAGTACGCCGCGATGGCGAAGCTCCACGACTTCGATGCCGAGGGCACGTACGACACGATCATCGTCGACACGCCGCCGACCGCGCACGCGCTCGACTTCCTCGATGCGCCGCGCAAGCTCAGCGAAGCGATCGACTCGCCCGCGATCGAGTGGTTTCGCAAGCTGCAAGGCGGTTCGGGCTCCGGCTGGTCGCTCGTCGGCAAGACCGGCTCGTTCGTGATGAAGCGGCTCGCGAAGTTCGTCGGCAGCCAGTTCATCGACGACCTCGGCGTGTTCTTCACGGAGTTCAACGACATCCTCGGCGGGTTTCGCAAGCGCGCCGAGGAGACGTTCTCCCTGCTCCGCCAGCCGCGCGTCGGCTTCGTGCTCGTCGCCTCGCCCGAGGCGATGGCGGTGCGCGAGGCACTGTTCTTTCACGAGCGCTTGAAGGCCGCGGCGATGCCGTTCGTCGGCTTCGTCGTCAACAAGGTCCACCCCGCGCTACCGATCGCGACCGACGCGAAGGGTGTTGCCACGGCGCTCGCCGCGCAACCGGCGATCCAGGCGCTCGGCCTGTCGGGCACGACGCTCACGATGGCCGCGACCGCGTTGACCGGCGCGCACGCCGAGCTCGAGGTCCTCGCCCAGGCCGACCGGATCGCGATCGCGAAGCTCCGCGCCGCCGGAGACGAGAAGTCATTGCTCGTCGAAGTTCCGTTGCTCCGCGACGACGTCCACGACGTCAGCCGCCTCGTCGGCCTCGAGCGCTGGCTATTAGCATAGTCCACGGGTCGAGCTTGTCGGCGAGCTGCATCGGCGCGCCGAGCACGATCACCACGGCCTTGTCGCGGCGCTCGACCCAGCTGACCGTGCCGTCGAGGTTCCACCAGCGGGTGCGCTCCATCGTCTGCTCGAACGAGCCGATCATCATGTCGTCGACCGCGTGCTCGAGCGCGGCCTGGGCCTCGCGCGCGTCCACCTCGGTGTCCCACTCGAACCGCGCCATGCCGATCGTACGGCGCGCGTTGGTCTCGCCCTCGTGCGCGAGCGTGATCACGCGGTCGCCGCCCCACCCCGCCGCGCCGTTCGACGCCACGATGTCGCTGACGCCGTGAGTGAGTAGGAACGAGCGCATGCCGAGCTCGCCCCAGACGTCGCTCGTGAGCACCTTGTAGTCGGCAAGCGGCGAGCCCTCGACCCTCACGGCGATCGGCTTGTCGTCGGCGAGGTACTTGTCGACGTGCAAGATCTGTTCGGTCGACCGTGGCGGCCTCGCAAATGCGGCGTTGATCGCGGACCACGGCTTCGTGCGACGCAGCGCCGTCACGAACGCGAAGCCGTCGCGATACGGAAACAACATCTCTTCCTTGATCGCGAGCGGTGACGTGTCGAGCGAGTCTTTCGTCGACGCGTCGGGCGCCGCCATCGCCTGGATGACTTGATCCGCGGCCTCCGGCACCGACCACGGGTTCGTGATGCCCTCGCGCGCGAGCATGACTTCGATCATCAGCGCGACGCCGTCGCCCTCGACAACTGCGTGGCGCGCGGTGAGCGCATCCGTGTCGTCGTCGGGTAGCTTCTCGAACTTCTCGAGGTCGAACGCCTGATCTTGCAAGCCGTGATCGAGCTCGTGCGCGAGCACCATCTCGGCCCACGCCGGATCGCTGCCGGCGGTGTCGAGGATCGTCAGCTTCTTGGTCTTCGAGTCGTAATAACCCGCGATCTGATCGGCGAGTAGATCGATCAGGCGCGCGGTGTAGTCATAGCCGAGCGGGACGAGGCCCCAGCGCTGGAGCTCGATGCCGCGCGCGGCGGTGTCGGCCGCGGTCTTGGCCTCGCTCGCTTCCTCGAGCAGGCGCTTGCGTAGCTCCGTACGATCGACGACCTCGTTCGGGATCTTCTTCTTGAGGCGAAGGCCGCGGACCTTCGCGACCTCCTTCGCCACGGCATCCGTGCGCGCGAGCAACGCGGCGAGCGGACCGTCATCCGCATATGCAGTACTCGCGATCGCGAGCACGCATACGAGAGCCACGGTCCGCATGGCACGAGCATGACACGCCGGCGTGTCCGTCCAACCGCGGTCGCGTGCAACCGCGTGAAAGCAGCGATGTCGGGTCATGGCATCACCGTTGCTGGTACGACCCGCATGTCGAAATCGGGTCTGTCCGTCTTGCTCGCGAGCATCGCGTCTCTTCCCCTCGTCACTCCACATGTCGTCCACGCAGATCCGGTGCAAGCCGCGCCGGCTGACAGCGACAAGACGCTGTCGCCGTTCTTCGTCGTCGACGGTGCGAAGCCCGGCGTCGAAGCGCTGCCGCTCGAGAGCACGCGCGCGGACGTTCACATCGCTGGTGTGATCAGCGACGTGACGGTGACGCAGACGTATCGCAACGATGGTGATCGAACGATCAGCGCGAAGTATGTGTTCCCGGCATCGACGCGTGCGGCGGTCTACGCGATGAAGATGACGATAGGCGACCGCGTGATCGTCGCGAAGATCAAGGAGCGCGAGGAAGCCAAGCACGAGTTCGACGAGGCGAAGGCCGCGGGCAAGACCGCGACGCTACTCGAGGAAGAGCGCCCGAACGTGTTCACGATGTCGGTCGCGAACGTCCTGCCGAAGGATCGAATCCAGGTCGAGCTGAAATATACCGAGCTGCTCGTGCCCACCGACGGGGTCTACGAGATGGTCTACCCGACCGTGGTCGGACCGCGCTACGCGAGCGAAACGACGACGCCCGGCAACCACGGCGAGAACCAGTTCGTCGCGGCGCCGTACCAGCATGCCGGCGCGACGCCGCTCACCGGCTTCGCCATCCACGTCGATGTCCACGGCGGTATGCCGATCCAGCAGCTCGAATCGCCGTCGCACAAGATCGCGAGCACGATCGCCGCGAACCACGACAACGCGACGGTCGATCTCGATCCGAGCGAGACCAACGGTGGCAACCGCGACTTCGTGTTGCGCTACCGGCTCGCCGGCAAGGATCTCGCCTCCGGCCTGATGCTCTATCCCGGCGACGCGGCTGGCAAAGAGAGCTTCTTCCTCGCGATGGTCCAGCCGCCGCAGCGCCCCGCGCTGGAGCTCATCCCGCCGCGCGAGTACGTGTTCATCGTCGATGTCTCGGGCTCGATGCAGGGCTTCCCGCTCCAGACGACGAAAGCGCTGATGAAGGACCTGCTCGGCCGGCTCCGCCCGACCGACAAGTTCGACGTCCTCCTGTTCTCGGGAGACGATGCGCTGTACAGCGAGAAATCGGTCGACGCGACCGCCGACGAGATCCAGAAGGCGACCGCGTTCGTCGACAAACAGAACGGCGGCGGCGGCACCGAGCTGCTCCCCGCGATCCAGCACGCGATGAAGCTGCCCCGCGCGGGCAAGTCCGGCCCACGCCCCCCGCGCAGCGACGCCGCAGGCGGTGCGGAGGTTGAAGATAATGTGTCGCGGAGCTTCGTCGTCGTGACCGATGGCTTCATCGCCGAAGAGCCGGCCGTGTTCGACCAGATCCGCGATCACCTCGGCGAGGCGAACGTGTGGTCGTTCGGTATCGGCACCTCGGTCAACCGCCACTTGATGGACGGCATCGCGAAGGCCGGCCAGGGCGAAGCGTTCACGATCCTCGGCCCCGACCAGGCCTCCGCGGCCGCCGCGAAGTTCCGCGCATATGTCGAGACCCCCGTGCTGACCAACGTCAAGGTCGCGTTCGAAGGGCTCCAGGCCTACGACGTCGAGCCCAAAGTGCTGCCCGACGTGTTCGCGTCGCGCCCGGTGATCGTATTCGGCAAGTACAAGGGCACGCCGACCGGCAAGGTCACGCTCACCGGCGTGTCGGGCCGCGGTCGGTTCGTCTCGACGCTCGACGCTGCCGCCGCCACGCCCGACAAGGCGAACAGCGCGCTGCGCTACCTGTGGGCGCGCAACGAGATCAGCGACCTCTCCGACTTCTTCAACCAGGACAAGAACAAGGAGGCGGTCACCAAGCTCGGCCTCGACTACAACCTCCTGACCAAGTTCACGTCGTTCATCGCGGTCCAGGATGTCGTGCGCACGACGCAGGGCTCGACGGACGTGGCCCAGCCGATCGCGATGCCCGCCGATGTCACCGACAGCGCGATCTCGCAGAGCGAGAGCATGGAGGTCGGTGCCGAGCCGCCGTTCGCGTGGCTCATTCTGATCATCGCCGGCATCGCCGTCTGGGTCGGAGCCAAGTCGCGCAAACAAGGTCGCGCGTCGTGAAGCTCTCCAAGCCGCAGGTCTTCGGCTTGGCGCTCGCCGTCGCGATCGTCGTCGCCGGCAAGCACTACTTCCGCGAGGCCTCTGCCGAAGATCTGCGCTGGCTGCTCGCGCCAACCGCGAAGTGCGTCTCGGTCCTGACCGGCACCCACTTCGTGCGTGAAGCCGGCGCCGGCTACGTCGACCGCGCCGTCACGTTCGAGATCGCGCCGGTGTGCTCGGGCCTCCAGTTCATGCTCGCCGCGGTCCTCTCGCTCTCGATCGGCTGGCTCTCCGGCATGCAAAGCTGGAAGGCCGCCGCGAAGCGGGTCGCGGTCGCGGTCGGCGCCGCGTACGTCGCGACCATTGTCGTCAACACCCTGCGCATCGCGATCGCGCTGCGCATGCACGCGCACGACCTGAGCGGCAGCGAGTTGCACCGTCTCGAGGGCGTGGTCGTTTACCTCGGCGGCCTGTGTGCGCTGTACGCGATGGCCCGGCAGCTCGATGAAAAGACCCGGTATGCGTGACTATCTAAGGCGGCTCGCCGTGCCGATCGCGGCGTATCTCGTCATCACCCTCGTGCTCCCTGCCGCGAACGGTGCGGCATCGCATCACGAATTTCTCCACCACGCGATGTGGGTGGTGCTCGGCTGTGTGCTCGTCGTCGGCGCGATCGTCGTGTTCGGCGCACTGGCGAATGTTTCGCTGGCGGGCGCGCGCCGGCTCAAGAATACTCGGACCAGCTCACGCGTTCCCCCGCGAGGTCAGCCATGAAAACGCTCTTGGTGCTCCCGTTTCTCATCGTGCCGGCTCTCGTACCGGCAGCCGCCTACGCCGATCAGTGCGAGCTGGTCTCCGATCAAGTTGCGACCCGCGCGCTCGATGTGCTGCACGGCCACCCGAACGTGATCGAATACTGCGAGCCGTGCGGGGACAAGGCGCCCGGCGAGCCGCATCGCATCGATCACCTCGCGAAGCAGCGCGACACCGATGGCTATTACGCAGTGACGCTCGACAAGCGCGAAGTCGATCTCGCGTACGAGTACGTCCAGACGGCGCCGTCGCGCTACGAAAACATCGCGGCCCTCTCCGATTGCGCCACGAGTGGCGTGTCACCCTCGCTCGAAGTGGCCGATGCGACCGATCACGGCGTGCTGATCACGCCGAGTCCGGTGCCGGTCGTCGCGCAGGTGACGCCGCCACCCGCGCCGGCCCCGACGATCACCTACGTGGTGAGCGAGAATCGCTTGAACTGGCTCGCCGTGGTTGCCGCGTGTGCGGTGTCGAGCGGCATCTGGGCGCTGACAACGATCCTGCTGCTGCGGCGTAGGCGCACGGTTGCGATGCGGCCGCGCGCGATCGGATTGATCGACCGCGATCGCAGCTAACCGGCAAGCTGCTTGCACTACCTGCAGGCATGTCGCTCTACACCATTCTCATCATCGTCCTGATCGTGGCCCTTATCGGTGGAGGTGGCTATTTCTTTCGCCGCTAGCTCCATCGCCTCGCGCGTCACCGCTGGACTGGAGGAATGCGGTGACGCTCGCGTGACGTCAGCTTGGCGTCGCGCCGTAAATTTCGAGGAGTGCCACGAAGTCAGGTCAAGTAACGAAGGTGCTCCCGACCCGCGTGCGGACGCGACCATGTCTTCTGCGTCCGACCTTCGGCCCTTGACCTGGCTTCGTCGCGATCCGAATGACGTCCTGTTCGTCCGACCATCCCGCTGGTTGACGTCACCACCGTAGTCCTCACTGGCGTACGGCTACGATCTCGTCGCTACGACGGTAGCTGACAGGCCTCTGTCGCATGGCGTGCTAGCTTCCGCGCGCGATGTCGCCGGAGTTGTTGCGAGCCCTCGAAGCCGGCGCGGTCATCGCGTACGGCGCGACGCCCGGTTGGGCGGCGTGGCTGGCGGCCGAGCGATCGGCGGCCGAGCTCGTGGTCGTGGTTGCGGCGGATGACGAAGCCGCACGCGAGCTCGAGGACGACGTTCGGTTCTGGCTAGGCGAGTCTCGCGATTCGGCCGAGCTCGATCCGATCGCGTCGCTCCCTGGGATCGATGTCTCGCCGTACGCCGAGCTGTCGCCCGATCGCAGTTGCATCGTCGAGCGGGTCGCGACGCTGTATCGCCTGACCCAACCCGAGCTGCGGCCCCGGATCGTGATCACGTCGGCGGAAGCACTCGCGCGCAAGACGATGCCGCCGGCCGAGCTCGCCGCGCGCGGCCTCGTGATCGCGAAGGGCCAGCAGATCGATCGCGATCAGATCGCGAAGACCCTGACCGACGGCGGTTGGTCGCGAACGCCGGTCGTCGACGAGCCGGGCACGTTCGCCCTGCGTGGCGGAGTCGTCGATGTGTATGCGCCGCTCGCGCCGCATCCGGTGCGGATCGAGCTGTTCGGCGACGAGGTCGAGTCGTTGCGCTGGTTCGATGCCGAGTCGCAGCGCACGCTGCGCGAGGTCGAGCGGGTCGTGTTGCATCCGGTGCGCGAGACGATCGTCACCGGCACGTCCGACGTGCGCGGCCGGATTCGGGAGTACGCCGAAGAGATCGCGTTCCCGACGAAGGCGACCCGGCGCACGATCGAACAGCTCGAGACCGGCAGCGTGTTCGTCGGCATCGAGGGGCTCGTGCCGGCGTTTCACGACGAGCTCGTGTCACCCGCGGCGTACATGCCGGCCGATGCGCGCTGGCTGATCGTCAACACCGAGCTCGCGAAGCGCGCGGTCACCGATCTGCTCGCCGACGCGGATCTGCGCTGGACGAACCGCTCGAACATGAAGGAGCTCGCGTATCCGCCGGATCGCCACTTCGCGCGCGAGCTGCCGCCGCTGACCTCGCCGCGGCGGATCGAGCTGAGCTCGCTCGAGGTCACCGGCGAACCGAAAATGGAGGGGCCGGGACCTGTGCCCGGCCCCGAGAGAGTCGCGACCCGGATCCGCATCGACATCGACGACCTGCGCGTGCTCCGCCAGGAGCTAGATCACGCGCGCACGTTCGGCGACACCGAGCACGTCACGCCGCTCCTCACCGCGCTGAAGCGCTGGCGCGCCGATGGCGTTGCCGTGACGATCGCGCTCGATTCGCAGTCGCGGATCGATCGCCTCGCCGGCGTGCTCGAGCAGCGTGGCGTGACCGATGTGCGCCTCGTCGCCGGCACGCCCGCGCACGCGTTCGCCTCGCCGCGCGATCACGTCGCGCTCGTCACCGGCGATCTGATCTTTGGCGTTCGCACCCACCACGCGGGCAACCGGCGCAAGAAGGCGAAGGATGCGCTGCTCGGCGGCGTCAGCGACTGGAGCCAGCTCGCCGTCGGCGACTTCCTCGTTCACCAGCGCCATGGCGTCGGCAAATATCTCGGCCTCAAGAAGATCGCGGTCGGCACGGTGTCGCTGCTCGACACGGTGGCGGTCGGCATCATCAAGCGCCCGCCGCAGCACGAGATCGATGCGCTCCAGCTCGAGTACGACGGCGGCACGCTGTACCTGCCGGTATATCGGCTCGGCGAGGTCCAGCGCTACGTCGGCGCCGAGGGTCACGCGCCGCGGATCGACAAGCTCGGCGGCATCACGTGGGAAGCGACGCAGACGAAGGTGTCGCGCACCGTGCGCGCGCTCGCCGAGGAGCTGCTTCAAGTCTATGCGCAGCGCGCCGCCCTGCCCGGCCACGCGTTCCCGCCGCCCGACGATCAGTATCGCGAGCTCGAGGCGACGTTCCCGTTCGACGAGACGCCGGATCAAGACGACGCGATCAACGCGGTCAACGCCGACATGGAAGCCGGCCGCACGATGGATCGCCTGGTCTGCGGCGACGTCGGCTACGGCAAGACCGAGGTCGCGATGCGCGCGATCTTCAAGTGCGTCACCGGCGGCAAGCAGGCCTGCATCCTCGCGCCGACCACCGTGCTCGTCGAGCAGCACTTCCGCACGATGAGCGAGCGGTTCAAGGGCTTCGCGGTCACGGTCGGCAAGCTGTCGCGGTTCCAGTCCAAGGCGCAGCAGGTCGACACGGTCAAGCAGCTGTCGGCGGGTCAGCTCGATGTCGTCGTCGGCACCCATCGCGTGTTGTCGGCCGACGTCCGGTTCAAGGATCTCGGCCTGCTCGTGATCGACGAGGAGCAACGGTTCGGCGTCGCGCACAAGGAGCGGATCAAGAAGACCAAGACCCAGGTCGATGTGTTGACGCTGACCGCGACCCCGATCCCGCGCACGCTCCACCTCGCGATGGCGGGCATGCGCGACCTCTCGATCATCGCGACGCCGCCCGCGGATCGCCGCGCGGTGCGCACGTTCGTGTCACGCGTCGACGACGTCACGATCAAGGAAGCGATCGAACGGGAGATGGCGCGCGGCGGTCAGGTGTTCTTCATCTCGCCGACGATCGGCGGGATGGGCCGCGGCAAGGAACCGGACCATCGCCTTCCGAACGACGACCGCCCGCCGCCGCGCAAGACGAAGCCGCGCGACGACGATCGCTCGATCGAGGAGTGGGCCGAGTATCTCCGCGGCCTGGTCCCGTCCGCGCGGATCGGCATCGGCCACGGCGCGCTCGCGGCCGATCAGCTCGAGAAGGTGATGGTCCAGTTCATCAACGCGGAGCTCGATATCCTGATCGCGACGACGATCGTCGAGAGCGGCCTCGATATCCCGAACGCGAACACGATGTTCGTCGCCCGCGCCGATGCGTTCGGGCTCGCCCAGCTCTATCAATTGCGAGGCCGGATCGGCCGCAGCGCGAATCGCGCGTACTGCTACCTGCTCGTGCCCGAGCCCGAGCACATCACCGACGACGCGCGTCGCCGGCTCGAGGCGTTGCAGCGGTTCACCGAGCTCGGTGCCGGGTTCCAGATCGCATCGCAGGATCTCGAGATCCGCGGCGGCGGTGAATTGCTCGGCGCGAAGCAATCGGGCTCGATCGCGGCGGTCGGCTTCGATCGCTACGTCAAGATGCTCGAGGTCGCGGTCGCCGAGCTGCGCGGCCAACCGATCCATCCAGAGATCGATCCCGAGCTCACGATCGATATCCCGGGGTTCATCCCCGACGACTACGTCCCCGATCCGGGCCAGCGACTCGAGCTGTACAAGCGGCTGTCCGCCGTCGAGGACGACGACGAGCTGCGCACCGTGATGGCAGAGATCAGCGATCGCTATGGCCCGCTGCCCGGCGACGTCGTCCTGCTCGGCGAGCTGATGGGGCAGAAGGCCCTCGCTCGGCGGATCGGCGCGCTCGCGCTCGAGATTTCGCAAAGTCGCGTGGCGATCGCGCTGCCCGATGGTTCGCCGATGGGTGCGGCGGCGCTCGCGGCGGGCTGGAAGCGGCTGCCGGACGGGCGTTATGCGATGCCGCTCAAAGCCGGCGGCGCCGCCAGACAAGCCTTGTTGGCGGTCCTTGCTCGTGCTACCGACAAGTCATAACCATGCGGAACCTGGCGGGGATTCTGTGCGTTCTGCTCTCGATCACGAGCTGCCAGAAGCGCCAGGAAGGGCAAGGCGCCAGCCACGAGCGCGCCGGCGGTGGAGGCAAGACGGCCCCCAGTGCGCCGCCGCAGAGCGCCGAAGAGATGAAGGCGCCGCTCGCGAAGATCGACGACGTCACGATCACGATCGGCGAGTTCGAGGAGCGCATCAACCGCCAGTCGCCGTACATCCGCGCCCGCTACACGTCGCTCGAGCAGAAGAAGGAGTTCCTCGACTCGCTCGTGAAGTTCGAGATCCTCGCGAAGGAGGCCTACAAGCGCGGCCTCGACAAGGATCCCGAGGTCGTTCGCACGATGAAGCAGGTGATGATCCAAAAGCTGATGCGCGACGAGTTCGACTCGAAGGTCAACGCCGACACGGTGAAGGACGCCGACATGCAGGCGTACTACCAGGCGAACCTCGCCGACTACGTCAAGCCCGAGGAGGTTCGGGTCTCCGCGATCATCATGAGGAACAAGGCGCAGGCCGATCGGGTGCTGCTCGAAGCCAAGGGCGATGCCGGCAAGACCAACAAGGGCTTTCGCGACCTCGTCACCAAGTACACCAGCGACGAGGAGACCAAGCTGCGCGGCGGCGACCTCCGTTACTTCGACGTGACGTCGAAGGATCTGCCGGCCCCGGTGATCAAGGCCGCGTTCGCGCTCGTCAACACCGGCGACGTCTCGGGCGTGGTCGACGCCGGCCCCGGCCAGACGAACGGTGCCGAGTTCTACATCCTCAAGCAGACCGGGCGCCGCAAGGCGATGACCAAGACGTTCGACGAGGCCAAGCCGCAGATCCGTAACAAGCTGTTCCGCGAGCAGCGGATGGCGGCCCAGAAGGACTTCATCGACGGCCTGCGTGCCCAGGCCAAGATCGAGATCAACGAGCAAAACCTCGCAAAGGTGCGGATCGATACCTCTTCGGCGGTCGATACGGGCAAAGATCTCACCCCGCCACCCCCGCCCGCTGGTACTCCTTCTGCCGGCAGTGCGGATGGCTCTGCCGAGCAACCAATCCCGTGAGCCTGGAGTCTGAACGTCGTGCGTAAGATCGCGCTCTTGCTGTGGGTCCTGTCGACGGTTGTCGCTGTCACGTCGGTCGCGGCCGCGGGTGACGACAAGAAGACGACGTCGCGCAACGCTGGCCAGAAGATCGAGCTCGAGCGCGTGGTCGCGATCGTGAACGACGCGATCATCCTCCAGAGCGAGCTCGACGCGCGACTCACGCCGGTGCGTGCCGAGGCAGAGCAGATCGCCGACCTCGGCGAGCGCAAGCGCCGGCTCGCGAAGCTCGCGAGCCAGGTGCTCGACGAGATGGTCAACGAAGAGCTGATCGTCCAGGCCGCCGCCGCGGCGAAGATCGACGTCGAGTCGACCGAGGTCCAGGCCGCGCTCGACGAGATCAAGCAGCAGAACAACCTCGACGACGCCGGGCTCGCCCAGGCGCTCGGGGCGCAGGGCTACACGCTCCAGAACTACAAGGCCGACCTCCGCCGCCAGCTCATGCGCCTGCGCGCGGTCAACACGATCGTCCAGCCGAAGATCCAGATCACCGAAGAGGACGTGAAGGCGCGCTACGACCAGATGCAGCGCCGCAGCGAGGCAGTCAGCGCGGTACGGCTGTCGGACATCCTGATCAAGCTTCCCGACCACGCGACCGAGCAGCAGATCAACGACGCCAAGGCCAAGGCGGCCAAGGTGGTCGAGCGGGTCAAGGGCGGCGAGAAGTTCGAGGACGTCGCGAAGGAAGTCTCGGACGACGACTCGACGAAGGCGTCGGGCGGCGAGCTCGGCTGGTTCGAGCGCGGCAGCATCAATCCCGACTGGGAGCAGATCGTATTCTCGATGGAGAAGGGCGACGTCCGCGGTCCGGTCAGTGGTCCGCAAGGGATGTACGTGTTCCTCGTCACCGACATCAAGAAGAGCGCGCTGAAGCCCTACGCGGAGATGAAGGACCAGCTGACGAAGGAGCTTCGCCGCCGCGAGCTCGACAAGCAGACGCAGACCTGGGTGGAGGAGCTTCGTAAGAAGGCCTACATCGACATCAAGCTGCAGTAGCGACATCCGGCTCTACTGGCCTACTCGGGCAGGTGCGCACGGCCCGTTCGGATCGCATGATTTGGTATAGTGATGCGTGGCCGAAAATCGCCGGACGTCTACACGTCACGCAGTCTCGATCGCCGCCAATTTGCGGGTGAATGGCGCGGATCAGCAGTGCACGCTGATGAACCTGTCGTTGGGTGGCGCGCTGTTCTTGGTGGCGCCGAGATTGCCGATGGGCCAGCGACTCGACGTCACGTTCAAGGTTCCGACCATGGACGAAGCGATCGAGATCGGAGCGACAGTGCGTTGGTCAGACGACAAGGCGACCGGCATCCAGTTCGACGGATTGCGGGCGCGTGACGTATGGGCGCTCAACAAATTCTTCGAGCAGCTGCCTGTTGTGCCCTGATCGGCACCACTGCGTACGCGGCGCCTTCGAAGAAGGAGCCCGTCGCGGTGATCGATCTTGGCCCGGCAGACCCCGATCTCGATCGGGCGCTCGAAGCGGCGCTCGTTCATGCCGACCTCGCGCCGCTCGATGATCTGACCGAGGCCGCGCTCACCGGCCAGGCCGCCGAGAGCGACGCACTCGCGCTGGCGACCGCGATGGCACGCGCGCAGCAGAAGTTCGGCGCGCTCGACTGCAAGGGCACCATCAGCGCGGTGAAGAAAGCGCTACCGTTGCTCGCCGCGCGCCAGGCCGGCCAGGTGCCGGTGCCGGAGCTCGCTCGCGCGTGGGCGTACGCGCTGCTCTGTGCGGATCGGATCGGTGATAGCGACCTGGCGTTGCGCGCGGCCTCGCGGCTGCGCGTCGTCGGTGGCTCGCCGGACGTGTCGGAGGATCTGCTCGCGAAGTATCCCGAGATCGACGCCACGCTCGGCATCGATGCGATCGAGGTCGATGTCGCTGCCGAGCTTCCCGACGCGACGCTGTGGCTCGACTTCGTTCCGATCGGCAAGGCGCCGCAGCACCTCGCGCTCGGACCGGGCGATCACGTGATCGCGGCGGCGGCGGGGACGCGGCGCGGTTATCTCGTCGGCCGGCCGATCAAGAAGCAACCGAAGCTGCTCGTCGAGATGCCGGACCAGGCGTCGCCGCTCGCGGCGATCGCGTCGACGGTCGCGAGCTGGAAGGGCGCCTTGCCCTCACCCGAAGCACTCGCCGACGTGCTCGACAAGGTCCATGTCCGCGCGGCGCTGATCCGCCACGGCGATGTCGTCGAGGTCTGGGGCCATGCCGGCAAGAACGAGCCGCTGCGCCGGCTCGGCGGGGAAGATGGCACGCGGACCATCGCCGATGCGGATCGTGCGGCCGCACTGATCGCAGATCGCGTCGAGGGCTGGAGCTCGCACGCGCCGGATCCGGATCAACCGCTGCTCGTCGAGGACCTCCGCGACCGCGCCACCCAGGTCAACAAGGAGCGCGCGACCGGTGCGTCGTGGTGGGTCTACGCGACGATCGGCGCGGCGGTGCTCGCAGGATCGATCGCGGTGTACGCCCACGAGCAGGACACCAACACCCAAGAGATCAGGTTGCACTACCCATGAGAGCGGCCATCCTCGCTCTCGCGATCCTCGTCGCCACGGCGCTACCCGCGCGCGCGACGACGTTGCACGTGCTCCCCGGCTCCGGCGATCGGATCGTCGTCAGCTACGAGGATGGCCTCGAGGGCGCCGCGGAGAGGTTGCGCGACGCCGCCGAGGACTCGCTCACTCGGATCGGCGCCGACCTTCCGGATCTGGCGAAGCCGCGCCTGATCCACATCCAGCTCGTGCGCGATGCGTCGTCGATCGCAGACGTCGCACCGGGCGGCCGCGGCGCGCCGCAGTACGCGGTCGGCGTGACCTATCCGGATCTCGGCGTCGTCACCGTCGCGATGCGGCGCGGTGCGCAGATCGTCGATCCGATCGAGACGCTCGATCACGAGCTCGGGCACGTCGCGCTCGGCGCCGCGCTCGGCGAACGGGCGCCGCACTGGCTACACGAAGGCTTCGCGTATCAGCACTCGGCGGAGTGGACGATCGACCGCGCCGAGACGCTCGCCGGCATGGTGTGGATGGGCGGCATCATCCCGATCGAGCAGCTCGATCACAGCTTCCCCGCCGAGGAGTCGCCGGCCGCGCGCGCGTACGCGGAGAGCTACGACTTCGTCAATTTCCTGTCGCGGCGCGGCCGCTGGGAAGACCCGGCCGACGACGGCGACCGCTGGCCGTTCCGCCGGTTCCTCGGCGAGATCGGGCACGGCGCCGATCTCGATACCGCCGCCAAGCACCAGTTCGGCAAGACGATCCACGAGCTGTTCGAGGAGTGGCGCGAGGACGTGCGCAGCCGCTATCTGACCGCACCGATGGGCTTGCTCGGGCTCGCGCTGTGGGTCGTATGCTCGATCTTGCTCGTGATCGCGTTCATCCGGCGCCGGCGGAGCAATCGCCACCGGATCGCGCAATGGGATCTCGAGGAGCGGCTCGCCGATCAACGCCGCCAGGCCGAGGCCGAGGCGAAGGCGCGCGAGCCCGGGCGGGTCCATCCGGTGATCGTGCCGCCGTACGTCCCGCTGACCGCGGAGAGCCCGTTCGACGAAGCCGTGGACGACGCCACGCCGCCCGATCCCAAGCGCTGGAACTAGCGGGAGTCGCACTGAGGCCGCGGCGCCTCGATCCGTCACGGCGCGTTAAGTCACCGTCGTGCCGGATTTCGCGCCCTGCGGTCCTAATGCGACGTGCTCCGGTTCTTGTGGGTTGTCGGTCTCGTCGCGGGATGCGATTCCCTCGCCGCGGGTGACTACGTCGGCGAGCCGTTGTTCACGTTGCAAGGCACGTTCGCGACCACCGCGAACGCGCCCGACGATCCACTCGGTGGCGTCGCGCTGCTCTGGCAGGACACGCGGAGCGCGGATGGCCCAGGCGTCGCGACGACGGTCGTGCCGGTCGCGATCCAGTTTCCGGCGAGCTTTCGCGTCGACATTCCGGTACCTCCGCCGGAGGCCGCGAAGTTCACCTTCCCCGATAGCGACGTCCGGATCGCCGAGGCGTACATCTTCGTCGTCGAGACCAGCGGCGCGAAGGTCACGCCGCGCGGCGGCGAGCGCATCCACGCGGTCGTGTGGGCGAGCGCGGATGTCACCGCGGGCTCGCAAGCGGCGGACTATCTCGGCGAGGCGCTCGGCGCCGGCTACCACCTGCGTAGGTTCACGCCGGTGACGACCGCCGGCACCGGCCAGCGCACGTTGATCGAGCGCTGCGTCGCCGACGGCGGTGCGCGCCATGCGTGCGAGGCACGGCGCGCGTATCAGCTCGCCACCGCTTCCGATCAAGACCGCCTCGCGGTCACGGTGGCGCCGCCGTGACCTCCGAACAGCTCGACAAGCTGTATCGCGATCACGGTCACGCCGTGTTGCGCCGCGCGCGCCGCATGCTGCGCGACGAAGAGGATGCGCGCGATGTCGTGCACGACGTCTACCTCGAGCTGTTTCGCAATGCCGACCGGTTCGAGGCGCGCAGCTCGATCACGACGTACTTGTACTCGGCGGCGACCCACGCCTGCCTCAACCGCCTGCGCGACGGCAAGAATCGCCGCCGGCTGCTCGAGATCCGCACCGCGGGCGATGCGCGCTCGACCTCGGCACAGGCCGAGCCGCACGCGCTCGCCGTCGAGATCCTCGAAACCCTCGACGCGGACGACGCCGCGCTCGCGGTCTATCTGTATTGCGACGAGCTCACTCACGACGAGATCGCAGAGCTGTTCGGCTGCTCGCGGCGCCACGTCGGCGACCTCGCGACGCGGCTGCGCCAGCGAATCATGGAGCGTGCGGCATGACTCACTTCTCCGAATTGACGGTCGACAAGTACCTCGCGGGCGAGCTCGGTCGCGATGCGGTGGCCTCGTTGCGCGCCCACGCGGCGGAGTGCGCACGCTGCGGCGATGCGCTCGAGGATGCACTCGCGGTCAAGGCGACTTTTGTGAACGTGCACTCCGCCCCGCGGTCCGCGGGGCTCCGACGTGCACGCGTCCTGTATGCGGCTCCAGTCGCGCTCGCCGCCGCCCTCGCGCTCGTCGTCGCCTGGCCGCGGTCACCTGCGAGCACCGGCGTGACGCGCGCGAAAGGCACCTCGATCGTCGGCTGCTATGTCGCGCACGGCGCGGCGGTCCGGCGCGGCGCGCTCCACGAGATCGTGATGCCCGGCGACCGGATCGAGCTCGTGACCTCGACGACGGATCCGGTGTGGTTCGCGGCGATCAGCGACGATGCCGCCGGCGTACGCAGCGTGTACGTGCCGGCGACGTTCGTCGCACCGTCTCGAGATCAGATCTCACAGGCGGCGATCGAGCTCGATACGACACTCGGCCGCGAGACCGTGACCGGTGTGTTCTGCGAGCTTCCGTTCGACGCGAAGACCATCGATCCGGCGCATCCGCCGGCTGGATGTACGACGGATCACTTCGAGCTGACCAAGGTCGCGCGGTGACCCGACTCGCGCTGATCGTCGCGTGCGTGCTCGCCGCCGCCACCGGCGCGGCCGGCGCGGTGACGCGCTACGCGCTCGTGATCGGCAACGACACGGGCGATCGCGACGAGATGGCGCTGCGCTATGCCGAGCACGACGCGGAGCACTTCGCGGCGACGCTCGTCGACCTCGGCGGGTTCGCGCCCGGGGATGTCATCGTGCTGCGCGGCGGTGATGCCGATGCCGCGCGCGCCGCGCTGATCGCACTCAACGATCGGATCCGGACCGCGGGGCCTGCCGACACCATGCTCGTCGTCTATTACTCGGGCCATGCCGACGCCGAGGCGTTGCACCTCGGCGCGACCAACTTCGCGCTGACCCAGCTCGAGCAGCTCGTGCGCGGCTCGCCCGCCGCGTTTCGCCTGCTCGTCGTCGACGCTTGCCGCTCCGGTGCGCTCACCCGGGTCAAGGGCGGCAAGCCGGCGAACTCGTTTCCGATCGCGCTCGGCGACACGCTCGCCGCCGACGGCGTCGTGTTCTGGACCGCGAGCGCCGCCTCGGAAGAAGCGCAGGAGTCCGATTCGATCAAGGGCTCGTTCTTCAGCCACTTCCTGGTCAGCGGCCTGGCTGGCCCTGCCGATGCCGATAACGACGGCGCGGTCACCACCGCCGAGGCGTACGAGTACGCGCGTGCGGCGACGCTTCGCGCGTCGAGTCGTACGCTCGCGGGCACCCAGCACCCGACGTTTCGCGACGAGCTCGCCGGCCGCGATGCGATCGTGTTGACCCGGCCGGGCGCCGCCGATCCCAGGCGCGGCGCGATCCGCGTCCCTGCCGATCGCGACATGATCGTACTCGCCGGCTCGGCTGAAGGCCCCGTCGTCGCCGAGGTCGGCGTCCACGACCGGACGCGTCGCCTCAACGTACGCGCCGGCAAGTACTTCATCCGCGCACGCGGCGACACCCACCTGCTCGAAGGCACGATCGACGTCGCGGCGGGCGTCGAGCACGTCGTCGCCGATCGCGAGCTCGCGCGCGTCGACTACATCGAGGTAGCCGCGAAGGGGGCGATCGTCGTGCCGCGCATACCCGACGCGGTCGAGGCCGGCGCGCTCGTCCGCACCGCGCTGATCGACGGCGGCGATCCGTGTGTCGGTGCGATCGCCGGTTATGCGATCTCGCTCGCCTGGCTGACGCTGACGCCTCGGTTCTCTGCGTGTCGCGAGCACGTCGCGAACACGTTCGTCGCGACCGCGACCGATGATGTCGTCGCCGACGTGCGGCTGTCGCACGCGTGGCATGCGGCCGCGTGGACGTTCGCCGTGCAAGTCGAGGCCGGCGGCGCGGTGCTGCACCAGCACTTCACGACCGAGGGCAACGCCCCGGCGCGCACGAGCGCGGGCGCGTTATTCGGCGGCGGCGGCAGCGTCGAGCTCGCGCTCGCGCATGACTTCTACGCGAGCCTGGCGGGCGAGGTCGACTCGTACATCCTGCACCAGGACGACATGCCAACCACCCGGTGGGCACCGGTGCTCGCGCTCGGCGGCGTGCTCGCCGTGGGGATGCACCTGTGAAGCGACTCGTCCTCGCCCTCGCCGCGATCGCCGGCTGCAATCCGACACCGGCACGCAAGCTGCCGGGCGCGACGGTCGTGCCGAAGCTCGGCCACACGGAGCGCGCCGTCGAGGCGTGCGGGTTCGACGTCGCGTTCAACGGATCGCCGACGGTGACCGTGCGCTACACGAACATGTACGACGAGCTCGGTCGGGTGATCCGCGTCGCCGGCCGGTACGAGGACATCGGCCCCGACGACTTCATCGACTACACGTACGATCACCTCGATCACCTGACTCACTCGCTCGAGACCCGCGGCGCCGGCTACGACCGCGCCGAGGAGACCGAGGACTACGACACGCTCGGCGATCTCGTCGCATACACGCTCGAGCAGAGCGGCCCTGGCTACGACCAGACGACAAAATACTTGTATCGCGACCTCTCGCCGAGCGGCCAACCCGCGACCGAGGTCATCAGCTTCACCGGCTCGCCCGATGCGAGCTATCAGCTCGCGTACGACGCGACCGACCGGATCATCGCCGCGGTGCTCGAAGGCGGCTCGACGACGACGTACACGTACGATGACGACGACACGCGCTCGGTCACGATCGACACCGACCACGGCGCGTTCGTCGGCGTGGTCACCTACGACGATCAGAGCCGCGAGCTGTCCGAGGTGTGGGGCGGCAGCGACCCGCAGGCGCAGCAACAGCAGACGACGTACGTGTGGAGCGGCGACCGGCTCGGCTCGATCACGTTCATGCAGGGCACGCCGCTCGCCACGGTCGAGGTCGAGACGCCGCGTTACCGCTGCGATCCGTGAGCGGTTGTCATGCCGCGCGCGGTCCGTCGCGGTCCTAACGCTCGATGATCAACCTCAAGCATTGCCTGTTCGCCGCTGCCATCGTGCCGCTCGTCGCGTGCACGTCCTCGCCCGACCCTGTCGTGCCGGGCGCCTCGCTGACGCCGCACGTCTCTGCCCTCCAATCTAGCGTCGCGTGTGGCGACGACGTCGCGTTCTACGGCGCGACCTCGCCCGACTTGCGCTACCTCTACACGTGGGACACCGGCGGATTCCTCACGCACGCGACCGGCACGTACGCCGCCGGCGGCGTGAACGACGAGGTGTCCTACGACTGGAGCGGCGACAATCTGGTCCACATGCTCGAGACCCGCGCCTACGGCGACGCGCGCTACGAGCTGACCGAGGCGTTCAACGGCGACAACCTCGCGACCTACGCGTGGACGACGCAGAGCGCTGACTACAACGATGGCTGGACGTACGCGTACACCGACTATCAAGGTCCGTGGCAGCCGGCACACGAGACGATCACCGAGACCGGCGGCACGCCGTTCGGCTACACGCTCGCGTACGACACCTGGGGCCGGCTCACGACCGCGACGCCGGAGAGCGGCGACCCGACGACGTACACGTACGACGACACGGCGCTGACGATCACGTCCGATACCGGCAACGGCACGTGGACCGATGTGATCACGTACGACAACCAGGGGCGCGAGCTCACCGACGCGTGGGGCGGCAGTGATCCGTCGGCGATCGCGGGTGACTACACGTTCGCGTGGGACGGCGACAGCGTGCTGGCCGAGACGTATCGGTCGGGAACGACGGATGCGCCGACGACGCTCCAGACGATCGAGGTCGATACGCTGCGCTACGACTGCACGATGGCGCGCCTCGCCGGCACGGGCCACCACGCCCGGATCCAGCGCACGCACTAACTAGATCGCGACGAGCTGCTTGGCCGCGGCGAGCGTGAGCTTGTCAGCGGCTTTCGCCGTGACGTCGTCGACCCACTCGGGGAACGGCGTCACGAAGTTGCGGTGCTCGCCGGTCGGCAGGTGCTCTTGCTGCACGGCCGCGAGCTTATCGGTCGCGATCGCTCCGTCGCGGCAAAGCCGGACCAGCGCGGGCCAGATGCGGCGATGAGCGAACGTGATCTTGCCGTCGATCAACTTGAAGCAGCGGATGTCGTCGGAGTCGTCGATGTCGGAGAGCGCCGCGAAGATCGCTTTGCCTTTGGGATGCGCCCACCAGCCACCGATGATCGGCGCACCGGCGACGACCTCCGCGACGTTCGGAACCACGCCGCGCGCGGACGCGAGCATCACGCCGTGCTTCTCGACCAGGCGGACCCACTTCGACATCGCAGGCGGACGCTTGGCCTTCGGGTTCGCCTTCGCCTTCGCCTTGGGCTTGACCTTGGCTTTCGCTGCCTCGGCCTTGGTCTTCGTACGGACCTTCGTGCGGGTCTTCAGCTTCTTCTTGGGCATCGAGACAAGAGCGGTCTAGGGCTTCACCGACAGCGCCGCGAGCAGCGGCCCGGCCTCGTAGAGTACGCCAGCCGCATGGTCGATACCACTTTGCGCACCGCCGTGATGTCGGCCAGCGGATCGCCCGTCGATCACGACCAGATCGGAAGCTCGGGTACCCCAAAGTACCGCTGGTACTGTAGCGGCAGGCGCAGCAGCTCGTCGTTGAAGTCGGGTAGCAGTTGCCCCGGGACGCCGATGAACATCTCTTCGAACGCGCCGAGAGTCGGGTCGATGATCGTCTTGTGCTTCACGAGCCGGGCGATGCGAGAACCACGAACGCGAGCATCCTGCGGATCGCGGCGAGCCTACACCTGCGTGGGAGGTGGCGGCGAACCGCGGACTCGGCCGTCGAGCAGCTCGATCGTGCGATCGCACCCCGCGGCGATCCGCGGATCGTGGGTGACCACGAGGACCGTAGTGCCCAGCTCGCGATTGAGCTCGCGCATCAGGGCGAACACCTCGTCGGAGGCCGCGGTGTCGAGGTTGCCCGTCGGTTCGTCGGCGAGCACGAGCGGCGGCCGCCGCACGAGCGCCCGCGCGATCGCGACGCGTTGCTGCTGGCCACCGGAGAGGTTGGTCGCGCGCACGCGTGCCCTCGATGGCGTGTCGATCACGCTGGAGCACGGCGAGTTGACGGTGGTGTCGTGTCCCGACAGCACGATTCGCCCAGAGCTAGGGCGACCGAGCAGGCCGATGATGTTGAGCAGCGTGCTCTTACCGGATCCCGACGGACCCGAGGTCTGTGCCGCGATCTGTACCCGGCTCGGCACCCGGACCCGTCCGCTCGCGACCACGTGTTGCTCGAGATCCTGCCGCACGGCGCGCGTCGTATGCACCGCCGGCCCGCGCGAGCGCACGCCGACCACGACGGCGATCGCCACGACGACGGCCACCGCGATCCAGAAGCCGGGCCGGCGCAGCGGGTTTCGCATGGCTCCCATCACTACGATGCTAGCGGACCGGGATGGTTACGCCGCGCGCAAACGGTGCGCGAATCAGGCGGCGAACGTCTTCGCGTCGATCGAGAACCGATAGCGAACGTCGCCCTTGATCGTGCGCTCGTATGCCTCGTTGATCTGCTTCGCTGCGATCACCTCGACCTCGGCGACGATGTTGTGCTGGCCGCAGAAGTCGAGCATGTCCTGGGTCTCGCGGATGCCGCCGATCATCGAGCCGGCCAGGCGCTTGTTGCCGCCGATCAGCGCGAATGCGGCGATCGCCTGCGGCTCGGGCGGCGCACCGACGCACACCATCGCGCCGTACGGACGCAGCATGCGGAGGTAGCCGTTGTAGTCGTGCGTCGCGCTGACCGAGTCGATGATCAGATCGAACCGCTTCGCGAGCTTCTTGAACGTCGCCGGATCGGTCGTCAGCGCGAAGTCGGCCGCGCCGAGCTTCTTCGCGTCGGCGGCCTTCTTCTCCGACGTGCTCAGCATCGTGACCTCGGCGCCCATCGCGGACGCGAGCTTGACCGCCATGTGACCGAGCCCGCCGAGCCCGACGACGCCGACGCGGTGCCCCGGCTTGCACTGCCACTGGATCAGCGGCGAGTACGTCGTGATGCCGGCGCACAGGAGCGGCGCCGCGCCCGCGGGATCGAGGTGGCTCGGCACCTTCAGCACGAACCGCTCGGTGACCACGATCTGCTGCGCGTAGCCGCCGTAGGTCGGTGTCTTGCGATCCATCTCGGTGCCGTTGTACGTGGCGGCGCTGCCGCGCTCGCAGAATTGCTCGTGGTCCTCGTGGCAGTACGTGCAGTCGCCGCACGAATCGACGAGGCAGCCGACCCCGGCGAGGTCACCGACCTTCACCTTCTTGACGTTCGCACCGACGCTCGAGACGCGGCCCACGATCTCGTGGCCCGGCACCATCGGGAAGATCGCCTTGCCCCACTCCTCGCGGGCCTGATGGATGTCCGAGTGGCAGATGCCGCTGAACAGAATATCGATCTGGACGTCGTTCGGGCCGACCGCGCGGCGCTCGACGGTCGACGGACCGAGCGGCTGTTTCGCGGAAGGGACGGCATAGACTCGGGTCTGCATGCCGGCAGCTTGGCAGGCTAGAGCCAGGTTGGGTCTAGCGCGGAGTAAGAATCTTCCGCGGTCCGGCACAGCGTGGCGAGATGCACGACGCGCGGCAGCTCGGTATGAAGCCAGTACTTCGCGGCGTGGAGCTTCGCGCGGTAGTAGCCCGCATCGCGGGTCGCGTTGCCGCGCGGGAGTGTGCCCGCCAGCGCCTCGGTCGCGACCGCGGCGAGCTCGAGCCACTGCCAGGCGATGACGACGATCGAGAACAGCTCGAGATAGTCGGTCGCGTGCGTGAGATCGCCGCGGGTCGCGAGCTGGCCGGTGAGCTCGCCGACGCTCCGAACGGCGTGCTCGAGCGCCGCGATCCACTGCGGGTCGACGCGATCGGTCGAGTGGCCCGCCGCGTGGCGATCCGCGATCAGGTTTGCCTCGCGCGCGCGCTCGCACGCCTTTGAAATCTCGCGGCCGAGCGCGACGAGCGCCGCCCCACCCTTCGCGACGGCGCGGCGACCGAGGAGGTCTGCCGCCTGGATCCCGGTCGTACCCTCGTGGATCGAGTTGAGCTTCTGATCGCGCAGCCACGCCTCGGGCAAGTACTCGCTCGAGTAGCCGTAGCCGCCGTGGATCTGGATCGCGAGCGCGTTCGCTTCGAACCCGCGTTCGGCCGGGAACGACTTCGCGATCGGCGTCAACAGATCGAGCAGCAGCTGCGCGTTCGCGTCGTCTGCGTGGTGCGCGAGATCGCTGTACAGCGAGACGCGCGCGACGAGGGCGAGCCCGCCCTCCACGATCGCCTTCTGCCGCAGCAGCATTCTCCGGACGTCGGCGTGCTCGACGATCGCGACCGGCGGGCCGTCCTTCGCGCCGAGCGCGCGGCCCTGCTTGCGCTCGCGCGCGTACGCGAGCGCCTCGTGATACGCGACCGACGCCGTGGCGACGCCGTTGAGGCCGACCATGATGCGGGCTTCGTTCATCATCTGGAACATGTAGCGAATGCCTTGATGCGGCTCGCCGACGAGCCAGCCGCGACAATCGCCGCGCTCGCCGTACGCGAGCAGGATGCTCGGCAAGCCGCGCCAGCCGATCTTGTGGACGAGGCCGGTGACGTTGACGTCGTTGTCGACGAGCGCACCTGCTTCGACGCGGCGCTTCGGCACGCAGAAGAGCGAGACGCCCTTCATGCCCGGCGGTGCGCCTTCGATCCGCGCGAGCGTCATGTGGACGATGTTGTCCGTCAGATCGTGATCGCCGGCGGAGATGAAGATCTTCGCGCCGCGGATCTTGAAGTGATCGCCATCGGCCGTCGCGGTCGTCGTGATGTCGGCCAGGCTCGAGCCCGCCTGCGGCTCGGTCAGCGCCATCGTGCCGGTCCATTCGCCGCGATACAGCGGCGCCATGTACGTGTCGCGCAGCTCGGGGCTGCCGAACGCTTCGAGCAAGTGCGCCGCGCCTTGGGTCAGCCCGATGTAGCCGTAGACCGACAGGTTCGCGGCCATCAAGTACGACGCTGCGAGCGAGCACACGACGAGCGGCAGCTGCGCACCACCGACCTCGTGCGGGCGTGGTGCGGCGGCGAAGCCGAGCTCGACGAGGCGCGCGAACAACGAGTGCAGGGCCGGATGCACGGTGACCTTGCCGTCGACGAGCACCGGCGGTGCTTCGTCGAGCGTGCGATACGCGGGAAACAACGCATCGCGTGCGAGCGCGCGCGCCGACGCGAGCACGAGCTCGTAGGTCTCGCGATCGTGATCCGCGAAGTACGGCACGCGTAGCACGCTGAGGTCGAGCAGCTCGTCGAGGATGACCTCGACATCGCGATCGTCGATGAGCGGATTCACGCGCACAGCTTCGCACGCATCAGACCCATCTGTTACACACGGTGGATGCTCGCGCTGGAAGTCCTGCGGACCGTGTTCGGTCACGATGCGTTCCGCGGCGGCCAGCAGGACGCCGTCGACGCGGTGCTCGCGGGTCGCGATGCGGTCGTGCTGCTGCCGACCGGCGCAGGCAAGTCGGTGTGCTACCAGGTGCCCGCGCTCGTCCGTGCGGCGGCAGGCGAAGGCACCACGATCGTGATCTCGCCGCTGATCGCGCTGATGAACGATCAGGTCGGTGCGCTCGGTGCGCGCGGGATCGCGGCCGCCGCGCTGCACAGCCAGTGCGACGACGACGCGCGTCTGGCGACGATCGATCGGCTCGTTCGAGGCGAGCTCGCGCTGCTCTATGTCTCGCCGGAGCGCGCGGTGCTCGATTCGTTCAAGCGCCTCCTCGCACGCAGCCGGATCGCGATGTTCGCGATCGACGAGGCGCACTGTGTGAGCCAGTGGGGCCACGACTTCAGGCCCGAGTACATGCGGCTCGCCGAGCTGCGCGATGTCGTGCCGGCCACACCGATGATCGCCCTGACCGCGACCGCGACACCGCGCGTGATGCAAGAGATCTCGAGCTCGCTCGACCTCCGCGCGCCGACGGTCGTGAGCGGCGACTTCCGGAGGCCGAACCTGGCATTTCGCGTCCACGAGCTCGGCGGTGATGCGGCGCGGATCGAGGTGACCATCGCGGCGCTCGATCGCGCGGGGCTGCGCGCACGCAGCGGCGCGGGCCGCGCGATCGTGTACTGCGCCACGCGCCAAAAATCGGAAGATGTCGCCGCCGCGCTCGAGCAAGCCGGGTTCGCCGCCGGTCACTATCACGCAGGGCGGACGGCACTCGCCCGCGAGCGCGCGCAGGGCCGGTTCACGCTCGGCAAGCTCCGCGTGCTGGTCGCGACCAACGCATTCGGCATGGGTATCGACTATCCCGACGTCCGGGTGATCGTGCACTTCGGCGCGCCCGGCAGCGTCGAGGCGTACTACCAGGAGGCCGGCCGCGCGGGCCGCGATGGCGAGCCCGGTGACTGCGTGTTGCTGTACGGCCCGGGCGACCTGATCACCCAGCGCCGGATCGCCGACGGCGGGGGGCGCAGAGCGCTCGACGAGGCGCTCGCCGGCGTCGCGCGCTACGCCACGAGCTGGGAATGCCGCCAGCAGATGTTATGCACCCACTTCACGGGCCATACCGATCACGCGGCGTGCGGCACGTGTGACGTCTGCCGCGAGCCGGAGCGCGAGCGCCTCGCGAAACCGGTTCCCGTCGCAGCCCGCGTGCTCGGCTCGGCCGAGCAACAGATCATCCTCGCGGCGCTCGGCGCGCATGGCCGCGCCGTCGGCAAGGGCACGCTCGCGAAGGCACTGCGGGGCAGCCGCGCGAAGCCGGTGCTGACGAACAATCTCGATCGATTGGCGCAACACGGGGCGCTGCCCGCGTGCTCCGAAGACGATCTCGTCGCGACCATGGAGCAGCTCGTGCGCGAGCGCCGGCTCGTTCGCCGCGGCAAGAAGTTCCCGACCGTCGCGCTACCGGCAGCTCGAGCGAACCGCGCGGGCGAGTCGGCACCTCCGCGCCGAGCCTTCGTGCGGCGAGGCCGCAACGGCTCGAGCACGAGCAGCATCACCGTCGAGCTCGATCGGTTTCGCAAACGCATGGCGCGCCAGCTCGAGTGGAAGCCTTACATGGTGTTCCAGAACCGGACGATCGCGGCGATCGATCGCGTGCGACCCGACTCGCTCGCCGCGCTCGACCGGATCCCCGGCCTCGGCGCCGCAAAGATCGCGCGGTTCGGAAGCGAGCTGCTCGCGATCATCCGCCGCTACGGTGGAACGCGCGAGGCCGAAGAGGTCGAGCCCGCAGTGCTCGATCTGTTCTCGCGCCTCAGCGCGGAATGACGAACAAGAAGTCGCGCGGCGGCACGAACCGATAGCCGTCCTCGGTGACGCGGATGATCTCCGAGCCATCCTCGCCGAGCAGGCGGCGGATCCGCATGATGTTCGTGAACAGCGCCGCGTCGTGCCGGAGCGGGTGGTACTCGACGTTCCACACGGCCTGGACGATCGCCTCTTTCGAGAACACCTTGCCCGGCGCGGAAGCGAACAGGAACAGCAGGCGCTTCAGCAGCGAGCGGCGGCGGAGGTCGGCGAGCTCGGCGCCGTGGCGCCAGATGACCTCGCGCACGCCATCGACGGCGAGCGCGCGGCTTCCCAGGCGCAGGATCTCGGGGTTCGCGTCGGCGACATCGCTCGGTACGCCCTCGGCGTCGATCACGCGGAACGGACGCTGCGCGGTGAGGCCGAGATCGGTGAGCAGGCGGGCGGCGCCTTCGATCGCGGTCGAAGCCATCGTCGCGGCGCTCGGCGCCGACGGATCGGCGACCGCCTCGTGGCCGCTGATCGCATCGAGCGCGGCATGGGCGACGAGCCGTTCGACCGGCAGGCCAGCGATCAGCGCGAGCTCCGAAGCATCACGGGCGTACGCGACCGCCGAGGCGGCATCGTCGTCGTCGCGGGCGAGTGCGGACAGGGCGAGCAACGCATGGATGCGCGCGCGGACGAGGCCGGCGGCGGCGGCTTCACGTGCCGCACGAGTCGCGGCGGCGCGTGCGTTGCCACGATCGCCACGTGCGAGCTCGAGCCGCGACACGATCACGAGCGCGGATGCGAGCTCGATCGTGCGATGCGAGCGTTCGGCGAGCACTGCAGTATCGCGCGCGAGCTCGAGCGCGAGGCCGACATCGCCGGCCGCGAGCGCGACCTCGGCAGCGGCGAGCCGGCGGTCCAGCTCGTCGCGCGATTCGGCACCCGCGTTCTGGGCGAGCTCGACCGCACCGGCGCGCTGACCCGACAGCGCACGCGCGGTCGCGAGCAACACCGCGACGTGCGCCGCGGCGGCAGCATCGAGCGCGGGCGAGCCGTGGAGCTCTTCGAGACGAGGCAGCGCGACTTCGGTGCGCAGCTCCATCAGATCGATCGCCGCGACGACGGCGGTGCCACGCGCGGCGAGGTGACCGAGCTCGCGCCTGACCGACGAGGCCATCGCCGCAGAGGCGAGCTCCGCGGCGAGCGCCGGCTGGCCGCGCAGGATCTCGAGCTCCGCGAGGTCGAGCTCCGCGCGCAACGCGCCGAGCTCGTCACCGCGTTCGCGGCGGGCGCGCACGAGGTCGCCGAGCAGTGCGGCTGCCGTCGTCGAGTCACCGCGGCGGCGCGCGACGAGCGCGCGGGCGGCGAGCACTTCGTCAGCGACGGCGACCGCGTCGAGGTCACGGGCGACGGCATCCGCGGCGTCGAGCGCGGAGGCGGCTTCGACGAGCCGGCCTTCGCGTGCGAGGCCGACGGCGCGGCGCGCATCGATGATCGCGGACAGCTCGCTCGCTTCGAGGCACGCGGGTACGCTCTTGCACGCGCCGTGGGCTCGTGCGAGCGCGGTGCGCATCGCGGCGACGCGGCCGACATATTCGTCGACCCGGGCGGCGGCGAGGTGAACGCGCGCGCGCGCGAGCGGATCGACGCCGGCGACATCGCCGACGGCGGCGAGGTGGGCGGCCGAAGTATCCGGCTTGCCGGCGAGCAGCTCGAGCTCGGCGAGCATCGCGAGCGCGCGGGCACGCTCCGAGACATCGGGCGAGGCGATCAATGCGGTCAAGGCGCGGCGCGCGGTCGAGACGTCGCCCGACGCGAGCACGAGCTCGGCGTGGAGCAACGGCGACACCGCACCAGGCGACGCGCTCGCGCGCTCGAACGCCTCGGTGTAGCGACCACCCCGGACGGCGATCTCGATCCGCAGCTGACTGAGCTGGCGCGTGTGATCGGGATCGAGGAACGAGGTCAGCGTCGAGACCTGACCGGTCGCGGTGACGTCGCCGCGGCGCTGGCGCGGGCGATGATCACCGAGCGCGTCGAGCAGCGCTTCGAATTCGCCGGCACCGCCGCTGCGGGCCGCGAGCTCGCGATTCTCGAGCAGCACGTCGGCCGCGCGGCCGAATTCACCGCCGGCGATCCAGTGCCACACGACCTCGCGAACGCGCGTGATCTGATCCATCGCACCGAACGCACCGTCATCGCCGGCTTGCCACGCGAGGCGCGGACCGGCGGAAACGGCGGAGGTGCTGGCGACCAGCTCGGCCGCGGCCTGCGAGAGCTTGAGCTTGCGCTCGGGATCGATCTGCGCGAGTACGTCGACGCGAACGACCTCGTGGACGACGACGCGGCCATCGCCGACCGCGTCGACGAGCTGGCGCGCGACCAGGCCGGTCAACGCGGCCTCCGTATCGCCCTCGCCGGTCAGCGCCGACACCGCGGCAGGCGCGACGGCCTGGCGAAGGATCGCGAGTGCCTCGAGCGCCGAGCGCGCACCGCGATCGAGCGCAGCGAGGTCCCACGCATTCGCGCCAAAGCGAGCGCGCGCGTATTCCCGGCGCAGCGCGAGCGGCACGCCGCGGGTGCGAGAGAACGCGTTGTCCCAACCTTCGGCTTCGCCGAACGTCTCTTCGAGGTTCGTCCACAGCGCCGACGCGCTGTCGATATCGAGCCCGGCGAGCTCGACCTCCGCGATCTGGGCACCGACCGCCGCGGCGAGCGGATCGCGACCGACGACGACGACCCGGCCGAGCGCGGTCTGACCGAGCGCGAGCGGCGACAGGAGGTTCGTCGCTTCGTCGACGCGAAGGTGCTGGATGTCGTCGATGATCAGGACGCGCGCCGTATGCGTCAGCGTCTGGGCGAGCGTCCCGGGCACGCAGCGCAGCGCGCGCTCCGCACGAGACCGCAGCGCAGACGCGCGATCGCCGAGGTGACACTCGATCACGGTACACGACGCACCGAGCGACGGCGCGAGCTCCTGAACGAGCCGGCTCTTCCCGACGCCGAGTGGACCGTGCAACGACACCAACGACACCACGGCCAAATGCTGCTTGAGCTCGGCGAGCTCTTGCTGCCGGCCGACGAACGGCACAGGACCGAGGGGAGTCATTGGGCTCGTGATCTTTGCGGAGCGTCGGCGCATGGGATGGCTAACGGCCCTAACAGCAACAGTTGCGCCACGTCAGGCAACAGATCGCTATAGGCCGAAGCCTATGTCAACTCTGCGAAACTACGTTTCTGACTGTAGGGCATCTTGCTACGCGTGCACACAGTGATGCCTCTACACCGCGAACCGCACCTATCGGGAGGGACCCGCTCCCCCAGCCCCGCCCCCCAAAATAGTCAGCGGCTGCCAGTCGCCAGCGCCGAGAGCTGAGCGAGCACGCGGTCCCACTCCGCATGCTCCTCGCGGGACTGGCGAAGCAGGCCCTCGATCACAGGATAGGCGTTGACTGCCAGATCGAGCATCCGATCCCGGCCTGGCTCGTACGCACCGAGCGTGATCAAGTCGCGGTGCTCTTCGTAGACCGCGAGTCGCGCGCGGACCAGAGCGGCCGCTTCTCCGTGCTGAGGATCCGTCACGCGATGCATGAGCCGCGAGACACTCGCGACGACGTCGATCGGTGGGAAGTGGCCGCGCTGGGCGAGCCGGCGATCGAGCACGATGTGGCCGTCGACCAGACCGCGGACCTCGTCGGCGATCGGCTCGTCGAGATCGTTACCGGCGACGAGCACGGTGTAGATCGCCGTGATCGCTCCCGCGGCCGTTGCGCCGGCGCGCTCGATCAACCGCGGCAGCAGCGCGAACACGCTCGGAGGATAGCCATGCCGCGCCGGCGGCTCGCCGGCGGATAACCCGACCTCGCGCTGCGCGCGCGCGACGCGGGTCAGCGAATCGACGAGTAACAGCACGCTCGCACCGCGCTTTTCGCGGAACCACTCCGCGATCGCGGTCGCGACATGCACCGCGCGCAACCGGACGAGCGGCGGCGCATCGCTGGTCGCGCAGACGACGATCGTCTTCGCGCGGGCGGGAGCGAGCTCGTCGCCGAGGAGCTCCGCGAGCTCGCGGCCGCGCTCGCCGACCTGACAGACGACGATCACGTCGGCGCTCGTGCCGCGCGCGATCTGGCCGAGTAGCGTGGTCTTGCCGACGCCCGCCGCGGCGAACAGACCGACCCGCTGGCCGCGCCCGAGCGTCAGCATCGCGTCGATCGCGCGGACGCCGGTCGCGAGGGGTGCCGTGATCCGCGGGCGCTCGAGCGCCGGTGGCGCGGGTCGATCGACGAGCCAGCGCTCGCCGGTCAGCGCGGGGCCGTTGTCGATCGGATTGCCGAGCCCGTCGAGCGCGCGGCCGAGCAAGTCATCGCCGGCGCGGACCGCGAGCGGCTCCCCGGTACGCCAGACCGCGCTCGCAGGGCTGACGCCGGCGAGATCGCCGAGCGGTAACAGGAGCGCTTGCTCGTCGCGAAACCCGACGACCTCCGCGGTGATCGGCCGTGGCTGGCTATCGATCCGTACGAGCTCGCCGAGCGCCACGCCCGGCACGGTCGCCCGCACGACGAGCCCCGTGATTTCTTCGACCGTCCCCGGCTCTTCTTGTTCGAGCTCGACCTTCGACATCCGCACGGTGGTTCCGGGTGGCGTGTCGCCGGCGTGGCGCAGGGGCTCGACGAGCTCGTTCGCGAGGTGACGCGCGTCGTCGCGCAGCTTCGCGGCGTCGGCTTCGGCCCGCGCGGTGATCCGCTCGGCTTCGTTGCGCGCGTCGGCGAGGATGCTCGCGGCCAGCGCCTTGACGTCAGCCTTCAGCTTGTCGGCCTCGCCGCGCGCGTCAGCCACGAGCTGTTGCGCGAGCGTACGCGCGTCGTGCTCGTCCCCGTCGATGACACGCCCAGCCTTCATGTCTTCTCCACGGTATCACGCGAGCGCGGGCCAGCTCG
The DNA here is from genome assembly GCA_040004535.1 of Deltaproteobacteria bacterium. GTDB lineage: Bacteria > Myxococcota_A > Polyangia > Haliangiales > Haliangiaceae > JABFXX01. The sequence continues at coordinate 35,704 of JBDUAS010000043.1, forward strand.
CGCGCCCGTTCTGGTGATCGAGATCGCGAGCAAATGCGCGCAGCTCGGTGCGAACGACGAGACCGAGCGCGCGCGGCAACCGCTGAACGAGCTGGCGCTCGACCCCCGCGTCGAGATGCGGCGCGACCGTACGCGCTCCGATCTTCGCGAGCCGCACGTCGTCGTCGGGCAGCTTGCTGCAGCGCTGCACGATCGCGCGATCACCACCGAGCTGGCCCAGCCGCGGCGGCACCGCGATGCGCGCCGCGGCGGCGACGAACCACGGCTCCTCGGATGTACCACCGCCTAGCTGCAGCGCTCGCGCGAGTTGGTCGGCGCCGGCGCGCTCGAGCCACCCGCGCAAGGCCTCGGGGGAGAGCGCAGGGAGATCTGCCGGCACGCGCACGATGTCGGTATGGATCGCCGGCATCGCGGCGAAGTCGGCGAGCGCCCAGCGGCCGAGCCACGTGTCGAGCGCATCGCCCTGCCCGTTCGCGACCGCGGTACGCGCACGCGGTGGCAGATCCGCGAGCGCGGCTTCGATCCACGTCGGGTGGATCGCGCGCAAACCCGCCGGCCACAGCACGCGACTCGTCGCCATCACGCGCGCACGCTCGAGCTTCTGCGCGCCCGCATCGAGCTTGCCAATCGCCGTGGCCGCCGCACGCGCCTGCACGCCGAGCTCGCCGCCGATCCGCGCGAGCACGCGATCGCGATCCGCACCGAGCCGGTGCGCGACGACCGCGAGTGCGTCGCCTGACCTCGCCGCAACGCTCATCGCTTGTCCTTCTTTTTCTTCGCGTGCTTGTGCTTCTTGTCTTTCGCGCCGTGCGCCGGATCGTTCGCGGCCTCGAGCTGGTCGAGCCGTTCGCGCAGCGTACCGGCGAGCTGGCGGAGCTCGCCGAGCTCGTCGCGGAGCCGACGCACGTCCTCGGCGACCGGCGCGCCTTCCTCGAGGTCGCGAGCGACCTCCTTCGCGCGGCGGCGCAACCGGGCATCGAGCTCGCGTTCGATCAACCGGCGCAACGGCGCGATCGCGGCGGGGTCACCGATCACCGCGAGCGCCTCGATCGCCGCGGCCTGGACCCGGAAGTCCTGGTCCGACAGCAACAGCTCGAGCCGCTCGCGGACGTCGCGCGCCTCGCGGTCGCGGCGGCCACGCATGAGCTGCGCGAGCGCACCGGCCGCGGCGCGGCGACCTTGCGTTGGATGGCCCCAGCGAATGCCGTCGGCCAGTAAGCCGAGCGCCGAGTCGTCGCGGGCCTCGGCGAGCCCGCGATAGGCGTGCTGGCGGATCACGTCGGTGAACGAGTCGCGGCCCGCGGCCTTGCGCAACAGCTCGCCGGCGCGCGGCGTGCGGGTCTTGCCGAGCGCGAGGCAGGCCTCGGCCTCGACGAAGTAGCTCGCATCGCCCTTGTCGACGATCTGGGCGAGTGCGGCGCCGGCCTCGGCATCGAGCACGAACTCGCCGAGCGCGCGGGCGATCGCACGGCGAGCACGCGGATGGACCTCGCCGCGCAGCCGCTTGATCAGCGCCTCGCGCGCGGTCGCATTGCGGATCTTCGCGAGTGCAGCGGCGGCGGCTCCGCGGGTCGCCCAGAACGAATCGTCGGCGAGCGCCTCGACGAGCGCTTTCTCGGCGGTGCGGCCTCCGCGCTTCGCGAGTGCGGCAGCGGCGGCGGCCCGGTCGAGCCCGAGCGTCGCGCTTTCGAGCTGGGCGAGCCACAGCGGCTCCGGCATGTCGATCTTGCGCGATGCGAGGACGACGTGGCCCGGATCGAAGATCGCCTGGGTCGGCTCGGACTCGAGCTTCAGCCGGAAGGTCTGCTTCGCTTCCTTGATCTCGATCGCGACGTCGACATCACGGTCGCCGAGCCGGAACCGCAGCGTCGTCGGGATCCGGAACAGCGGCGTCCGCGCGTCGAGGTGCTGGCGTTGCTCGATCGTCACCGCCATCACCTGGGCCTCGGGCTCCCAGACAACTGCAATATCGAGCTCGGGGTAGCCCGCGAAGTCGATCACCCACTGGCTGAAGAACCAGTCGACGACCTTGCCGGTCGCATCCTCGACGGCACGCGCGAGGTCACGCGACTCGACGAGCCCGTGGCGGTGCTTCGTGAGGTAATGCGCTAGCGTCCGGTAGAATGGTACGTCGCCGAGATAGTGACGCAGCATGTGGAGCACGCGCCCGCCCTTCTCGTAGAGGTGCGCGTCGAAGATATCGATCGGCTCGTCGAACAGCTTCGTCGCGATCGTGCGGCGGTAGCGGCCCGAGT
>JBDUAS010000212.1:0-12504 GCA_040004535.1 Deltaproteobacteria bacterium
CACCGGATCCGGATCGAGTGCGATCGCCCGCACGCGATCGGCAGCGCGCTCGCGAGCGCCGACCACATCGCGCGCGTCGCGTTCGAGCGCAACGCGGTGTTGCTCGAGACCCGCGATCCAGATCGCTGCTACGCCGAGGTCGCCGAGGCCGTGCTCGCCTCCGGGGTCGCGGTTCGCCAGCTGACGTCACCCGACAACAACCTCGGCGCGGTGTTCGACTACCTCACGCGCGCGGGAGGCGGCGCATGACCGAGCAGTCATCACCAATGCCAGCCACCACCGCGATGCTCGCGCTCGCGCGCCTCACGCTCAAGCGGATCACGCGTGGCAAGCTGATCTGGATCAGCCTCGCGATCGCGATGCTACCGATGTTGTTCGCCGCGACGCTCGCGGTCGGCCACAGCAGCAACGTCCTCGAGTCCGCGTTCGCGATGCAGGTGTTCGCGGTCGCGATCATTCCACCGCTGTTCTGCGCGCCCGCGATCGCCGAGGAGCTCGAGGACCGCACGGCGAGCTACCTGTGGTCGCGCCCCATCCCGCGCTGGGTCCTCCTCGCCGGCAAGCTCCTCGCGCTCGCGCCGTTCGCGATGGTGTGCGTGACCGCGAGCTGGTTGTTGACCGGCTTCGTCGGCCTCGGTCACGCCCCACCCGGCGACACGATCATCGCCGTCGCCGCCGGTGCATTCGGGGTCGGCGTGACCGCCGCGGGCATCGCGTCGCTCGCGCCGAAGCGCGGCATGGCGCTCGCCATCATCTACATCCTCATCATCGACCTACCGGTCGGCCAGATCCCAGCGTCGCTCGCCTGGCTCAGCGTGACGCACGCTGCCACGGTGCTCGCCGGGTTCGAGACCGCGCCGATCTACAAGGGCGCCATCGCGATGTCCCTGCTTTGCGCAATTTGGTTAACCGTGTCGTTCTGGCGCCTCAGCCGGATCGAGGCGTAGTCAGCGGTTTTGCCAGCAGCCCCACGTGGAGTTTGATAGCGTGCGGGCATGAAGTGGACCGTCCTTGTCCTGGCGTTGCTGACTGTCGCGTGTGGTCCGAGCACGCGTAACGACGACGATAATTTCGGCGGTGACGGTGGAGGCGGCGGCGGCGGTGGAGGCGGCGGCGGTGGTGGCGGTTCCGGCAGCGACAGTTGCTCGGCAGCGTCGAAGCTGGTCTACGTCGTCGATCAGAACAACACGCTGTCGCAGTACGACCCGACGACGAAGATGTTCCACGACCTCGGCACGCTGAGCTGCAACGCGCCGAGCGGCTACAAGCCTTTCTCGATGGGCGTCGATCGTAACGCCACGGCGTACGTGCTCTTCACCAAGCAGAGCATGACGGGCACTATTCAGGGGACCGCGCTCTACAAGGTCGACACGACATCGGCCAGCCTGACCTGCACCACGACGACGTTCACCGCGCCGTCGAATCTCACCGAGTTCGGGATGGGGTTCTCGACGACGACGGCCGGTGGTGATGTCGATCAGCTGTTCATCGCGGGCGGTACCATGCCGGGAACGGCCTCGTCGCTGAACACGCTCGATGTCACCTCGTTCATGCCGACGCCTATTGGGCCGGCCGGCCGCATCACCGGCGACCCGGAGCTCACCGGTAACTCCAACGGAGAGCTGTGGGGGTTCTTGCCCGACGCCAGCAGTCCGAAGATCGAGCAGATCGACAAGACGAACGGCAACGCGATCTCACCGGCGAGCCTTCCCTCGTCATTGCAGGGCGCGCCGCTCGCGTGGGCGTTCGCGTTCTACGGCGGCAACTACGAGATCTTCCTGATGAAGGACAACTCGGGCGGCATCTTCCCCGAGACGTCGACGACGGTCTACGAGGTCAGCCCGACTGGTCAGCTGATGAGCTCGACGCCCACGAACACCCGCGTGATCGTCGGCGCCGGTGTTTCGACCTGCGCACCCGTCGTCATCCAGTAGCGCGATCGTCGGTGCCCTCGGAATCGCATGGGCGAATACGCCAGCTGCGGTCCAAGTCATTCCGATTCAGTCGACCGACACCGCGATGCGGAGCGAGCCCTGCGCGCTCTCGCAGCTCGCTCCCCCCGCCCCCGCCGTTCATCGTGCAGCCGAACATCATCACCAACCAAGCCCATCGCACCATCCCTCCACCGTAACGAAATCCACCGAGCGTGGGAGCGGCAAGATGCGGCTACACAAACTTTACGACCACGTGTCGGACGATGTCGCCACTACGGGATCAGGGTGCACGTCTGCCACGCCGGCGGGATGTTCCAGAAGTGCTGGCCGAAGGTGAGAAGGCCGGTGCACGACGGATCGTTCCCCTCGTCGTTCGCGCCGACGATGGTCCCATTTGGGTTCGTCGAGACACACTCCGAATCGCCGCTGCACACCCATTCGTAACAGTACGAGCCGCTCTCGCACGGCGAGCTCTGGGGGTTCCTGCCCGATGCCAGCAACCCGAAGATCGAGAAGATCAACAAGACGGATGGCACGGCGATCTCGCCTGCGAGCCTTCCCTCGTCGATGCAGGGTAGTCCGCTTGCGTGGGCGTTCGCATTTTATGGCGGCAACTACTACGTGTTCCTGATGAAGGACAACTCGGGCGGCATCTTCCCCGAGACGTCGACGACCGTGTACGAGGTCAGCCCGACCGGCCAGCTGATGAGCTCGACACCGACGAACACGCGCGTGATCGTCGGTGCCGGCGTCTCTACCTGCGCCCCCGTCGTTATCGAGTAGCGCGATCGTCGGTGCCGGATTCTCGACCTATGTGCCGATCGTGATCAGCCGGCAGCAACTAAGGCGCGAACGCGACCACATAGGCCGCGCCACCGTCAGAGGCCTGCAGCAGCACGGGGGGGCTCTGATCCAGACTCAGCGCGGCATTAAACTTGCCGGTCGTAAACAGCCGATTGTCAGCGGCACGCGAGACCGAATCAGCCCAGCCGTATGGTCCGAGCGAATGGATAGCGACGTAAGTCGAACCGTTGTTCTTCATTCGCACGAGAAACCCCGTTCGCAGCGGGTTCTGTACGGTGCAGGACGTGCTCATCAAATTCGTCGTGTTAACGCGAAGCATGCCATTGCAAAAGTTACCTGCGATCGCGATGTCGCTTGAGCCCAGGCTGATGCTCGATGGAGCGAAGAGAACGCTTGGGCTCCCACTCGGCGTCGTTGACCACTGGGCGTACCAGACGTTCGTGGCCCCATTCAGGTTCGCGACGAATCCAGCGGCTCCTGTAGCCGTATAAGTTTGGCTGCCCAGCGTCAATGTTCCGCTGAATTCTCCGGCGATGACAAGATGGCCAGCGGTGTCTTGGGAGACGGCGCTTATCGACGCACTCGATCCGCTGCCGCCCCAGCGCTGAAGGGTTCCGAGGGTGCCGGTTGTGAAGTCGTAGGGTGCAACGAATGCGTCAGTGGTACCGATCGGCGCGCTACCACCGGAACCGAAGTCGACAGTGCCGGCCACTGCACCGGCCACGGACATACTCGTGCCCGCGTACACGGAAGTGCTCAACGCCCCGCCTCCACTCGCGGCGAACACGTGCGACCACTTGATGCTTCCACTCGCGGCGTCGAGCGCGACGACGAACCCGGTGGTGGATCCAGAATCGGGGGTTGTCGTCGAACCGATCGTGATGCCATTCGGCTCCCAACCCACGAACGCCACAGTTCCATTCGCCACCGCGATGCCCTTCGACGTCTCCTGGCCCTGACCACCCACGCTTATCGCCCACTGAACACTGCCGGTCGAGTTCAACTTCATGACGTAAAGGTCGTAAGAGCCGACCGATGTCAGAGTCGTTGCTCCGAGCTGTACGGTTCCCGAGAAGCGCCCGAGGATGAAAAAGGCTTCGCCATCGGATGCGATCATGTCAGCGCTTTCGACTGGAAAGTTCTTGCCCCAGATCGCCTTTCCCGTCAGCCCGTCGAGTTTCACCACGTATGCGCTTGTCACGTCGGACGCGTCGCTCTGAATCGTCACCGTGTCTAACGCCAAGGTTCCGATGTACTGGCCGACGGCAATCACGTCTCCGTCATCGTTGGCGACGACACCGTGACCCCACTCCAAGGAGCTGCCATCGAGCGCTTTGGACCAGAGGGGCTCGCCCTTCGTTCCAAACATCGCGCCGACCTTCTCGTCGGACGACAACGCGACCGTGCACGTGTCAGTGCCTTGACACGCAGATGTCCAGCCGAGAAACGCACCAGCCGTCGCAGTCTGCGCAAGCTGAACTTGGGTACCGGCATCAAATGTTCCGTTGCAGATACCTGACGAGCAGCTGATTCCAGGCGGTGTTGATGTGACCGCGCCGGCACCGCTTCCCACGATCTCGACGGTGAGCGTGTATTGCGAGGCAGACCCGCTCCCACTTCCGTTCCCGGCCGGAATGCACTCGCCATAAATGTCGCAGGTTAGCGTCGGATCATTGCAGTCCGGCGTCGTCTTGCATTGCGGCACGACGCACGTGCCGTTCGCGTTGCAGACCAGATCTCCGCCGCACGGCGTGATGCCAGCGAACCCGTACTTCAAGCAGTCATCCGCGGTCGTGCAACAAGCGTCGGGGTTCGGTTTTCCGCAGGCAACGAGCACCAAGCAACACAGAAGCAAACGCATACACACCTCCAGTTCCCGCGTCTTATCGTACGACTGCATCGGCGGTTGCTAGAGAGGTTCCTGGTGGTTGTTTGCACCTGCCGCAAATTGATGCAGGCGCTGGCGTTACTCGCGTCGAAACGAGCGTTTAGCGACGCTCTTCAACGCCGAGCAACTCCTGACCTCGCGTGCCGATACCGGGTGCATGGGCGAATTCGCGAGCCGCGGGCCGAGTCACACGGGACCTGCCTATGCGAGCCCGAGCCAGGGTTCGGCGCAAGTCTACGTCAAGCCTGAAACGGCGGCGGACCGAGCAAGCAAGGCGGTGTCCGATGTTCACAGAAGAACCGAGTCCCTGGGCAAGGTCTTCGCCGAGCTCGAGGCGGCGCGGAGCGCGAACGATCGGCCCCGCTGGGAGTCGGCGCGTGCAGCCGCGGACCATGCGATCGCGGCGGTCGAGCACGGGGTTGCTTCGATCGTTCGCGCAGATGCGAGCGATCAAGACACGACCAAGCTCGTCGCCGACGAACGCGCGCTCGCCGATCGCAAGACCGCCCTCGCCGAGATGGCCGCGCCGCGAGGGTACGCGACCGTGGCCTGCGAAGAAGAGCTTCGCCTCGCGGTCGATCGGCTGCAGATGGCACCGGATGCGGAGCGTGACGCGCGAGAAGCAGCAGTTCGCGCCTGGGTCGACGCGCTGTCGCTCGCCGACGCGAAGGTGTTGCAACACCGGCTCGCACGCCGCGCACCGTACGACGAGCTTGCTGTCTCGATCGCAGCGTTGGCACCCGAGGAGCGCACGCGGGTGATCTCGTTCCAGCACGCGACGGAGCGGCGCAAGGCGCGCGAGGCGGTCGCCCGAGAGCCCGCGATCGTGCCGCCGCGCGTGGAGTCGCTCGACGATCGAATTGAAGATGCGCTCGCGCGCACGCTCGACAACGGAGCCGACCAGCCGGTCATCGATGTCATCGCGACGCTCTCGGACGATCAACGTGCGACCTTCGCACGGCGGTTCACGACATACCGCCAGGGAAGCGGCGATGGCGCCGCAGCACGGTTCACGCGGCTCGACCGGCCGCTCCGCGAACACCTGCTCGCCCTGCTCCGCGCACCGCACGTCGTCGCGCCAACCGCGCACGACGAAGACGCGCGCGTGGCGCGAATGAACAGCGAGGTCGTGTTGCACGCGCAGAGCTCGCCGGAGACCTATCTGCAGTTGCACCGTCCGGCGGTGCTCGCGACGCTCGACGCGCGGCTCGCCGGTATGACGTTCGGCACCGGCGACCCGCGCCTGACCTGGGCGGACGCCGCGAGCTTTCGTGCCGCGGTACTTGCTGCGCTCGCCGACCGCGCACCAGGTGACTGGCCTGCGCTCCTTCACCCGAGCGATCCGTGGCAGCTCGTCGACGCACTGCGCCCGGGTCATGCGACCGGTTGGGTGCCCTCGATCGGCGCAGGGCTAGCGGACGAGCTCGAGCTCGCGCTGCGTCGATCACTTGGGCGGATGAGCCCGCGCTACGTCATCGAAGCCGGTGGCGGCGATCGAGTCACGCCCGACGCGCTGATCGCGAGCCATCCGATGGATCGAGTCGCGATCGCGGGGTTGTGCGCGCCGCACGCCGTCTGCGTCGACCACCACGCGGGGTCGCGCGTGACGACCGACGTACAAGCCCGTGGCGTTCGGCTCGTGAGCGGCCTCACGTGGTGCGGCACGACCGATCGTCGTTTGTGGAACTGGGTCCGTGTCGACGAGCCGACCGACGTGACCGCCGAAGAGGTCGCGCTGACGTTGTGGGACAAGCCGGACTTCGCATACGGCTTGACCGTCGCGGCGCCGTACTACGGAATCCCGGTCGAGTGGGCGCGTGCACTGCCCGCGACGCGCACGCTCGAGCCGACCTGGAATGGTGGCGGGCCCGAATCTCCGCTGGAGACGCTCGCGGACAGCGCGCTGGCCGATGAGGTCGCGCTCGCACAAAGCCACCACGCCCCGCTGGCCGATCGGACGACGGCACTCGACGCGATCGCGAGCAGCCGCGCATTGCTCGACGAGCTCGGTGGCACGCTCGATCCTGTCGCGCTCGCCGACGAGCTTCGTCGCGCAGACGACTTCGTCGCGGCCAAACAAACGTGGGCGGCGACCGCGAAACGCGAGGAGCTGCTCCAATGGTCTGCGGTGTTCGCGGCACAACAGGCTACGCTCGCGACTACCTGCGAGCTCGTCGCCGGCACCCTCGCAGCGGCGGGCATGACACCGGACCAGCTCCGCGATGATCGCCGCCATCCGGCGATGCGGCTGCTCGCGGAGCTCGCGGAGATCGCTGCGACCTCGATGTTCGATCGGCCCGCCCACGCCAAGCTCGACGCGGCGCGCGCGGAGCTACGCATGCTTCCGGTGGAGGCCGGCACGTACGCGAGCTCGCACGTCGACCGCGATCTCGCCGCACTGCGTGGCGAGGAGACTGTGGATCCCTACACCGCGCGCGGCCGAACCCAGGCGCTCGACGCCGAGCGCGGCGGCCTCCATCGCGTGGAAGATGCGCTGCGCGAGCAGGCCCTCGCCGGCGGTGAGCCAGATCCGGACGCGCTCGAGATCGCGCGCGTCACCCGCGACTGGCTCGCGCTGCGCGTCGCGGTCGCACGACTCCAGCACGAGCTCGGCGATCTCGGCCATGCACTCGAAGCAGCAGACGAAGGCACGCTCGCGCACGTCGCAAACCTGTTCGCGACGGATCTCCGCGTGCTTCCCTCTCATCTCCAGGCGCTTGTCCGCGATCTCGGCACGATCGACGACGTGCTCGCGTCGGCCAGCACGGAAGCGACCGAGCGCCAGCTCGGGCCAAGTCCCGAGAGCGACGGCAAGGCAATGGCTCGATCGTTCCTGCTCCGCCAGACCCGCGCGGAAAAGACGCGGATCGCGGGCGCACGGTTCATAAAGCTGGTCGACGGCTCGTACCTGAAGCAGATCCGGAACGCATCGCTCGACGCGCTCGCCGACGCCCGCGTCCGTAAGGTGCTTGTCGACATCGGTGTCCAGATCGCGATCGCGGTAGCGTCGAGCGGCCTCGCGTCCGTGGCTGGCGAGGTCGCCGCCGGCGTGGTGACCGCCGCGGGCGGTGCACGCACGACCGAGGCGGCGATCGGGGTCGCGACGACGGCGCGCCGGCTCGGTGCGGTGACCACGTTCGTCGTCGATGCGGGCGCCAATGCCACCGGCCAAACGCTCGTCCAAGGTGGTTCGTTCGGCTCGACCTTCGCGGACAACCTCCTCACGAATGCCGCCGTGCTCGCTGCGTTGCGGCCGCTCCAGGCGCTCGCCCGACAATGGACCGGCCTCGACCAGGCCGCATTCGCCGCGTGGGAACAACAAGGGGCGACCTGGAAGCTCGCCGCCGCCAACGCCGCCGCGCTCACGGGCGAGGCCATCGCGGCGACCGCGGTCGGCTACGCGACCCACCGCGCGATCGCGGCGGCCAAGGGCGAGCACGTCGACGACGCGACGCTCGCGGACTGGGCGGCGCAGGGTGCGTCGATCGTGATCGGTCACGCGGTGCAGGCGCGGCTCGGCGCCAGCATGGATCGACTGCGGGTCGCGGGACGCGCCGCCGGCGACCTGATCGCACGCGTCGAGAAGCGGCTCGTGCTCGCGGCGAAGCTCGAACGCACGCCGACCCGCGAAGCGGCGCTCGACCTGCTCGAGCAAGAGGTCATCGGACGGCAGGACGAGGCCACGTTCTGGAAAACGCTGGCGGAGGATCCGCAGCGGCTCGCGGCGACTGGCCTGTCGCGCGAGCAAGTCGAGGCGCACCGCAGCGGTGTCGATGCCGACGCGAGCGCCCTGCGCGGCTGGGGCTTTGTCGAGGTCCAGCTCCGGCTCGCCGGGCTCGAACAGGAATATGCAGGTGGCCGCCTGTGGGCCGGCGACTCCGAGCAGATCGCGACGACGCTCGCGCACGCCGCGCGGATGGAGCTCGCCGTTGCGGTCGAGCACCACGACACCGCGGCGCGCGAGTGGACGGTGACGCTCGCGGGTGAACGGATCAAGATCCGCGAGCGCGCGCGGACCGGTCGGACGCGCGACGCACACGATGTCGTCAGCGTGGATACGGTGACCGAGGCCAAGCGCTATGCCGAGGCCGTCACGACGCTGCGTCCGATCCTCGAAGCGAACGTCCGCACTGTCGTCGAAGCCAGTCCCGATTTCGCGACATCGGTCGTTCATGTCGGCGATAGCTTCGGGGGCATCATGCATCGCGACACACGGTTCGAGCAGGGGCTCTCTGGCGATCCGCACGCCCAGCTCGTCGTGTTCACGCACGACGGCGCGATGACGAACCGCGGCGCACTAGCCTCGGGCCAGAACCCCGTCGATCAGACCATGCCCGGCGTCCGCAGCCGCGAGCATGCCGTCGATCAGGAGGCCTACAACAAGAGCAACGCGCTCGGCGACGCGACGATGGTCGGCCGATTCGAGGGCCAGACCGCCGCGTATCGCGGCGAGGTGGTCGGGCTCGAACGGCGCGCCCAGGCGAGCGCCGAGGCCTGGGCGCATCCCGACAAGGCGCTGCGCCTGCGGGTGCGCGCCAAGAGCGGCGAGCGCTGGATCTACTGCGATCGATTCGAGAACGCCGGCGGCATGGGACCGCCGCTATGGAAGCCGCTTGCGGCGATCACGGCCGGCGATCTCGGCGAGCTGCGCGCCAAGGGACTCGTGCTCTCCGGCGACGACCCCGCCCTGTCGACGAAGCTACACGCCGGCGAGCGGGTGCTCGTGTGGGGCGGCTCCCCGACCGGCGCATGGGCGAGCCAGGACGCCGCGCGCCACGGCTCGACCGCCGACCTCGTGGGCGAGAGTCCGAACGTGCGCCGTACACCGCAGACGACCGCATCCACAGTCACCGCCGAAGAGTTCGCGGCGCAGCTCCGCGAGGTGATCGCGAGCGGCGATGACGCCGCGATCGAAAAGCTGCGCGACGAGCGCATCACCGCGACCCATAGCGGCTCGCTCGTCCCGCGCAACCGGGTTCCTGGCGCGTCTTACGGTCGTGGCGCCGCCGACGCCGGCATTCACGTCGAGCTCGGCGTGCCGACGAAGGTCGAGCTGGTCGATGGCGGCAAGCTCGCAGTGATGATCGGCGTCGGCGAGCACCCGACGACGCGGATCTACGATCGTCTGATCCTCGCGCTCGGTCAGGACCCCGGATCGCCCGGCGGTCCGGCGGGTCTGCTCGGCAAGGGCGCGCCCAACGAAACCGCGCCCGTCCCGCCGGAGACGGTCGCGCTGCGCATGATCCTCCACGACGGTCGCCTCACCGGCCTCGAGAGCGAGGATGGCAGCGTGCGCCTCGTCGGTGCCGCCTACGCGACGCCAAAGCTCGGGCCGTGGGTGATCGCGAGCGAGCGCGCACGCTTCAAGGAGCTCGCCGGCGCTCTCAGCCATGCGGGAGATGCCACGCACACCGGCGGTCGAATCTCCGCCGACTCGCACGGCGTGACCACCGGTATCGAGGTCCAGCGCGATCGCGTTCCGCTCGCGAACGAGCTCGTCGGTGCGCGTGACTATCGCTTGCCCGCGACGTTGTCCGCGGAGCGGCTGGCGCTTCCGGCCGGCGATGTCGCGTCCTGGCCGACGCAGCTCGAGGCGCTATTCACGACTGCACTGCGCGCGCGCGCAGGCCGCGTCGAGGTTTATCCCGAATCCGTGCGCGAAGGCATGCACTCGTTTCGGGTCTACAATGGCGGCCAGGAGGTCGGACTCGTGCGTGTCTACAGCGATGCTGCGCAGGCCGCGCGCGAGGCGGAGGCCGCAAAGGCCGTGACGGCGGCCGTGCCCTCGCTGAAGGAAGCAAGCGAGCGCGGCGTCGCGCAGACCGAGGACGGCGGAGCCGTCTCGCTTGTCAGTCACCCGCGCGATGCGAACGGTATGCGCGGCATGACGTTCGAGCAGCTCGTCGAAAACTGGCAATCTGCGAAAGACGCCGAAAAAATCCGCGCCAAGGGACGCATCGTAGCCGCGGTTCGAACCACCGCGCGAACGCTTGCTGAGCTCCACGCACGCTTCCGCGCCGACACCATGATGTCAGTCGCACAAAAGGAACATGAGATCGCGTCGGTTGTCGCTGCGAGCGAACAGTCGAACGTCCGAGCACGACTTAGCTCGAACGAACTCGCGGAGCTCGATGCACGTTTGAGCTCCCTGGCGACGACGCTTCGTGAAGCCACGATCCCTCTCACGCGGACGCTGCGTTCGCGCGCCAACGCTTTTCAGTACAAGGACTACGCGGCCACCGGTGACAGGCCGGCATACGGCTCGGTCTCGGTCGAGGACCTCGGGGCGGCGGAGGCGTCTGGCTCGGCGAGCGCCGATGTGGCGACTTACCTCCAATCGCTGCGAGCGAACTCGAGCCTTGCGTCGATGACGCATGATCTGGAACAAACGTTTATCGACGAGTATCGCGACAAGCATCCCGACCTACTCCCAGACCTTCGCGTTGTTGAATGGTCTGAGCTGTCGAGTTTGGTTCTAGACGCCGCACAGTCGCGTCCTGGGACACTCGCTTTGCTAAAGCGGCAGCTAGGAGACGTCCAATGAGCTTTCCGCGAGAACGCGAAGGAGCTTCCGTGGAACGTCGTCATCGGCTCGAAGATTTGTCTCGAGAGACTGCGGCTCACTACCGCCGTCCGCCGAAGCATTACTTCGAAGACGAAAGCATGTTTCAGGCCGTACTACGAGCCCCGGACGACGACCTCCCGCGTGTGGAATATGCCGAATGGCTTCGTATCCATTCGGACGAAAACACGCGGTGGCGAGGCGAGTGCATTTCTGAGGGCATGGCGCTGGCTAGGGCCGCACGCGAAGAGCCGACGATCGACTTCGAGCACAGGCGTCCGACCATAACGAGCACAGCACTCAGCGAAATTTCGTCGCTTGAGTCCGACGATCTGGTTTCGTCGATACGCGTTCATCGCGGCTTCGTCGAGAAGGTCGCGATCAGAGCGACGAATCTGATGAAGCTCGCAGACGAGCTGTTCGGCGCTGCGCCCATCCGATTCCTCGATCTGATCGACGTCAACCGCGTCGTCGAGGAGCTCGCGCGCTGGCCCGGCCTCGCGCGCATGCGCGCCCTGACCTTCCCGATCTATGGCGACGACGACCTCCTCACCGACGCGACACTCGATCAGCTGCTCGAATCGCCGTACCTCACCGGCATCCGTGCAATCCGCCTCGTCGGCCAGACCAAGCTGACGCCGGCCGCGTATCGGCGAATTCTGACCGCGCCGACCCTGCCGCAGCTGTCCTTGTTCGACATCCCGGCAACCGTGCTCACGTGCTGGGAGGAGCCCACCCCTGTCTGGTCGACCGCGCGGCCCCAGCAAACGCTCTCCTTCTTCGAGCGCGCGATCCTCGCTCCGCCAGCGAGCGGCGACCTGCGCGATACGCCGATCCTCTGTCCGCAGCGCCCCGAAGACTGGATCGCCGAGCTCGAGCGTGAGCTCGGCTATCAGCCATGCCTTCACCCAGAGGACTACTACGGCCGCTATCACGTCGCGGTCGAGGTGCCGATCGAACATCCCATCGCGCTCGATCCTGCGGTGATGGCGCTACGGGGGGAATCGATCGCGGAGCGTGGACCCAAGCCATCGTTGATGAAGCGTCGCGCCGAAGGCAAATGCGCGATCTGCGGAAGCGGCCAGTTCGAGTACCGGTATGGACCACCTGACCCGAACCCATACGACTACGACCCGAACCCGGGGCTCGAATCGCTCGACTGCCGGCAGTGCGGAACCAAGTGGGAACCGTGGTCGCCGGCGGTCTCGTCGAGCAACGAGCTCTAGAACTCGAAGCGTAAGGCTTCCCGCGCCGCCGAGCTCGGCGAGCGCCCCGGCTCCACGATTCGTGGTCTCCGCCGATCGCAGGTCGCGATC
>JBDUAS010000213.1:0-12497 GCA_040004535.1 Deltaproteobacteria bacterium
CCAATGGGGCGATGAGGGCAAGGGCAAGGTCGTCGATCTGTTCACCGAGCGCGCGGACGTCGTCGTCCGCTACGGTGGCGGCGCGAACGCAGGTCACACGCTCGTGATCGATGGCCAGAAGCTGGTCACTCACCTCGTACCGAGCGGCGTGTGCCACCCCGGCAAGGCGTGCGTGCTCGGCGACGGCATGGTGATCGATCCGCACACGCTGCTCGAAGAGATCGCGGAGTGCCAGAAGCGCGGCCTGCTGATGCGGAACGAGCTCCTGATCGGGCTCGGCGCGCACGTGATCCTGCCGTACCACAAGCTCGTCGATGGCCTCCGCGAGGACCACGGCGCGAAGCGCGGCAAGGCGATCGGGACCACGCGCCGAGGCATCGGCCCGGCCTACGAGATGAAGGCCGCGCGCCGCGGCGTCCGCATGAGAGATCTGCTGAGGCCCGAACGGCTCGCCGCGCTCGTCGAGGCGAACCTCGACGACCTCGCGCCGGTGATCGAGCACCTCGGCGGCACGCGTCCGTCGGCCGACGAAGTCCGCGGCTGGATCCGCGACGCGCTCGCCGCCGGCGAGAAGCTGCGCACGTACACCGGCGATGCCGGCCGTCACGTCGCGCGCGCGATCCAAGAAGGTCGCCACGTGTTGTTCGAAGGCGCGCAAGGCTGCTTGCTCGATCTCGATCACGGCACGTATCCGTATGTCACGTCGTCGTCGACGATCGCGGCTGGTGCGTGCCAGAGCGCGGGCATCGGTCCGACCCAGATCGATCACGTCGTCGGCATCACGAAGGCCTACGCGACGCGCGTCGGTGAAGGCCCGTTCCCGACCGAGCTCCACGGCGATGCCGGCGAGCGTCTGCGCAAGGCCGGCGGCGAGTACGGCGCGACCACCGGTCGGCCGCGGCGCTGCGGCTGGCTCGATCTCCCCGCGCTGCGCATGGGCGTGCGGCTGTCCGGCATGCAGTCGCTCGCGCTCACGAAGCTCGACGTGCTCGCCGACCTGGGCGACGTCCAGGTGTGTGTTGCGTACAAGCTCGACGGCAAGGAGCTCGACGAGCCTCCGACAGATCCTGATGACCTGTCGCGCGCCGAACCTATATATGCGCGGCTGCCCGGCTGGGGAGCGCTGCCGAGCGACGCTCGGGATGTCACCGATCTGCCGGCGCCGGCACGTGCCTACGTCGAGACGATCGAGCGGATGGCCGGGGTGCCGTTCTGTCTCGTGTCGGTCGGACCCGACCGCATCGAGACCATCCGCCTACATGATCCTTTTGCTTGACCACATGATACGATTTTTCTCCAAGGTGCCGTCCAGCTGGGGGTCATAGCTGGCGGCGCGGCTGTTTTTCGCGCCCATAGGAAACGCCCATGAAGATCGTCTGTGATGCCTGCCAGGCCAAGTACTCGATCTCTGACGACAAGGTCCAAGGCAAGGTCTTCAAGATCCGCTGCAAGAAGTGCAGCAACATCATCGTCGTACGCGGCGGTGCTGGAGCCGCAGAGCCCGCACCTGTCGCGCAAGAGAAAGACACGCGCGTCTACGACTACGGCTACGACGGCGCGCCCGGTGGCGAATCCGCCGCGGCCGACGATGCCGTCTGGCACCTGGTGATCAACCAGGATCAGGTCGGCCCGATGACGGTCGCCGAGGTCCAGCAGCGGTTCGCCGCGGGCGAGGTCGATGGCGAGTCGTTCACGTGGCGCGAAGGCTTCGCGGACTGGTTGCCGCTGTCGCAAGTCGACGCGTTCGCCGGTCTCGTCGCGTCGGGCTCGACCACGAACGCGATCAGCGGTGGCGGCGGTGCTGCCGCGATCGGCGCGATGTTCGGCTCCGGCGATGACGCTGGCGGCACGACGCGTAGCGATCCGGGCGACTTGTTCGCGTCCGCGAGCAGCTCGTCGCGCGCGCACGATGACGATGACGGCGGCGATCTGTTCGGCTCGAAGCCGGCCGCGTCCGCATCGAATGCGGCGTCTTCGGCTGCGAGCTCGAAGCTCCGCGGCGAGCGTAACGAGAACTCGGTGCTGTTCTCGCTCAACAACCTCGCGCAGCTCGCGAGCGACAAGCCGGCGATCTCGGCGCCGTCGTCGCAGAGCAACGCGGGTCACGCGACCGGCGCGGCCGGTGGCGAAGGCTCGGGTCTCATCGACATTCGCTCGATGGCGAGCGCGTACATGGGCGGCGGCGGCGCGGCGATGGGCAAGCCCCAGACCGCGTCGTCGATCGGCTCGATCGACGACCTGCCGGTGTTCGGCGGTGGCGGCTTCTCGGAGCCAGCCGTGCTCGTGCCGACGGTGTCGCGCGCCGCGAACAACAAGATGATGTACATGATGATCGCCGCGGTGAGCCTGCTCGCCGTCGTCGCCATCATCATGGTCGTGATCCTGATGAAGGGCGGCAACAAGGCCCCCGCCGCGACGAGCGGTTCGAACACGGTCGCGATGGCCGAGACCGGCAGCGGGACCAAGCCGGATGTCGTCGGCGAAGCCAAGGGCTCGGACACGACGAAGCCGGACACGACCGCCGCGACCGGCTCGGATACGACGAAGCCGGATACGACCAAGCCGGACACGACGGAGACCAAGAAGCCGGACACGACGGAGACCAAGAAGCCGGACACCACGGCGAAGGCCCCGGTGACGCACAAGGCAACGACCTCGTCGACGCCGACGACGCACACCGCGGTCGCGACGACTCATACGGAGAAGAAGCCGGAGACCACGACCGCGGCCGCGAAGCCGGACACCGGCGGCGGTGGCTGCGACGAGGTGTCGTGCGTGCTGAACAACTACGAAGGCGCGTGCTGCTCGAAGTTCCGCAAGGGCGGCGGCGCGAAGCCGGCGGGTGGCGGTGGCGCGGCGAAGCCCGCGGGTGGTGGCGGCGCGGATCTGCCGGAGAGCCTCGATCGCGGAATGATCTCGTCGGGCATCGCGGCCGTGAAGGCGCGCGTCAGCTCGTGCGGTGACAAGTCGCAGGCCAAGGGCAAGGTCAAGGTTCACGTCAAGGTCGGCAGCGACGGCCGCGTGGCGTCGGGCGGCGTCTCGGTCGAGAGCTCGCCAGACGCGTCGCTAGGCGCGTGTGTCGCCGCGGCGGTGCAAAAGGCATCGTTCTCGAAGACGCAGAGCGGCGGCTCGTTCAGCTATCCGTTCGTGTTTTAGCTGCTTCCATCCCGGGAGAGACCGGGTTTAACTGATGGGTCGCCGGCGAGTCAAAACGCCGGGATCGAGAAGAATTGGCCCTTCGTGCAATGGACGCCACGCAGCTGCAAGAGCGCCCCTTCGAGCAGGTCATCACGACGTTGCGCGTGGAGGTCGTCGACGGTCCCGACAAAGGCAAGCAGGCGACGTCGAACGAGACGCTGTCGATCGGCACCGCGAAGGACAACGGGCTCGCGATCAGCGACTTCACGGTGTCGCGCTATCACCTCGAGATCACCGTCACGCCGAGCGGGATCGCGGTCACCGACCTCGGCTCGACGAACGGCTCGTACGTCGGTGCGGTCCGGGTCGAGCGCGTCGTCGTCGCGCCGGGGACGCACGTCAAGCTCGGCGGCTCGACGATCCGTCTCGACGATGCCGGCCGCCAGACCGTGCGTCACGATGGCCGCAGTCACGAGCTCGCCGGCATGCTCGCGCGCTCGGCGCAGATGGTGCGGTTGTTCGCCGACATCGAACGGGTCGCCGCGACGCCGACGTCGGTGCTCGTGGTCGGCGAGTCCGGCACCGGCAAGGAGCGCGTCGCCGAGGCGATCCACGCGAAGTCGCCGCGCGTGAACGGGCCGCTCGTCACGATCGATTGCGGTGCGCTGGCGTCGTCGCTGCTCGCGAGCGAGCTGTTCGGCCACGAGCGCGGCGCGTTCACCGGCGCCGATCGCGTGCACGCCGGTGCGTTCGAGCGCGCGCAGGGCGGCACGATCTTCCTCGACGAGATCGGCGAGCTGCCCCAGGCCGATCAGGTCGCGCTGCTCGGCGTGCTCGAGCGCAAGCGGTTTCGCCGGGTCGGTGGCACGGTCGACATCCCCGTCGACGCGCGCGTGATCGCGGCGACGAACCGCGACCTGCGCTCCGAGGTCAACAACGGCCGGTTCCGCCACGACCTCTACCACCGGCTCGCGGTCGTCGTGATGCGGTTGCCGCCGCTGCGCGAGCGCCGCGAGGACATCACCCTCTTGATCGAGCACTTCGCGAAGGAGCTCGGCGCCGCGGGCCCGATCGAGGCCGTGTTCGATGCGGACACGCTCGCGCGCTGGGCGAAGCACCCCTGGCCGGGCAACATCCGCGAGCTTCGCAACGCGGTCGAGGCGATGATCGTCGTCGGCACGATGCCCGCCACGCACGAAGAGCACTGCGCAGAGCCCGGTACTCGGGAACCGCTCGGCGCGTACAAGGACACCCGCGCGCGCATCGTCGGCGAGTTCGAGCTCGCGTACCTCACGCGCCTGATGGCGGAGGCCCAAGGCAACGTGTCGCAAGCCGCGCGGATCGCGAAGATGGATCGCTCCCACCTGATCGATCTGCTGCGCCGGCACCAGCTCAAGAGCTGACAGGCGTTATCTGGGCGCGCCGCTGACCGAGGTGCGGATGCTGTTGAGCGGGGTGTCGCCGGTGAGCGCGGTCATCGGCGTGAAGCGCTGGAACGTGTGTAGGGTCGGGTCGACGGTCGAGAGCGCGACGTCGAGCACGAGGTTCGTATCGATCGTCACGATATCGGGGAGATGATCGCCGTCGAGGTCGCGGACGATCACCGCGAGGATCGTGCAGGTCGTGCACGGATCCGGCGACAGCGGCAGCAGCTCGACCTTGATCGTGTGATCCGGCTTGACGTCGATCGCGTACAGCTTGCGGGTCTGGGTCGGGTAATCGAACGGCGCGGCGAGGATCCGCGCGCCAGTGGCGGTCGGCAGGATCGCGCCGTTGAACGCGGTGTTCGTCGGGTCGCACGCGTGATTCGTCGACGGCGGATCGCAATCGAGATCGACGAACGGCTCTGCGCCGATCACACCCGTGTGTACGCGGATCGAATTGCCAAAACCGACGACATCGAGCCGTCCGTCACCGTCGATGTCGGCCCACGAGAACGTGCGCACCGGTCCGGAGGCGCCGGGCGTGTTGTTCGCGTCGAACGTTCCTTGCACATCTTCGTCGAGCTCGCGGAACAGGCGGTCGTTCGCCGCGCCGTTCGCCATCACCTTGTAGGTCGAGCCCTGGGTGACCACCCCATCGGGATAGCCATCGAGCACGCCGTGCGCGTCGGTCGTCGCGCCAAACGACATCCGCGTCGACACGTTGATGTCGAGGTCGCGTGGCACGTCGGCGAGATCGAGCTTGACGACCTCGACGCCAAGCACGCGCGCCGCGGCGTCTTGATAGTCGAACAACAGCGTGTCGCGAAGATCGCGATCGAAGTCGAGCGAGATCATGTCGTGGTAGTCGCGCGTCGGATCCACCGCGAGGACCTGGCGGTCGGTCGAGTTCTCGATCACGACCTGGCCCGGATTCGCGAACCCGGCGAACCGCGGCTCGGTCCCGCCTGGTTGTGGCGCGAGGTAAGCGACCATCGTGATCAATTCGTCGTGGAGCTTCGCGGTCCACGTCGTGCCGTCGTAGCGGAGGTCCCACATCTCCGGCGTGCGCGCGCCGCGTTGTGCGATCAGTGCGATCCGCGTATCGCACGTCACTTCGGGACAGCTGCGCTGCGCCTCGACGACGCACGCTTCGCTCCAACCGGTGACGCAACATGCGGGAAGCGTCGAGCACACCGTCGCGGCGCAGCCTTCCATCGCGGCCGGCGGTTGGCCGGCGGCGCAATCGTCGAGCGGCGTGACGTAGCCGGCGAAGCACTCGTGAGACAGGTTCGCGGAGTGCGCCGAATAGCTGCGCTGCGTGACCGTGCACGCGTCGTCGTATTGCGTGCAGCGATGCGAGTCGGCCTCGCAGCGGCCGCCTTCGCCGAGGTTGCAGTCGGAATCTCGCACGCACTCGTAGTGATCCTGGACGCACGCGGTGACCGCGAGCGCGCCGGCGAGGATGGCGAGCGCGCGGATCACAGCGGCCGCCCCCAGACGAGCGCGACGCCGTGGCCGTCGTCGACCGGCTGGACCTCGACGGTATCGACCAGGTGAAAGCGATAACGCAACAGGCCGGATGCCACGGCGGCGGCACCCGCCGCGAAGCAGCCGACCGCGGTCCACTGGGCGAGCCGCGCGTGGTGAACGCGGCTGTCGTACTGGTCGAGCGTGCCCCTGCGATCCTGCGCGAGGTGGTGCGCGTAGTAGACGAGGCCGCCGCCGGTGACGCCGAGCATGCCGCCGCCCGTGACGAGGAGCGTGTCGACGCCGTCCCATTCGCGATGCAACGGAGGTGGCGGCGGCAATGGCTGCGGGCGTGCGAGCTCGATCCGCGCGGCGCCGATCGCTTGCTGCGCGAGCGCGACCTGATCGGCGGCCGGGTTCGTCGCGGTGAAGCGCTCGTAGTACGCGATCGCCTCGCGGAAGTGACGGAGGTTGAACTCGACCTGGCCGAGCGCGAACAACAGATCGGGGCGTGCTTGCAGTTGATACGCGGCGAGGAGCTCGTCGCGCGCATGGACGAAGTCGCCGGCCGCGTAGAGCTGGCGCCCCTTCGCGAGGTGCGCGGCGAGTGCGGGTGGATCGTCCGCGAACGCGGGGATCGCCCACCCGAGCACGACAGCCAAACCCAGCGCGCGGATCACGGTGACTTCGTTGTACCGGAACCTTTGTCGGTCGGGAGCAGCATGGTCGGCTTCCATTCGACGTTCGCGGGTGTGGCCGATCCGGCCGAACCATTCGACGGAGGTGCCAGCGACGGGGTGGGCGGCGTCGGATCGGGAGCTGGCTGGCTGGCCATGGCGTTCGACCCCGCCGGCGGTGGATTGGTTAGATGGTGACGATGCGCACGCGATGCGGGGCGCGACGGCGAGCCCGATCCGGCCGGCGCGGGCGCGGCCGCGAGATCTTCGGCTTCGACCTCGGCCGGTGGTGGCGCGGCCGGCGGCGGTGCCTGCGGGGTCTGGAGCGCCGGCTCGCTCCGCGCGGGCGGCGCGGCCGCATGACCGGCCGGAGCATCATCACCGCGCAGCGCGATCACGGCGCCGAGCCCGATCCCGACGAGCGCTCCGGCGATCGCGTACGGCACCCAACGGCCGCGCGAAGGTCGCGGTGCGAGCGTCGCGACGGATGCGCTCGGCAGCTGATCCTCCTCGGCCACACCATCGGCGGGACCGAACGTCGGCAACAGCTCCGGCTCGGGCTCGACATCGAGCTCGATGACGGACACGAGTGATGGCTCGTGCTCGGGCGGGGTGCCGACCGTGGTCGCCGCGACCCACGGCGCGGAGCGGGCGCCGACCGCATCTTCGACGGTGCGAGCGAGCCAGCGCGCGCCGACGACGAGGCCCTGGATCGCCGCGAACGTCTCGAGTGCATCGGCGAGCTCGCGCGCGGTCGCAAATCGTCCCGCTGGATCCTGCGCGACCGTCGTCATGATGATGTCTTCGAGCGAGGTCGGCAGGCTCGCCACGAGCTTGCGCGGCCGCGTGATCTGCCCCGACAGCACGCGGTGGAGCGAAGCGACGTCGTTGTCGGCCAAGAACAACCGCTGGTGCGTCGCGAGCTCGTAGAGGATCACGCCGAGCGCCCAGATATCCGCGCGGCGATCGAACGCGTGGCCCCGGCATTGCTCCGGTGCCATGTACGTGACGGTGCCGTGCATCGAGCCCGACAGCGTCGACACGCGGGTCTCTTTCGCGATGCCGAAGTCGGCGACCTTGACGGTGCCATCGAGTCCGAGCAGCACGTTGCCGGGCGAGATATCGCGGTGCACGAGCCCGAGTGGTTCACCCCGCTCGTCGACGAGCTCGTGCGCGTCGTGGAGGCCGCGTGCGATGTCGATCACGATGCCGAGCGCGACCGAGAGCGGCACCGCGCGGACCTGGCCGGCGACTTCGGTCTGCATCAGGTCGCGCAGCGACGTGCCGTGGATGTATTCGAGTGCGAGGTAGTCGTAACCGTCGTGCGTCCCCGCATCCAGTACCGCGACGAGGTTCGGATGGCGCAGCCGCCCGCCGATCCGCGCTTCGCGGCGCAGCGAGGCCGCGACCATCCGATCGCCGCGGAGGTGCTCGAGCGGCCGCTTGATCACGACGTGGCGCTGGAAGTTGTACGCGCGGTCGATGCGCGCGAGATCGATCCGCGCAGAGCCGCCGGCGCCGATCGCCCGGATCAGGTGGTACGGACCGACCGACTCGTCGAGGCCGCGCGCCGCTTGGCTCACGACTCGAGCCTCGGCAGCACGGCGGGCGTCATGCCGCGATTGGGATCGGCCGCGACGCGCGTGCGGATCACGCGAACGAGCTCGCCGATCGGGCCGCGCGACATCGTCCAGCGCTTGGCCTGCGCGAGCTGATCGAGCTCGTCGACGAGCTCGCGCGCGGTCTGATAGCGCTGTGCCGGATCGCGAGCGAGCGCGCGCTTCGTGATCGCGGCGAGCTCCGGCGGATAGCCGGGCCGCCGAGACGCCGGCTCCGGCACTTCACCATCGAGGATCTGGCGCATCGCGACCGCGTTCGACGACGCCGAGTACAACCGCGTCCGGGTCGTGACCTCGAACAGCAGGACGCCGAGCGCGAAGATGTCGGCGCGGCGATCGATCGGTTCGCCGAGGATCTGCTCGGGCGCCATGTACGGCGCCTTGCCTTTGAGCGTGTTCGACACCGTGTGGTAGCTGCGCGACCGGGCCTTCGCGACGCCGAAGTCGGCGACCTTGACCTCGCCGTGGATGCCGAGCAGCACGTTCGACGGCGATACGTCGCGATGGACGAGCTGGAGCGAGTGGCCGTCCTCGCCGCACGCATCGTGCGCGGCATCGAGCCCGGTCCCGATCTCGGCGATGATCGAAACCGCGATGTCGTAGCGCGGCGGCGCGCGCAGGAACTTGAGCAGCGTACGGAGGTCGCAACCGTCGACGTGCTCGGACACGAGGAACGCGCCGCTCTCGAACACGTCGAAGTCAATGGTCTGGACGATGTTCCGGTGGTGGAGACCCGCGGCGATCCGCGCCTCGTCCACGAACATCAGCGCGACCCGCTCGTCGGTCAGGAGCTCGGTCCGGATCAGCTTGATCACGATCGGGCGCTCGAAGCCGTGCTCGCCGACGACCCGGCCGAGGTAGACCTCGCCCATCCCGCCGCGCGCGAGCAACTGATCGACGCGATAGCGCCCGAGCTGGGTCAGCACGCGGCTCCGATGATGCCACGATGCGGCTAGTCGAGCTGCCGGTGACCGCGGATGGCTGAACGGGTCGCCAGTACCCGCCACGCAGATTCGCGTGCTTGCCGCATACGCGTCGTGGCACGAATCACGCACATCGGATGTTCACCGAGGCCCCTGCATGCAGGCACCTCGTTCGAGCGGCGGCCGTTCCAGCGGGACCGCCGCTCACCATTTTCGGCGTATACAGCACGCGTGTTATTCAGCGAGCTTTCAGCCACCAGCGCCGCGGTCACCGAGACCGCAGGCCGGCTGAAGAAGATCGAGCTGCTCGCGACCTGCCTGCGCCAGATGGCGCCCGACGAACGGGCGATCGGGGCACACTTCCTGGCCGGCGAGGTCCCGCACAAGACGAACGTCGGCTACGCGCTGATCGCGGATGTTCGCGGCACGGCGGCCCAGGCGCCGTATCTGTCGCTCACCGAGGTCGAGCGCCGGCTCGACGAGATCGCGGCGCTGCGCGGAGCCGGCTCCGCGCGAGATCGCTTGAACCAGCTGGGCGCACTGTTCTCGCTCGCGACCGTGCCGGAGCAGCAGCTGCTTGCAGGGCTGATCGTCGGCGAGGTTCGCCAGGGCGCGCTCGACGGGCTCGTGCTCGAGGCAATCGCGAAGGCCGGCGAGCTGCCGATCGAGATCGTGCGGCGCGCGTACATGTTGTCGAGCGACCTCGGCGAGGTCGCGGCGGTCGCACTCGAAGGCGGCGCCGCCGAGCTCGGGCGCTACGGCCTGACCCTGTTTCGGCCGATCATGCCGATGCTCGCGCAGACGGCCGACGATGCAGCAGGTGCGCTCGAGCTCCTCGACGGTGAAGCGTCGTTCGAGGTCAAGCTCGATGGCTTTCGCGTCCAGATCCACAAGGAAGGCGACGACGTCCGCGCGTACTCGCGCGGGCTCAACGATGTCTCGCACTTCGCGCCGGAGATCATCGCGGCCGTGCGCGCGATGCCGGCGCGCAGGCTCGTGCTCGACGGTGAGGCCGTTGTCTACGGCCCGAACCAGGCACCGCTGCCGTTCCAGGACACGATGAAGCGGTTCGGCAAGAAGGGACTCGAGCAACGCGCCGCGATGCCGCTCTCCCTCGCGCTGTTCGACGTGCTGATGGTCGACGATCAGCTGCTGCTCAACGCGCCGGCGCAGCAACGGTTCGCCGCCCTCGCCGAGATCGGCGGCACGCACGCGGCGTCTCGCTTGATCACGCGCGATGCCGCCGCGGCTTCGGCGTTCTACGAAGCAGCGGTCGCGAAGGGGCACGAGGGCGTGATGGCGAAGGCGCTCGACGCGCCGTACGAGGCCGGCAGCCGTGGCGCGGCCTGGCTGAAGATCAAGCGCGTCCATCACCTCGACCTCGTCGTGCTCGCGGCGGAGTGGGGCAGTGGCCGGCGCAAGGGCTGGCTCTCCAACATTCATCTCGGGGCTCGTAAAGGCGACGACTGGGTGATGCTCGGCAAGACGTTCAAGGGCATGACCGACGAGATGCTGAAGTGGCAGACCGCCGAATTCCTCGCGCGCGAGGTCGATCGCGATGGCCACATCGTCTACGTCAAGCCCGAGATCGTCGCCGAGATCGCGTTCAACGACGTCCAGCGCTCGCCGCGCTACCCCGGCGGCCTCGCGTTGCGGCTCGCGCGTGTCGTTCGCTATCGCAGCGACAAGACCGCGGCCGAGGCGAACACGATCGACGACGTCCGCGCGATCGCGGCCCACGCAGGCGTCATCTAGGCGGCGTGATCTAGATATTCGTGACGGCGTCGCGGATCTTGACGAGCAGCGCGTCTTTTTCTTCGGCGCCGATGAACGCGGCGCGTACGCCGTTCTCCGCGACCGTGATGATCTCGTCGGCGCCGAGGTCGAGCGCGTCGGCGATCTGGAGATAATTCTCCGTGATGTAGCCACCGAAGTACGCGGGGTCGTCGGAGTTGATCGTGACCGTGAGGCCGGCGCGCAGCAGCTTCGCGAAGTTGTGCTTCGCGAGATCCGGCGTGACCTTCAGCGCCTTGTTCGAGAGCGGGCACACGGTGAGCGGTACTTGCGACAGCGCGAGCTCGTTGACGAGCTCTGGATCTTCGTCGCAGCGTACGCCGTGGTCGATGCGCTCGACCTCGAGCAGCGTGAGCGCCTCGCGGATGTATGCGGCGGGGCCTTCTTCACCGGCGTGAGCGACCGCGTGGAGACCGACGGCACGCGCCTTTTCGAACACGCGCTGGAACTTCGAGGGCGGATTGCCACGCTCTCCGGAGTCGAGGCCGACGCCGACGAGCTGGTTGCGAAAGGGCAGGGCCGCTTCGAGCGTCGCGAGCGCGTCGGCCTCCGACAGGTGGCGAAGGAAGCACAGGATCAGGCCCGAGGTGATGCCGTACTTCGCGCGCGCATCGGCCATCGCGTCGTGGAGGCCGCCGATGATCGTTTCCATCGCGACGCCGCGCACCGTGTGGGTCTGCGGATCGAAGAACAGCTCGGCGTGCGCGATCCGGTCGGCGGCGGCGCGCGCGAAGTACGCGTCGGCGAGCGCCTTGAAGTCGGCACGGTCGCGCAGCACGTCGCAGCCGGCGTAATAGAGATCGAGGAACGATTGGAGGTCGCCGAACTTGTAAGCGGCGCGGACCTCTTCGACCGACGCGTACGGGAGCTTCGCGCCGTGGCGCTTGGCGAGCGCGAACATCAGCTCGGGCTCGAGCGTGCCCTCGATATGAAGGTGGAGCTCGACCTTCGGTAACCGGCGGATCAGGCTCTCGCGAACGGGGTCCAACATGGTCTCTACCGGCCCGCGGTCCGCGGGCCTCCTTTCATCGGGGAACATACCTATTGCCGAGGGCAACGGGCGCGGCTACGGTCGCGGACCCGATATGACCGCCGACGGCGTTTCGCCCGCTCCGCTTGACTTCGATCCGGTGCCCGCAGTTGCGTTCGGGCTCTCGCTCCCGGCCCCAGGGGTCGCAGCGGTGATCGCGCTGCTCGATGAAGGCAATACGGTGCCGTTCATCGCGCGTTATCGCAAGGAACGGACCGGCGGCCTGGACGAGGTTCAGATCCGCGCGATCGAGGAGCGCCGCTCTTATCTGGTGGAGCTCGAGGAGCGTCGCGCGGCCGTGCTCGCGTCGGTCACCGAGCAAGGCAAGCTGACGCCGGAGCTCGAGACGAAGCTGCGCGCCGCGCAGTCGAAGTCCGAGCTCGAGGACCTCTATGCGCCGTACCGGCCGCGCCGCAAGACCCGCG
>JBDUAS010000214.1:0-12482 GCA_040004535.1 Deltaproteobacteria bacterium
ACGATCGCCTTCGCGCGTGCGAGGAGATCCGGACTCCACCCCGTGAACGGGTACGTCACCAGCGAGATGTCGTACTTGTTCAACATGCCGTCGTGAATACGGGCGCGCTCGTCGCCACTCTGCTGGAAGAGGAATTGCGACTGTGCCTCGTTCTCGTAGTGGCTCAAGAGCGTCTTCATGGAAATGTTTCCTGGAGACGTGTCGACGTATTGGCCGCTCACTCGATATCCAGCTTGCGTGGCGATGTCCTCGGCATACCTGAAAGATGC
Organism: Deltaproteobacteria bacterium; assembly: GCA_040004535.1. Lineage (GTDB taxonomy): Bacteria > Myxococcota_A > Polyangia > Haliangiales > Haliangiaceae > JABFXX01. The sequence goes on from JBDUAS010000214.1 coordinate 270, forward strand.
CGTGTGGACGATCAACTCGTCCATCGATGAGTCGGGGTACCGTAGGCTCAGCCACCTGAGATGACCGATCGTCTCGACGTTCTGGATCGTGCTCATCTTGATTTGCTTCAGCGGACTAGACTTGAGTCCCTTCCCGTAGGGGATCCCCATCGCTAGCATCTGGTTCAAGTTGGCGTAAGCCATCGCTGGCGTCTTGCCCTTTGACTCGATCAAGGCTGGACTTGTGGGGATCATGTCCATCTTTTGTGCACCAAAGGCGGTGTTCATCGTCAGCGTGCCGGTTGCTGGATCCCACTCACGGCCGATGGAGAGTCGCTTGCCGCCCGGATCTGTGATCTTGGAGTCCCATTCGGTCTCACTGACCTGCCGCACACGTAGCTTCCATCCGGGTGCTGGCGAGGATTCCCCAGGGCCGGTCTGCGGGATGCTCGAATATAGGTCATCGACGTGATGCCGCACTTGCTTTGCCTCGTCGGCAAGGGACTTCGTTAGCTCTGCGAGGTCCTTCGCCGGATTGTAGCGAAGGTACTCGACGACGTTCTCTTTGTACGTACGAAGCAGGTCAGAGAACTGCGCTGAATCCTCCGCTGCGAGGCGCGCCACATCGTCCACTACCATTTGCTCGGCACCGACGAGGTAGCCGCGAACATCCGGAGCGAGGCGTTGTTCGGCGCTCGCCGGATTCGACACCCGTGCGGAACTTTCGACGACGCGAAGCTCGATCTGCTGACCGTTGATCGTCCATCTGGGCGGTTCACCAGACTCGCTGGACTGGCTCGCCGTTCGGATCGGTAGCCGTAACCCGCGCGCATCCTTGACCGCGGCATTCACCCGATCGGCCGGACCGGCCCACACCCCACCACCGAGCGAATCGAGACCGTGGAGTTTCCAGCGCAGCTCCAACATCGCGCCGCTGCGCAAGCTGTCGAGCTGGCCGTGTGCGTCTGCCTCGAGCGCCTCGATCTGATCGTGCGTAGGGCCACCCTTACCGAGCGTGATCCGGCTCGCCTCGTCGAGGACCTCGAGCGTGGTCTCGTGCAACCGGATCGCATCATTCAGGACCGCGAGCGTGGCGGCCGGATCGCTGTGCGCGCCGAGCGCGGCCGCGCGCTGCTGCGCCGCGAGCGCCAGCTGATACAGCTCGTTGCCGCGGCGCAGCCCGGACTGCTTCGCGAGACGCGCGTAGCTCGGCATGCGTTCGCCGAGCGCGGCGTGGAACATCCGACCGAGCGCGACCGAGGCGCCCTGTACCAACCAATCACTGAGCTGTGCGGAGCTTGCTTGCGCGTTCCCGTGCTCGTGGACGCGCTCGACGACGTAACCGATCGCCATGCCCATCACGGTGTGGCCCGTGATCGCGACGCCTTGTTTCAACGCCCACATACCGGCGTCGGCCACGCCGACCTTGGCGAGCTCGCGCATGGCCATCGCGGCGCGCTCCTCGGCCGAAGCGAGAAGCGCGAGCTCCTTGTCGAGCGCCTTACTGAACACGGCCGCGGCGGGCGCGTTCTGCAAGATGCCTTCGAGCATCTTCGCGCCGCCCGCCGCGCCGAGCACGAACGCCGCGTTGTCGACGAGCGCGCGCGTGAACGGCGTGTTCGTCGTGACGGACTGACCGGCCGCGTTGCCCACGACTTCGGTCGCCATCGAACCGATCTGCATCGCCGTGCGCGCACCGAACGAAAGCTCGGCCACCTCGACGCCCTCGGCTGCCATGTACGCCTCGCCCATCCCCTCGGCGATCATTCCGCCGACCCCCGCCGACGCGATCGAGATCCCGACCATCGCGGCGGCTTGGACGATCAGCGTCCGCATCTGCTGATTGCGAACCGTCTTGTACGCGTCGGTGAAGAAGTGCGCGAGATCGCGATCGTGGGCGAGCTTGTCGAACGCGGCCTGCGCGATCCCGACCGCGGCACGCCGGCCGGCGAGGTCGTTCGCGAGCTTCTCGCGCTGATCCTCCGGTGCGAGCTCGGCCGGCTCGAGCGCGAGCCTGACCTCGCCGAGCGCTTGAAAGATCACGAGGCCGACGGGCCCGATATCTCGGTACTTCTCCGTCGTCACCGCGGTCGCGATCATCCCGATCGATCCCTTGCGCCAGGCGACCTCGAGCTGTTCGATCTGCGCCTGGAGCGAATGCGCTCGCATGTTCAGCGACAGCTCTTGCGCCGAGAGCTGGGCGCGCTCGATCTGCGCAGGCGAGACGCTGCCACCACCGATTAACGAGTTCTCGAGCTGGCGTAGCTGGTCCTGCGTGCGACCGACCGCGGCCGAATTCTGGCGTGTGGTTCCAGTCCCGGTCGAGACGAGCTGCTCGCTCGCCGACGCTTGTTCGAGCGCCGCCTCGTTGGTCTGAAGCGAGCGCAACGTGATGGCGCGTTGCTCGGCCTCCGCCTGTGCGATCAGATACGCACTGGTCTGGCCCAGGTGCGAGCTGCCGGCGGCATTCGCGAGCGTCGCGGCCACCTGGTGAAGCGGATCGGAAGGGTTGTAGGCACGCGGACCGATCGTCGCGACGGCTCGAGCCAGGCTAGCCATCGTGTCGGCCACGGCATGAAGACGATCGCGTTGCGTTTCGAACACGAGGCGGGGTTATGCCGGGTCCCGCATGCGACCCCAAGTACAACCGCAACGCCCAAACCGATCTTGGAAAGACTCATGGGAGACCTATCGTCTCACGACACGGCCGGTTGCTAAAAAGTTCCACGGCGGCGCTCTCGTTGGGGGACAGCGCACCGGTGACGCGCTACGGATCAGTTCAGCGCGTGGCAGCTACCCGCAACTTCTACGTAGAATTTCGGGCCGGTTGCCGGGAAGTAGTACCCGGTCGCCATGCACATCTCGTCGTACTGCGCGCGCGCGCCCGCCTTGATCGTCGTCGCAGAGTTGTCTGGAGGCGCGGTCTCACCATCGTTCTTGTAGTGGCAGGTCCACGTCACGCTGTTCGACGCGTAGGCGAAGAACGGAGTCGTATTCCAGTTCGTAACGGTAGGATGCTCCCAGTCGGTACTGTCGACCACCATGTTCGATCCGTCCATGACCTTCGTCTCGACGGACTGCTTGTGCGAGTGCGTCGACATCGTCCAGAACTTCGCGCCGGCCGGCGTTGGGCATGTCGCCGTCGCGTCGGTTCCTGTGGAGCCCATCGGAATCGAGATGTCCTGGTTATACGTGATGTACGCGTCCGTCTCGGTGTACGGCGTGTTGTCCGGTAGCGCATATGCCGACAGCTTCACGTGAACCGTAAGCGGACCGTCGGTCGCGTTCAGGTAGTGCATCTGGAATGCGCCGAGCGTGTTCGGCGCGATGATCTGTGCGAGCGGCTTGCCGTTGCCGTCGTCGGAGGGAAGCACCTCGTCGAGATGCGCCGTCTGCGACGCGAACACCCACTTCGCGATGTTCTGGAGGCTGCCGCCAACACCGCAGTCGTTGTTCGTGTCGAGGCCATCGGCGTGGTCCGCGCCACCCGTGAAGAAGATCATGTGATGGCTACCGGGCGTCATGTCGGAGACCCAGCGGTTGACCACGACGTTCCCGGTGTTCGGCGTGTGGAAGTAGTAGCAGTAGGTCGCTTCCGTGCCGGCGGGGATCACGGTGTCGGTGCTCTGGATGGTGAACGCGGCGCCGGGGTCCGTGCCGCTGCCGCTGCCGGAGCCGCTGCCGCTACCGGCGTCGGTGTCATCGCCGTTGTTGCCGTCGCTCTTCTGGCAGCCAACCAACGCGAGAATCGAAGCGAGGAAGATCGTCGAAGTGCGCATGGAAACCCCCATCTATGGTTCGGCAGGGTACCAACCCCGCTTTCGGTGTCTAGTGTTTATTGAATTTGAGTTCTGATTCGGACTGACCAGACGTGACGTAGACTGCGCTTCAGATGAACAGCTACGACGTCGATCTGTTCGTGGTCGGTGGCGGATCGGGCGGTGTACGCGCGGCCCGCGTGGCAGCTGGCCACGGCGCGCGCGTCGCGATCGCGGAGGCGAGCCGCTGGGGCGGCACGTGTGTGGTGCGCGGATGTGTGCCGAAGAAGTTGATGGTCTACGCGAGCGAAGTGCAGCGCCAGCTGGACGACGCGCGCGGTCAAGGTTGGACGGTGCCGGAAGCAACGTTCGATTGGCCCACATTCCTTGCAGCGAAGGACAAAGAGATCGCTCGGCTGTCGAAGGGATATTCGGATCGACTCACCGCGGCAGGCGCACGGTTGCTCGAAGGCAAAGCGCGTGTCCTGGATTTGCACACGATCGAGGTGAACGGTGAGCGCATCACCGCCGCGAACATCTTGATCGCGACGGGCGGCGCACCCCGGCTCCCGCATACCGGCAAGTGGATCACGTCCGACGAGGCGTTCCACCTTCCGGAGTTGCCACGGCGGATCGCGATCATGGGCGCGGGTTATATCGGCGTCGAGTTCGCGCACATCTTTGCGGGGTTCGGATCGCAGGTGACGCTCGTGCACCGCGGCGGAATCTTGCGGTCGTTCGACCCGGACATCCAGACCGAGGTTGCACGCGGGCTCACGAATCATGGGATCCGCTTGCACGAGGCCGATGGTGTCGAAGGTCTGGACTATGACGTCGCGATGTCCGCGATCGGCCGCGAGCCCTGCTCGCCGGGACTCGGGCTCGAAGAGATCGGGGTGAAGCTCGATCCGCGCGGCGGCATCTGCGTCGACGAGTTTTCGCGCACGAGCGTCCCGCACATCTTCGCGGTCGGCGATGTCACGATGCGCGTCGCACTCACGCCCGTCGCGATCCGCGAGGGCCACGCCGTCGCCGACACGCTGTTCGGTGGCCGGCCCACGCCGATCCATCACGACCACATCCCGACCGCCGTGTTCGCGCAACCGGCGGCCGCGACCGTCGGCCTGACCGAGCCCGCGGCGATCGCCGGCGGTCGCGACATCCAGATCTTCCGCGCGCGGTTCCGGCCGATGCGGTTCTCGCTGTCGGGCCGCGACGAGCACGTGATGATCAAGATGATCGTCGAGAAGTCGACCGATCGCGTGCTCGGCCTCCACATGGTCGGCATGGATGCGCCCGAGATCGTGCAGGCCGCCGCGATCGCGATCACCATGAACGCGACCAAGGCCGACTTCGATCGCACGTTCGCGATGCATCCCACGACCGCAGAGGAGCTCGTGCTGTTGCGCTAGATCCCGCACGTCTTCTGTGGCGGTGCGGGGTAGGCGAACGTGATCGCGAAGCACATCTCGTCCTCGGTCGACTCGCCGAACTTCACGGACTGGCCGCTGTAGTTCGCGTACGTGCAGGTCACGTGATACTTGCCGCTAGCGGTGGTGACGACCGGCGTGATCGGGCGGAACTGCTGCTCGTCGAACGCGTAGTCGCTGTCGTAGACGGTCGCGCCGTTGTACTCGGCCTTCAGGTGCGTGCCGAGCAAGTGCATGTGCGGTGAGATCGCGAAGAACGTCGTGCCCGCGGTCGTCGTGCACGTCGCATCTTGCGTGGTCACGCCGGTCGCGACCGTGAGGCCGAGCGTCTTGCCCGCGAGGATCACGCCGGCGCTGTGCGCCGCATCGACCGGCGGCGAGGTCTCGATCGCGATGCCGGACGTTCCGGTCAGCACGGTGTCGCCGGCGTTGAACAAGTGGAGGTTGAGCAGCAGCTGCTGGCCGGCCGCGATGTGGACCGCGATGCCATCGGGCATCGTCAGGGGCTGCACGCCGACACCGGACGCGAAGATCGCGGGCTTGCTCAGCGAGCTATTGCAGTTCGTGACGCCGTCGGCTGCGTCGGGATCGCCGACCATCAGGACGAAGTGATGCGTGCCTTGCGGCGCGATCGGCAGGATCGTCTTGATGAACAGGTCCTCGGTGATCGTCTTGCGGACGCACACGTAGTTCTCCGAGTCCGGTTGCAGCGACCAGTCGCCGCTGATCAGCGGCACGCCCGCGGCCGAGCCGGAGCCCATGTCGACCGGGACGTCATCGGTACCGGCGGGTGCCACGTAATCGACGCCGCAACCGGCGAGCAGCAGGACAGCCAAGACAAAGCGCATCGTGGCAATGCATTGCGAGCGGCGTACCGCGCCAAGCCCACGTGATCACGTGAGCCGGCGGGAGGTCCAGATCCCGGTACCCGGCGTGGCGGCGGTACCTGGAGGTACCGCTACCGCTGTAGCCACGCTCGGTACGCTTCGACCGCCGCAGTTTGATCGCGGTGAGTCGCACGTGATCGGACGCGGGTCGCGAGATCGATCAGGTCGAGGTCTGGGAAGAACCTGCTCTTGGGGACCAGGGCGTACGACCGGCCGCGCAGCTCGTAAATCTGAAGCGCGTCATCGATCCAGAACCACACCTCGCGAACCCCCAACCGATGATAGGCGGCGAGCTTGTGGAGCCCGCCGCTCGTGACAACAACCTCGATCGCGATGTCCGGATGCTTGTCGAGATCAATCGTGTCGACGAAGTAGCACTCGTCCGGGGCCAACCCGACGCGGCGCTTCTGGTTCTGGATGGTCATGTTTCCGTACCCATTGAACCGCCGGCCCATGACCGCTGCGTACGCTTCTAGGAGGCGCCGGATCACCGTCTTGCGAAGCTCGTGAAGCTGGCCCGTCGGGCTCACGATTTCGAGCTCGCGGTCGAGGTACGTGAGACGCGGCCACTTCTTGTAACAACGCTCCGCGTCGATCGCGAGGTACGTCTCCCACGACACGTCGTGCATGACCACGACGTTGCCGCGTGCCTCGACCTCGAACATGTCGTCGAAGCTAGCACGTTCAGCTCGCATGATCGTCGGCGTTCTCCGCGTCGCAGTCGTCGATCGGCGACATGAACACCTCGTGTGCGGCTGCATCCTCCTCGTCGATGAACAGCGACATGATGCCGAGCATCTCGAACGCCGCGAGCCTTCCAGCATCGAGTCGCGCGGGCTCGGTCAAGGACATTCCGACCTCGCTCGCGACCGCGACCACGACGACGAACAATGCGTAGCCGGCCTTGTCGATCAACGCGCGTTGCAGCTCGCCGAGATCGGAGCGAGTGCAGCCGCGCTCCATCTGTTCGAGATGCGGTAACGCCGCCGTGAAGCTCGCGTTCGCACGCGCGAGCATCGCTTCGAGCCCGGGGAGCTCGCAGTCGCAGCAGCGACCGCCGAGCAGGCGGATCATGTCGCGGGTAAAGTGCTCGTAGCGAAGGGAGAGAGTCTGCATCGGCATGCCCACCGCATTGCAGCGAGCGAGCCATGCGCAACGCGATGAATTCACGCGTGCGATCGTCCGAGTCGTCCGGCGGGCGGACACGCGCGTCCGGTTGTCGCCGGACTACGCGCGCGTGTAGCGGTTGATCCAGTTGACCTCCCACGTCTTGCCGCCATCGCTCGAGAACGCCTGCTCCGACTGCGCGTGATCGGCATCGATCGGCCACATCGAGAACCGCACGAGCACGGCGCGATCACCGATCGTCTCCTGATCGTAAAACTCGACCCGGTGGTGCGTGAACACGCCGACGCCGGGGGTGCTGAACGTGCCGCTAGCGGGTTGCGTGAAGTTGATGCTCCACTGCTGGTGCGCGGGATCGTAGACGCGCAGCGCGAGCAGCTCGAGGTGCCCCGCTTTGCCGTCCGCGTGATACTCGGCGAGGTTCGCTCGGCCACCCCACACCGGGCGCACGACCGTCTCGCCATCGTACTCGACCCAGTCCTTCGATCCTGTCAACGGATGGAGCAGTCGCTTCGACTGCGTGTGCCACGTCCCGAGGTCGAAGTCGAAGTCGTGGCTGCCGTCGTGATCGATCGTCGCCGGTGCGGGGGCGATCTTCGCCTCGCGCGTGAGCTGCGCGATGAACGCCGGCGCCCACGTCGCACCGCCGTCGCGCGAGTACGACTCCTCGTAGCGATGCGCATCGGCGGTGCTCTCGGACCACACGCCGCGGACGAGCACGGCCTTGCCGTCGACGGTATCCGACGCGAACAGCTCGCCGCGCCCGTTCGCGAAGCTGCCGACGAGCGGGTTCGCGTAGTTCGCCGAGCTATTGATGAACGTCTGGACCCATTGGTGCGCGGCGGGATTGAACGTGAACAGCGTCAGCCCTTCCCAGTGGCCTTTCGGCCCGTCGACCTCGATCTCCTCGAGCGATGCGCGGCCACCCCACACCGGACGCACGGTGACGGTCCCGGCCATCTCGGTCGTCTCGCCGTTCTTGATCCGCTGGATCTGCGTGTGCCAGACCCCGAGGTTGAAGTCGAAGTCGTGACTGACCGCCGGCGGTGGTGCGACCGGCGCGACAGGGTGACTGCAAGCAGCACAGACCAGGATCGCGAGAGCTCTCATGGCTCCAACCTGAACGGCCGGCGCGGCCGCGGCCATGTGCCGGAAGTACCGATCTACGACCATGACTTCTGGCATATGGACCCGGGCGCGGCGCGCGCTACGCTCGTGCGATGCCGATCGCGCGCACGATGCAGTGGATGGGCTACGCGCTGTGGCCGCTCGCCGGCGTGCTCGGAGTGATCGGTGCGCCAGATCCGACACCGGTCACGTGGTTCGTCGCGTTCGGGGTGCTCGGCGTCGCGTTCCATCTTTCGACCCGCACCCAGCAGCGCGGCCAGCGGCTCGCCGCGATCGTGGTGATGACCGCGGCGCTGTTCGCGATGACGATCGTCCGGCCTTGCCCGTACGGCGCCCTCGGGCTCGTGCTCGTGGCTTCGCAAGTCGCGCTCGTGTTCTCGATCCGCGCGACCGCGGCGTGGGTGATCGGTCAGACGGTCGTCGTCGCATTTTGCATCGTGCCGATCCTCGGGCTCGTCGGGCTGGCCGAGATCATCGCGCTCGGCGGATTCCAGGCGTTCGCGGTCACCACGATCTTCGCGGTGCGCCGGCTGGAGGCGCTGACGCGGGCCCACGAGCGCACCCGGATCGCGCGCGACCTTCACGACGTGCTCGGCCATGACCTCACGGCGCTCGCGCTCCAGCTCGAGATCGCATCGCACGTCGGGCCCGAGGCTGCGCGCGCCCACACCGCACGCGCCCGCGAGCTCACGGATCACCTGTTGCGCGACGTACGCGCCGTCGTCGCTGCGATCCACACCGACGAGCGCCCGCTGGTCGAAGCGATCCGCGCGATCGTCGTCGATGCGCCGGGCCTCGTGGTCCACGTCGATGCGCCTGAATCGCTCGTGATTCCCGAGCCGCGCCGCGCCGACTGCATCGTTCGCTGCGTCCAGGAGATCGTGACGAACACGCGGCGCCACGCGCGCGGCGCCGAGAACTTGTGGATCCGGATGCGCCGCGATGCCGACGCGATCGTCGTCGAAGCGCGCGACGACGGGCCGGGTGCTGCCGAGCTCCACGAGGGCCATGGCCTGCGCGGCATGCGGTCGCGGCTCGCGGAGCTCGGCGGCGAGCTCGAGATCTTGGCGCAGCCGTTCGTGATCAGCGCGCGCTTGCCGCTCGGAGCCGCATCGTGATCCGGGTCGCGCTCGCCGAGGATCACACGCTCGTGCGCGAGGGCTTCCGCCAGTTGCTCGCGCTCGTCGAGGACATCACGCTCGTCGGCGAGGCAGCGGACGGAGAGCAGGCGATCGCGCTCGTCATCGACCAGCGCCCCGACGTGCTGTTGCTCGACATGCGGATGCCGAAAGCGGATGGCCTCGCCGTGATCACGACGCTCGCCGCGCGCGACCGCCTCGTGCCGACGCTCGTCCTCACGACGTTCGACGACGAGCACGCCGCGCTCGAGTTGATGGCGGCAGGCGCGCGAGGCTTCCTCTTGAAAGATGTCACGCTCGATCGGCTCGTCGACGCCGTACGCGTGATCGCGGGTGGAGGCACCGTGCTCCGGCCCGGACTCTCCGAGAGAGTCGCGAACCAGCTCCGCGCGCCCGCACCCACGGGTCCTGACATCACGGCACGCGAGCGCGAGGTGCTGCGCCTGCTCGCCGCCGGCTACTCGAATCGCGAGATCGGTCGAGCGCTGTTCGTGGCCGAGGGCACCGTGAAGAACCACGTGTCGAACATCCTGACGAAGCTCGGGGTCCGCGACCGCACCCGCGCGGTGCTGAAGGCGCTCGAGCTCGGCTACGTCTAGGGCCCGTAGCACGTGAACGCGTGCGGATCGGGATTGCACGCGCCACCCCGATACATGCAACCGAAGATGTTGTTGTCGGGCTTGCAGTACGCCTGTTCGCACTCGGCCGAGCACGCCTCCAGACTCGGGGAACATCCGGGCACCGTGATCGGCACGCACTTCGCGCCGGCAAACCCGCAGGTGCCATCGAAAAACTCGACGCAAAGCTGCTCGCTCGTGCACGACCCGCAGACGTTCGCCGCATCGGGAGGCACGTACGCGTCCGGATCGCCGTGGATCTGATGCGGCGGCGGCGCGTCGTCCGCGATCTCGAGGCGCCAACATGCGGCGAGCGGAAGGAGCAGCAGGACGGTACGCATGCCGAACCGCTACAGCATGGCCGGTGCCGCGGCTCGCGCTGCGATTCCGGTGACTTGCGCCACGCGAGATGGGCAGCGCACCGCGAGTCCGTGACATCGATGTCGCTATGACAGGCGGTCGCGATAGTCGCGATACCCGAACCGGCGGTGCACCGTGATCGTCTTCGTCGCCGGATCGTGCGTCGCGATCGACGGCAGCCGCACGCCGTTGAACGTCGACGTCTTGACCATCGTGTAGTGCGCCATGTCGAGGAACACCAGCTTGTCGCCGATCTGTAACGGCCGGTCGAACGAGTAGTCTCCGATCACGTCGCCGGCGAGGCACGTCATCCCACCGAGCTTGTACGTATGCGGCTTCGCACCCGGCTCGCCGGCGCCGACGATCATCGGCCGGTACGGCATCTCGAGCACGTCCGGCATGTGCGCGGTCGCCGAGGTATCGAGGATCGCGATGTCCATCCCGTTGTGGAACGTATCCATCACCTGCGAGACCAGCACACCCGCACCGAGTGCGACGGCCTCGCCCGGCTCGAGATAGACCGGTACGTGCCACTTGTCGCGGAACGCGCGCAGCACCCGGACCAACCGCTCGACATCGTAGTCGGGCCGCGTGATGTGGTGGCCGCCACCGAAGTTCACCCACTTCATCCGCGGGATGAACGCGCCGAACTTGGTCTCGAACGCCGCGACCGCACGCTCGAGCGCATCGCTGTTGGTCTGACACAGCGTGTGAAAGTGGAGGCCGTCGAGACCATCGAGATCTTCCGCGCGGAGATTCGCGAGCGTCGTCCCGAGCCGGCTGCACGCGCCGGCCGGATCGTAGAGCGCGACCTCGACCTCTTGATGCTCGTGATTGACCCGCAACCCCGCCGACCGCCCCGCGCGCTCGATCACGCGGCGATGCCGCTGCCACTGCGCGGGCGAGTTCAACACGATGTGATCGGCGAGCGTCACGAGCTCGGCCATCTCGCTATCGGAGTAGGCCGGTGCGTACGCGTGGACCTCGCCGCCGAGCTCCTCGCGGGCGAGTCGTGCTTCGGCGACCGACGACGACGTCGCGCCGGCGAGATATCTCCGCACGAGCGGGAACGTCGACCACTGCGCGAAGCCCTTCAGCGCGAGCAGGATCGTGCAGCCGCTGCGATCCATCACCGAGCGCAGCAACTTCAAGTTCGCTTCGAGCGCGCCGAGATCCGTGACGAAGCACGGCGTCTCGAGCTGCGAGACATCGATCGCGCGCGCCATCGCCTCGCCGAGCGATGCCCCCTTCGACATCCGTCAGCGCTCTTCCACGTGCCAGGGCAGGCCGCGCTTCGCGACGTCCTCGAGGAACGGATCGGGATCGAGCTGCTCCATGTTGAACACGCCGTGGCCCTTCCACTTGTTCGTCACCATCATCACGGCGCCCGTCACCGCCGGCACGCCGGTCGTGTACGAGATCGCCTGCGCGCGGACTTCCTTGTAGGTCTCGGCGTGGTCGCAGATGTTGTAGATGAAGTAGCGCTTCTTCTGGCCGTTCTTGAGGCCTTCGCACAAGCAGCCGATCGACGTCTTGCCCGAGTAGTTCTCCGCGAGCGACGCCGGATCCGGCAGCAGCGCGCGCAAGAACTGGATCGGCACGATCTTCATGCCGTTGAACTCGACCTCGTCGATCCGGGTCATGCCGACGTTGCCGAGCACCTCGAGGTGCTTGAGGTACGACTCGCCAAACGTCATCCAGAACCGGATCCGCTTCAGGCCCTTCAAGTTCTTCGCGAGCGACTCGAGCTCCTCGTGATAGAGCAGAAAGCTCTTCTTCTCGCCGACGCC
>JBDUAS010000482.1:0-3693 GCA_040004535.1 Deltaproteobacteria bacterium
CCTCCGAACACGTCGACGTTGCCATCGATCGTGACGCGTGCGCCGACCGTGGCCGCCGTCAGGAACGGCGACGTCGTGCCGGTGAACACGAACACGCCGGAGTAGTCCGAGCCCATGTAGCCGATGTCGGTCTCCTTGACCTGCGCGAAGAATCCGTTCGCGGCGTGGCCGGTGACGAGCGCGTGGGTCACCTCGACCGCGGTGCCGGTCGGCTCCGTGCCGTTCTTGATCTGATAGATCGATGCCGGGCAACCCGCGGCGCCCGGGTTCGCCATCGTCGGACATGCGTCGCACGCGTCGCCCTTGCCGTCGTGATCCGCATCGGCCTGATCCGGGTTCGCGACGTCGGGGCAGTTGTCGGTCGCGTTGTCGATGCCGTCGTGATCGCGGTCGTTCGGGTTCGCCGTCGTACACGTCGTCGTGTTCGCGTCGAGCGGGCACGGATCGCACGCGTCGCCGAGGCCATCACCGTCGGTGTCGGCCTGCGCGCCCATATCCATCGGCCGGATCGGATCGAACACGTGCGGGCACTTGTCCATGTCGTCGGGGATACCGTCGCCATCGCTGTCGGTCGCCGAGGCGACGCCGGTGTAGACCGTCGAGCCGCCGACCGAGACCGGGCGCTTCGGATCGCACGACGGCTCGTTCATCGGCACGTCGCATTCGAACGCCGGATACACCGCACCCGCCGCGCTCATCAGCGCCGCGTAGGTCTTGCCGACCTCGGTGGTCAAGCAGACCTGCTTCATCGTGCTGCACACGTTGACCTGGTCGCACTGCGTCGCGAGCGCGCCGACGAGCGCGTCGTCGCCGTACAGCGTCTTGCCAGCGCGCATGACGAGCGCGACATCCGCCGGCTGCGCGTCGATCACGGCGCGGTAGTCCTTGCCGTGGCCGGCGAAGATCGAGATGTCGGCGACGTGGCCCGGCGCGAGCACGCCGATCTGATCGTCCATCTTCGTCACCGACGCGGCGTTCGACGTCACCATCGCCCACATCTGCTTGTCGGTGAAGTAGCTCGCCAGGTACTTGGTGTTGAAGCTATCGGCGCACTCGAGCTCGCGCAGCAAGTTCATCGAGCCGCTCGGCATCCAGTCCGTGCCGAGCGCGATGTTGACGCCGACCTTCGACGCGATCGTGACGCGCGCGGTGTCGCCGTACAGCGAGATGTTCGAGCGCGGCGACCAGATCAAGCCGACGCCGTTGGTCGCCATCAGCGAGTAGTCCTGCGCGAACAGGCCGATGCCGTGGATCATCGACGTCTTCGAGACCGCGAGATCGTTCGAGACCCCCGGCGCCGCGGTATCGTAGCTCGCGCTGCTCTCGCACAAGAACTCGTTGTGCGCGAACGCGTCGATGCCCTCGGACGTGTGGGGCTCGTACGAATCGACCGCGTCGAGCGACGTCGCCACCGTCGCGGTGCCGCCGTAGTTGCAGTCGCCGGTGCGCTGGGTCCCGCCGCTGTCGTCGAGCGGGAACGTGTCGAAGTCGACGGCCTTCTTCTGGAGACCTTCCATGTTCGCGGCCTGATCGAGGTTGCGGAGCAGGCCCTTCTGGCCGCCGGAGCCGACGATCGACGTCGCGCCACCCATCAAGAACCGGAGCTCGCCCCACGACACCTGCGCGGCGGTCGCGCTGCCCGGTGCGTTGATCTTGGTGTGGCCGTTGCCACCTTTGCGCCACTGCTGGCGGTCGTCGTAACGCTCGCCGGTCGTATCGACGTACGGCAGGTTCTCCGTATACGTGATGTGATCGTGCGTGTTGATCAGGCCCGGCGAGACGACGCCGTCGGGACACGTGATCACGGTCTCGCCGCCGGCGGCGCAATCGCAGCCGACGCACGTGATGTGGCCGGTGCCGTCGACGGCGACCTGCCCGCCCGTGTAGATGGTGTCCGGCGTCAGGACGTTGCCTTTGATCAAGATCGAGGTGCCGCCTGCGGTCAGGTCGCACGTGTTGCCGGAGGTCGTCGCGGGCAGCGTCTCGCAGACGACAGCCGCGGGAGGTGCATCACCCGTCGGTCCGTCGGGTGTCGCCTGGTGATCGTCACCACCGCAGCCACCGCAACCAGACAACGAGCTAACAGCGAGGAGCGATAATAGAAGGACGACGCGACGCATTGGCGGCGGACCCTATCACGCGGGGCGCACGGCCCCAGCTCAATAATGTGACCCAGAACTAATCTGCGGCGTCGATCACGCGAGCACTGGGAAGTGCTGCGGTGCCGGGGGCTTGGAGGCCGGCCGGCAGCGGTTCCGGCGACGGGATCCCTTCGCGCGCGCGGGCCACGGTCTCGCTCGCCGCGACGAGCACGAGCCCGATCGCCGCATAGAGGACGACGGTCACGCGACGCGCGACGACGAGCGTGACGCCGCGCGCCGGGTTTTCCCCGAGAGCGCGGAACAGCCAGTAGTTACCGCCTTCGGAGATTCCGAGCCCCATCGGGACGAGCGTCGACAGCATGTAGATCGCGAAGCCACCGACCGTATAGGCCGCCACGAAGCCAACGGTGATCGACTCGCCGACCGCATGCAGGATCAACAGCGAGAGCGTCATCGACGTCAGCCGCGACATCGTCACCGCCGCGATCCCGCTGATCCGGTCACGCGCGCGTGCGCCCTCGGAGACCCGCATCTTGTCGTCGACCGCAGTAAGGCTGTCGTGCAACGCCTCGGCCGTCTCGGCCGACAAGAGGTAGTGCGACGGGTTCTGCTGTTTCCAGATCCTGCGCCGCAGCGCCGCGAGCCCCGGCACGTAGATCTTGCGCGCGACCCGCGCGAGGCTCGCCATCACGCCCTTGTGGACGAGCATGTAGAGGCCGATCGCGAGCACCGCGCACAGGACGCCTGCCCCGAGCATCACCCAGCGCAGCGAAGAAGGCATCGGCACGAGCAGCGCGACGAACGGCGCCGCGACCGCGACCATCGCGAGCTCGACGGTGAAGCTCACGACGTTGTAGAGCAGGATCGTCGCGACCGCGCGCGACTGACTGACGTGCTCGGTCAACACCGAGACCTTGACCGCTTCACCGAGCTGGCCGCTTGGCGTCACCGCGTTCACCGACCGGCCCGCGAGCTGCGACAACAGCGCGCTGCGCAACCGCACGCGATCCTGCTCCGGAGACATGAATGCGCGGATCGCGACAGCATCGAGCGACGTGATCACGACCTCGAGCGCGATCACCGCGAACCACCACCAACCGATCCGCTTGAAGTACCGGCCGATCGTCGCGAGCCCGGTATCTCGGATCGTCCACACGAGCGCGACGACGGCGATAACCAGGGAGATCCTGGTTACCCAACGCGCCCACGTCGGCCGAGACATTGCGTATACGCTATAGCAAGTCCGGGGCGCCGATGCTGACTAATCCAGCGGCTGATCCAGGCTATCGGCGACGAAGCCCATGACCTCGTCCAGCATCTGGCCGAAGTCGTCGTAGAACTGCTGATCGAGCGCATTGTCGCGGGCGTCGAACATGACGACCGGGTACTCGCCATCGGCGCCTTGCCGATTGACATCCAGGCAAAACCACTCCTGCGATTGGGCGCCGAGGCCGACGACGATCAGGTGGTTCGGCAAGCGGCGCTCTTCGCGGCCGCGCAGCGTGCGATGGACGACGTCGTCGTCATGCGCGACGCCCACGAAGTCGTGGACGATGCCGAGGTGGGTCGGCAGCGCGATGCCGCCGAACGT
>JBDUAS010000215.1:0-12454 GCA_040004535.1 Deltaproteobacteria bacterium
CTTCTCGACGCCGTCGTCGGTGAGCATGGCGCTGTGCGCCTTCTCGTCGACGGTGAAATCGACCTCGCGCTTGAGGCGCGGCATCATGCGGTCGACCTTGACGTAGAGGTCGGCGGATTCTTCGGCCGAGCCGCTGATGATGAGCGGGGTGCGCGCCTCGTCGATCAGGATCGAGTCGACCTCGTCGACGATCGCGTAGTTGAGTCCGCGCTGGACCATGCGGTCCGGCGACGTCTTCATGTTGTCGCGCAGGTAGTCGAAGCCGAACTCGTTGTTCTGGCCGTACGTGATGTCGCAGTTGTAGCTGGCCTGGCGCTCGTAATCGTCGAGACCGTGGACGACGACGCCCGTCGACAGCCCCAGGAACTTGTGGAGCTGACCCATCCACTCGGCATCGCGGCGGGCGAGGTAGTCGTTGACCGTGACGACATGGACGCCCTTGCCGGCGAGCGCGTTCAGATAGCAGGGCAGGGTCGCGACGAGCGTCTTGCCTTCACCGGTGCGCATCTCGGCGATCCGGCCCTGGTGCAGGATGATGCCGCCGACCATCTGGACATCGTAGTGGCGCATCCCGAGCACGCGGACACCGGCCTCGCGGACCGCGGCGAACGCGTCGCACAGGATGTCGTCGAGCGTGGCGCCGTTATCGAGCTTCTGCTTGAGCTCGGCCGTGATCGCCTTGAGCTCGCTGTCGCTCTTGGCCTGCATGGCGGGCTCGAGCTCGGCGATCTTCGCGACGAGCGGTTGGAGCTTCTTGAGCTCTCGATCGTTCTTACTGCCGAAGATTTTTTGAATCAGTCCCATGGGATATCGCCGTCGCGGTTCTTACCACGTGTTCACGAATTCTCCGGCCCACAACCCAAAAATGCCCTGCCGAATCAGGCGGGTCTGAACGAGCGCAAGAACCGCCACCAGTGCCGCTTGAGATCGAAGCGGGTCAGGCAGGTCCCGACCTTGTGATGCTGCGCGTCGACGATCTCCGCCGGGAGCGTCGTGAACGTCGTGAATGGACGCAGGTATGAGAGGTCCTTCTGGCCGACCAGCTCGTAGTGCTGGCCATCGTCGGCGGTGAAGCCGAGCTCGTAGCGAATGAACTTCCCGCCGAGGACGCGGATCGTGATCGTCCCCTCCGCCGGTGCGCTGCGCGTCTTCGGCGGCGCGTAGACCGTGCCGCGAATCGTGGCGCGGCCGTCCGCGATATGGGCACGCGTCGAGTCTGCGTGCGCCGTGATGTCGAAGCGGAACGGGTGGCGATTGCCGGGATCCGCGTCCCACTCGACGGTGCCGGCCATCGTTTCCGAGAACTCGAAGCCCATCCCATGGACCTTAGCCGAAAACGCAAAAGGCGGGACGCCCGTCGGCGACCCGCCTCTTTACCGTTTGCCTTAGCGAGGAACTAGTTCGGCGTGCGGCTGGTGCACGTCGCGAACACGAACGACTGACACGTGCAGCCGCTGTCGCCAGAGGTGCAGGCCGTGCCGTCCGACTTCGTGCAGTTCAAGCCGGTGTAGGTCGGCGCGCAATCCGCGGTGCGGCCGAGGCAGTCGTTCTCGTCGTTGATGCGCGGGCAGGTCGCCGCCACATCACACGAGCCGATCGCGCGGCACTGACCGGTCCAGCAGCCGTCGATCGACAGTGCGATCTGACCCGAGGGGCAGGTCGGCATCGCCGTCGAGCAGGTGATCGCGCCGCCGCAGCTGCCAGCCGGGTCCTGGCCGGGGAGGCAGGTGTTACGCGTCTCGTCGCACCAGCCGTAGCCCTGCTGCTGCGCCTGCGTGTCGTTGGTGCAGGTACAGGTCGCGGTGCACGTGTGGTCCGGAGCGCAGTAATCACCCTGGGGGCACTGGTTGTCGTAGTCGCAGCTGTTCGGTGGCGTCGTGTTCGGCTCGCACGAGCTACGTTGCGTATCGCAGTGGTAACCAGTGCCGCAGTCGGCATCGGTCGAGCAGAAGCCACCCTCGTTGCAGGTGCCGTTCGCGCAGTAGCAGCCCGCGGCGCAGTCGGTGTTCGCGGTGCACTCGTAGCCCGAGCCGCCGCCGCTGCCGGTGCTGCCGGAACCGCTACCCGGGTTGGTGCAGGTCGAGCTCACCCATTCACAGCTGTCGCCCTGACACTGGTACTGGCCGTCGGAGCCACAGTAGGTCCATGTGTCGTTGTTGTTGTTGCCGCCGTGGTCGCCGAAGTAGAGCTCGCAGCCCGCGAGGGTGCTGAGAGCGCCGGCGGCAACCAGCAGCGAAAGAGAGGTGAGCAGCTTGTTCATCTGGGAATTTCCTTGGTCGGGTAAGGCGTGCGGTGAGCGAGACCTAAGCAGCCGACGTGCCATTGTGGCGAAGGGATCGAACTGCTTGAGAAACCATTAACGTTCTGACACGAGCCGGTGAGTTTTCCGGCAGCAGCGTCCGAGGTCTGACAAAAATGCCCGGAAAATCGAGGGGGACCGCGGTCTGACGGAGCGTACGGCTTTACGGTTGCCGATGTCGGCCGATTCATCGGGCTGGACGGGAGCAACCCCCGGAAATCTGACTGTGAACACGCGGCTACAGGTGGTGTGGCCCCAACGACCGGATCGATGCGGGACATTTGCCCTTTTAGGCGACACCAATCACGGCGTTGCGTCGGATTTCCCGTCCGTTATCACGCCGCTTCATCCACCGCGCGGATGGTCTCCCGCAGCCCGAACCGGGGGCGAAACCCCAGCTCGGCGGCCGCTCGCCTCCCATCCACCATGCAGACGTAGCGGATGAAATCGAGCTCGGCGACGGGGAAGCTCGACACACCGATCGCGAACGCGAGCGACAGGAGTGGCTTCGCGATCGGATGCGGAATCCACCGACCTTCGCGGCCGAGCTCTTTCAAGATGGCAGACAGCGGCACCTCGCCCGGGCCCACGATGTTGTAGATGCCGCGCCGTCCGGGCACGAGCGCCTGGACGATCGCCTCGGCGACATCGAGCACGTGAACGAGCTGGACCATCGGATCGAAGCCGAGCAACACCGGCGGCCGCTCGATCCGCAGGTAGTTCGAGGGCGCGTTGTGAACCGGCCCGACGATGTGGACCGGACGCAATACGACGGTCTCGAGCTCGCGCGCGCGCCACAGGAACGTCGACACGAGATGATCGATCTCGACGAGATCGCGCATCGCGGGGAACCGCTGGGCGGCAAGCAGCGGCGCGTCCTCGGTGAGGAACTGCGGATTATCCGGACGCGGTCCGTAGACGTTCGCCGACGACAGCAGCACGACCTTCGGCACCGCCTGGGCCTGGCAATATTCGAGCAGCTTCGTCGTGCCGGTGATGTTCCACGAGTAGAGCTCCGCGGGTCGGGCTCGCGGATCGTGCATGACGCCGAGGTGAACGAGCGCGTCGGCATCGCGGAACACGTCGCGCGCCTTCTTGCTGCGCAGGTCGACCTGATGATGCTCGATGTCTTTCGGTCGACCTGGCATCGGCCGGCGATCGAGGCCGACGATCTTCCAGCCGAGCTCGTGATGGAGCCGGCGCGCGACGATTCGACCGAGGCGTCCGGCGATGCCGGTGATGACGACGGTCTTCACCAGAACACGTGCTTTCGGCCACGCAGGCCCTGATGGATCATGCCCTGGATGCGGTGACGCACTTGCTTCACCTTGTCGGCGAGATCGTCGTCGTCGTCGTCGGGACCGCCGGTGAAGTGCATCGGCTCGCCGAAGTGCAGTCTGTATTTTACCGGCAGCGGCCACGCGGCGACGAACGGGGGATAGGGCACGAGCGGGAAGGCCGGCGCGCCGACGAGCTTTGCGAGCGCCTTCAAGTTGATCGCGGGAGCTTGTTCTTCGGCGCCGATCACGGCGATCGGCACGATCGGAGCATTCGCTTCGAGCGCGAGCCTCATGAAGCCGGTGCCGAACTCGGCGAGCTGATAGCGCTTCGAGAACGGCTTCGAGATCCCGCGTGCGCCTTCCGGAAACACGAGCACCGCTTCGTCGGCGGCGAGCAAGCGCCGGCAATTCTCCGGCGTCCCGGTGATCTGGCCCCAGCGCGCGAACAAGTACGATGCGAATGGCACGGTCGGGACGAAGAACTCGACCATCGCGCGGACGAGGCGCGGCTGCGGCGGCTCGAGGAAGCACGCGCTGCCGATCACGAGTGCGTCGAACGGCAGCTGGCCCGAGTGATTCGACACGAGCACGACGCGGCCCGAGCTCGGCAGGTTCTCGATGCCGAACGCCTCGGCTCGAAAGTAGTGGCGGTACATGAAGCGCGCGAACCGGATCACCGTGCCGAGCGACTCGCGTGACATCCCGAACGGATCGAAGCCGAACTCGTTCTGGCGGACCGCGAGGGCCTGCGTGCGGCTCTCGATATCGTCGCCGGGAACCGACGCTCGTAGCTGCTTCAAGCGATCCCGGAGGCCCACGAAGGTCTTATACTCCGGCCCGATGAGCGAGAGCTTCGTGGACCTCACGTATCGCGGATTGGCGCTCGGTCGCAAAGTGAAGCTGACCCAGGTCAGGCCGAGTAGCGGCTACCTCGAGCTGGCGGCGCCGATGCCGGTCGGCACCTCGATCGGGATCGCGGCAGAGGACGGCACCCTGTTCGACGCGACGGTGACGGATGTCCGCGAACAAGCAAGCGAGCTGCCGATCGGGATGACCGTGAAGCCACGGTTCGAGCTCGATGCGGCGAAGGCGTGGTGGAAGGAGAAGGTCGATCTGCCCGATGTCGTGAAGGTCGAAGCGGCGCCACCGATCGGCATCGTGCGCAGCAAGCGCGGCTCGAATGCCGGTGCGGTGCCGGAGCTCGTGGATGATGGGCGCAACACTGCAGTGCAGCAGGCAATCGATCCCGACAAGCTCGAACCAGCTACGGAGGTGATTCCGGTGATGGAGAGCAATCCGACGCTGCCGGCGATCCAGGATGATGGCAAGCGGACGATCGCGATGGACGCGGTGGACCTCGCGGCGCTCGGCCTGGATCCGGCGACGTCGAGCGGATCGATCCCGACGATCAAGGACGAGGACGAGGGCGACGATGACAAGTCGGATGGCAGCGGCAGCAAATCTGGGCCGACCGGCCGCAAGAAGCGCCGCCGGCGCTAACTCGCAGTGCCGGGGCGTGCGTTGGAGCAGGTATGAAGCTCGCGCTCGCAGCCCTGCTCGCGCTCACCGCAACTGCAGCCGCGTATCCGTTCGCTGCGCCCGTGCGCCCCACGGCGGAGCGCCACGCACGCGAAGCCGAGTTTCGAAACCGCAACGCGGAGCACTTCACGGTGGTGGAGGCGGGCGAACGCGGCTTCATCCGCCACGTCATCACGGACGATCCGAAGCTCGCGACCAATGGTTGGCAGGCGGCAAGCCTGCGCGGGTTCTTGCGGCGCAATGCGGATCTGTTCGGGTTCGATCCGGCGACCGCGGATCGGCTTCCCGGCGGTGGCCAAGCCTGTTGCTTACCGACGAGATCGACGGCGCGCTGCTCGGCGAGATCGACGTCCATCGGATCACGGTCGGGCCGCGCTGGTGCCGCGCGGCAAGGCGCCGGGGCTGCCGATCGTGCTGGATGCTGTGACGGGCGATCCGGTTGCCGTCGCGGTGAAGAGCTGTGATGCCCCGGGTGTTCATGGCTGTGCGCGATCGCTGAGCGGCGATACAGCTCGCGCGATATAAGGAGGCGTGAGCGCGATCATTCCGCCCAGAATCAAGCGCGGCCAGGTGCTCGGCATCGCTGCGCCGGCAGGGCCCGTCAACATGGACCGGCTGCACGCGGGGCTCGCGCGGCTCGGCGATGCCTTCGAGTTGCGGATCGCGGCGTCGATGACGGCGCCGCGTGAAGCGAATTTGCCGAGCTATCTCGCGGCGAGCGACGAAGTGCGCGCGGCCGAGCTGAACGCGATGATCGCGGATCCGGACGTTCGCGCCATTCTGCTCGCGCGCGGTGGCTACGGCGTGACGAGGATCTTGTCGCGGCTCGACCCTGCGGGGTTGCGCCGCGATCCGAAGCCGATCGTGGGATTCAGTGATGCAACCGGGCTGCTGTCGTGGGCTCACGCGGCCGGTGTCCGTGGCATTCATGGACCGGTCGGCGTTCAGATGGAACGATTGCCAGCGAGTGATCTGGAATTGTTGATCGCGCTTCTCACCGAGGCGCGTGCGCCCGGTGTGCGGCCGTGGACGCTCGCGGCGCGCGGACGCGGCGTGTATCGCGGCCCGTTGCTCCCGGCAAATCTCACGATGGTTTCGGTCCTTGCGGGCACGCCGTGGGCGCTGCCCTTGCGTGGCGCGATCATGTTGATCGAAGAAGTTGGTGAGCGTCCCTACGCGATCGACCGCTACCTGACGCATCTCACGCTCGCTGGCGAGCTCGCGAAACCCGCCGCGGTGATCGTGGGCGATCTCGTGCGCTGCGTCGATCCGCAACCACCCGCAGGTGGTGAAGATCCGGCGAGCGCTGCGCTCGACACGGTGCTCGAGCGGCTGCACGCGGCGGGAACGCCCGCTGCGGTCGGCGCGCCGATCGGTCACGGCGATCGTAACGAGCCAGTGCCGTTCGGTGCCGCTGCGGTCCTCGATCTCGATCGCCAAACCTTCGAGATCAGCGAAGCCGCGGTCGCGTAACGATGTTTAATGAAACGTCGGATCTTCGTCGGAGCCGAGCTCGATGCGGCCGTACCGCTCTTCGTATCGCTCGAGGTTCTTCTGCAGGGCGTTCAGCAACCGCTTCGTGTGACGCGGCGAGCTCACCACGCGCGCTCTTACTTTCGCGCGACCGTTCGACGGCTGGATGAAGGCAAAGTCGAGAACAAATTCGTTCTCGGTGTGATTCAGCAACACGAGGTTCGCGTAAACGCCCTGCGAGACGTCGTCGTCGATCTGGACTTGTAACTTCGGCGCGGCGGGGGGCTGCTCGTCAGACATGTTGCGCAACATTATTTACTAGTTTGGCGAAGCACCGTCAGCGGGTGGCCACCAGACTGGCCAGAGGTGAGAACACGCGGTGACAGAAGTAGTCGCCGGCTGAGCAATGCTCGTCGCTAACCGCGCGTTTCTTCGTCATCGATCTCGGCCCTTGCGCTGGCACCAAACATGCTCATGTTTTCGAGCAACCGAGAGGCAGATCGAAGCCTCTAAGGAATAGGCAGCTCGCTGTTCCTGGTTCTGAAAATTGAATCCCACGCGCGACGAACGAGAGAACGTTTCGACTCGGTGGATGATCGGTGGTTCCCTCCCCCTCATCCCACTGGTCTCCCCCACCACCTGAGGCAACAAGTAACCCGTTCGATCTGCGCTCAAGGCCCTGCAATCCCCCTTGCAGGGCCTTTATTTTTGGCCCTTATTAGCCGCGTGAAAGCGCTCGGCCTCGACGTCGGCATGAAGACGATCGGTCTCGCGGTGACCGACGACGCAAACATTGCAGCGCATCCGGCCGGCGTGATCGAACGATCCGGAACCGACAACGATGTGTCGGCAATCCGAACAGTCGTTGTCGAACGCGACATCACCGACATCGTGATCGGAATGCCATTCGAGCTCTCGGGCAAGGTCGGGCATCGCGCGAAGCGCGTCCTCGAGTTCGCAACAGTGCTGCGCGCCGGTCTCCCTGCGACGTTGAAATTTCACGAGCAGGACGAACGTTTCACGACCGCGGAGGCGACGCGCGTCTTGCTCGATGCCGATTTGTCACGCGGGAAACGCAAAGAAGTGATCGATCAGCAAGCCGCCACACTGATCCTGCAAGGCTGGCTCGCGCTCTGGCATAGCCAGAACAAACCCGAGCTATAAACGGCAGCGGATGTCCCAGCGCTCGTTCAGAGTTGCGCTCGCGGTCGTGATCGGTTCGGTCGTGCTCGTGCTCTGCGTGGCGGGCTTGGTCATCCATCGCGCGCTGGCCTATCCGGATGCGCATCACGCCGGCGCGGGGCGCGATGTCGAGATCGAGATCAAGACCGGCATGACGTTCCCGCAGATCGCGACGATGCTTCACGACAAGGGCGTGGTCGATCGGCCGACGTGGTTTCGGATGTATGCGATGTGGGAAGGCGACACGACGAACGTCAAGACCGGCAAGTACCTCATCAAGGACGACCTGACGCCGTCCCAGGTGCTCGCGGTGCTGATCGCGGGCGTCAAGGAAGCGACGACGAAGGTCACGCTGCCCGAGGGCAAGAACATGCTCGAGGACTTCGCGCTGCTCGAGAAGGGCAAGGTAGCCACCGCGAAAGAGCTCGAAGCCGTCGCGCGCGACAAGGACTTCCTCGCGAAGCATGCGATTCCCGGCGAGTCCGTCGAGGGCTACTTGTTCCCCGACACGTACGAGTTCCGCGTCGGCGAGAAGCCGCAGGTCGTGCTCGATCGGTTGATCGCGCATCACCAGGAAGTCTGGAACGACCTCCTCGCGAAGCACCCGCGCGATGCCGCGAAGATCAAAGACAAGCTGAAGTGGAGCGACCACGACATCCTGACGATGGCCTCGATCGTCGAGAAAGAAGCCGTCGACCCCGCGGAGCGTCCTCGGATCGCGCAGGTGTTCATCAACCGCCTCACGTTCGACAGCTTCAAGACCCACCGGCTCGAGACCGATCCGACGATCCGCTACGGCTGTGAAGTGCCGGTCCAGAAGAGCGCCGCCTGTCAGCAGTGGACCGTCACTGATCGCCTCCACACCGCGCAGCTCCACGACAAGGACAACCCGTACAACACGTACGAGCACGAGGGCCTACCGCCGGGTCCGATCTCCAATCCGGGCAAGCGCTCGATCGAAGCCGTGCTCGCGCCCGACGGCAGCGACTATCTCTATTTCGTCGCGAAGGACGCGCGCAATCACGTGTTCGCGAAGACGTTCGAAGAGCACAAGCACAACGTCGACAAGTACCAGAAGTAATCAGAGCGTCTTCAGGTACTCGAGCACGGCCGCGCGGTCGACCGCTGACAACGCGTCGCCGAACACGTGCCCGGCGTTGCCGTAGCCCGGCTCGCTCGTGTCGTAGGTATGCGTGTCGGCCTGCTGCGCGTGGCCGGGCGCGACGACGAAGTTCCAGCCGACCGCGGCCTGATCGTAGTCACTCGAGTCGAACGTGCGTTGCCACACCGCGGGGCGCTTCGTCGAATCGAGCACGCCTTCGAGCGTGGGAACGGAACCGTTGTGAAAGTACGGCGCCGTCGCCCAGATGCCATCGAGCGGGGGCGCCACGTAACCCATCTGCGGTTCGAGCCGAGACAGCTGGCCCCAGAACGAGCTCTCGAACCAGCTCACGAACGGAGCCGCGAACTGGGTCGTTCCGACGACGAGCGCCGGGTCGGTGCCGACATCGGCGAGCGGTACGAGCTCGTTCGGATAGACGCCACCGTCACCGTACGTGCCGTGACAACGCGCGCAGGTCGCCGCGAACACGGTCTGGCCCTTTGCTGCGAGGTCGCGATCGATGGCATACGGCCACGCCGGCGCCGACAGCGTATCGATCCACGCGCGGACGTCGACGAACGCCTGGTCGATGCGCTGCGCTTCCTCGACGGTATCGGTGCACAGCAGCGACGCCGCCATCATGATCCGCGCGTGATCGCCGCGGCCGGCGGCGCTGTAGAACATCGAGCTCTTCTTCGCCATCCGCCACCACGGCGGAACATCGACGGGCACGACCTGATCGACCGCCGGCAGATCCAGCAGTGGCGTATCGGACCAGGCGAGCGTCGCAGGATCGCGATGCGCCATCAGGACCGCGGTGATGTTGTCGGCGGGGTTCACGCCGACCGTCAGCGTCTTCGTATACGGACCGATCGCATGCACGCGACCGGCGAACCGCTGAAACTCGGTGCGCTCCGCGGGATCCGTCACCAAGTTCAGGCCGTAGTCGACGTACTGCGCTTGATCGGTCGTGAAGTCGTGATCGGTGCTGCCGAGCCCGACGACGACCTTGTTGTCGAGGTGACTCGCGTGACACGTCAGGCAGTTCGCCGAGATCACGGTGACACCCTCGGCGCTCGTCGCGGCCGAGTAGTAGAACGGCAGGTTCTTGTTATCGCCGGTGCGTCCGTCGATCTTGTCGGCGACGGGCGGATTGCCGAACACCTGGTCGTAAGCGGTCTTCGGAATGCCGCACGTGATGTAGCCGCCGTTGATCAGGTAGTCGTAGCCCCTCGCCGCGTCGCCGTCGCGCTGCGGATCGGAGGGGACCTGCGAGTACGTCCAGTCGGGGTGCGGACGTGGATCGGTGCCGCATCCCAGCAGGACCCCGGCACCGAGCAGCGTGATCTTCACAGCGCGCATCGCGCAGCGATCTCTAGCAGCTCGGGCAGGGCGATGCGACGACATCGAGCTCGTTCTCGACACCGACCGTCAGTTCGGAGCCGGTGAGCGCGCCCGCGGGCGTCACCCGATTCTGGCGGGTCAGGCGCAACGTGTTGGTCTGCGCCTTGTCCTGCGACGCCTTCAGGATCCCGGCGGAGACCGAGTAGCTGCCGGTGTCTGGTACGACGAGGCCGTCGCCGTCGCCCATCTGGAAGCGCGCGACGTCCGCGGACATCGCACGATTCCACGTCGCGGTGAACGGCATCGTCGCGTCGAGCGTCGCGCCCGCGGTCGGTGAGGTGATGATGTGGATGTCCGGCCCATCGACGATCACGCCGCTCACCTTGTCGGTGCCGCTCGTGACGTCGAGCTGGTAGACCTCGTCGTAACCGGTCGCGTCGCCGGTCCAGCGACCGGCGTCGTTACCCACGCTGGTGAACGCGAGCGGCGTCGCGCCGCGCGAGCTCGTCATCGTCACCGTGCCGGTCACGATCGGCGCGCCGGCGAGCTGGATCCGGACCGAGAACGCGGTGTCGAAATCGCTCGGTTGTTGCGCGTTCGAGAGCCGCGGCGTCGCCGTCGCGGAACCCGTGACGAGCAGCGTGCTGGTGCCGGTGCCGGCGCTATCACCGGCGCCGGGATCGAGCGGAGAACCACCACACGCGGCGAACAAAACGAGACTAGTCAGAACTGAATGCTTCATCGCTGAGAACCCCCTACCATCCATGTTTCTCGACGAGCACGCGCAATTCAATCGACGTTGTTTGCACAGCGAGACGGTCGCCACACAGTGCAACCGTGGTACTTTCGGAGCATGAGCTTGGTGGGACAGATCGCAGAGCTGCAGAACTACGCCACCTACAAAGAGTTGTCGTGGGAGGGCTCGTTCGAGGACTACTTGAACCTCGTCCGCAAGACCCCGCAGGTGACGCGGAACGCGTATCAGCGCCTGTACGACATGGTGCTCTCCCACGGCGTCGAGGAGTACATCGACAACAAGAAGAAGCTCGTCCGCTACAAGTTCTTCAAGGACGACGCGCACGGCGGCCGCGATGCCGTGTTCGGTCTCGACGTGCCTCTCATGCGCCTGATGAACGTGCTGAAGAGCGCGTCGCAAGGCTACGGCACCGAGCGCCGCATCATCCTGCTGCACGGTCCGGTCGGCTCGGCGAAGTCGACGATCGCGCGCCAGTTGAAGAAGGGCATCGAGGACTACTCGCGCACGGCCGACGGTGCGCTCTACACGTACTACTGGACGCTACCCGGTGCGCTCTCGGAGCTCGCGGGCGGCAGCGAAGTGTTCCCGTCGCCGATGCACGACGAGCCGCTGCGCTTGATCCCGCACGACTGGCGGCAGTCGACGATCGACAAGCTCGGTCTCGGCAACGACGACTTCAAGGTCAAGGT
The DNA here is from genome assembly GCA_040004535.1 of Deltaproteobacteria bacterium. Classification (GTDB taxonomy): domain Bacteria; phylum Myxococcota_A; class Polyangia; order Haliangiales; family Haliangiaceae; genus JABFXX01. The sequence continues at coordinate 11,666 of JBDUAS010000215.1, forward strand.
CCACGGCGACGTGAACCCGGCCTGCCGCCTCATCTTCAAAGAGCTGATGAAGCACTACGGCGGCAACTTCGAGAAGGTGATGACCCACGTGCGCGTGAAGCGGCTCGTGCTCAGCGAGCAGGACCGCATCGGCATCGGCACGTTCCAGCCCAAGGACGAGAAGAACCAGGACTCGACCGAGCTGACCGGCGATATCAACTATCGCAAGATCGCGACGTTCGGATCGGACTCCGATCCGCGCGCGTTCAACTTCGACGGCGAGTTCAACATCGCGAACCGCGGCATCCTCGAGTTCGTCGAGATCTTGAAGCTCGACGTCGCGTTCCTCTACGACCTGCTCGGCGCCACTCAGGAGCGCAAGATCAAGCCGAAGAAGTTCGCGCAGACCGACATCGATGAAGTGATCCTCGGCCACACGAACGAGGCCGAGTACAAGAAGCTCCTCAACAACGAGTTCATGGAGGCGCTCCGCGATCGCACCGTGAAGGTCGACATCCCGTACATCACGAAGGTGTCCGAGGAGGTCAAGATCTACTCGAAGGACTTCACGCTCGCGAAGGTCGGCAAGCACATCGCGCCGCACACGCTGTACGTCGCGTCGCTGTGGGCCGTGCTGACCCGGCTCGAGGATCCGAAGAAGCACTCGCTGTCGCTGCTCCAGAAGTCGAAGCTGTACGACGGCAAGACGCTGCCGGGCTTCACGCAGGACAACATCAAGGAGCTCCGCAAGGAGGCGCAGCGCGAGGGCCTCGACGGCATCTCGCCGCGCTACATCCAGGACAAGATCGC
>JBDUAS010000216.1:0-12453 GCA_040004535.1 Deltaproteobacteria bacterium
GTGTCGCCGAGGATCTGGATCTCGATGTGGCGCGGCCGCTCGACGTAGCGCTCGAGCAGCAGCGTCTCGTCGCCGAACGCCGACAGCGCTTCACCGCGCGCGCGTTCGAGTGCATCTGCGAGCTCGGCTTCGCCACGGACCACGCGCATGCCCCTGCCGCCGCCGCCCGCGCTCGCCTTGACGAGCAATGGAAAGCCGATCGCCTTCGCGCGCGCGACGAGCCCTTCGCGCCCTTCTGAGTCTTGATCGTCGCCGTGGTAACCGGGCACGATCGGCACGCCGACCTTTTCGGCGAGCCGCTTCGCTGCTTGCTTCGAGCCGAGCGCGCGGATCACCGCGGCCGGCGGTCCGACGAACGTCAGCCCCGCGTCGGCGACTGCCTCGGCGAACGCCGGGTTCTCCGACAGAAAACCATAACCAGGATGGATCGCATCCGCGCCGGTGATCCGCGCCGCGTCGAGCAGATTCGCGATCACGAGGTACGACTCGCGCGCCGCCGGCGGCCCGATGCGCACCGCCTCGTCGGCGAACTTCACGTGCGGCGCGTCTGCATCCGCATCCGAGTACACCGCGACGGTGGCGATGCCCATCGCGCGCGCGGTCCGCATCACGCGCAGCGCGATCTCACCGCGGTTGGCGATCAGCAGCTTTTTCAATGCCGGAACACTCCCCAGCTCGTCGAGCCGTGCACCGGCGCCGAGTACGCCGCCGACAACGCGATCGCGATCACCGTGCGCGTATCCCGCGGATCGATGATGCCGTCGTCCCACATCCGCGCGGTCGCGAAGTACGGGTCGCTCTCCTTGTCGATCATCTCCTCGGTCATCTTCTTCATGACCGCGAGCTTCGGCTCGTCGACGGCTTCACCCCGCTTCGCGGCCGCGTCGCGCTGGATGATGTCGAGCACGCCTGCGAGTTGCTTGCCGCCCATCACCGCGATCCGGTGATTCGGCCACGTGAACAGGAACCGCGGTGCGTACGCGCGGCCCATCATCGCGTAGTTGCCTGCGCCGTAACTCGCGCCGGTCATGATCGTGATCGCGGGCACCGTCGAGTTCGATACCGCGTTGATCAGCTTCGCGCCGTGCTTGATGATGCCTTCCTGCTCGACCTTCTTGCCGACCATGAAGCCGGTCGTGTTCTGGAGGAACAGCAGCGGCACGTCGGCCTGGTTGCACAGCTGGATGAACTGCGCGCCCTTCTGCGCCGACTCCGAAAACAGCGTGCCGTTGTTCGCGATGATCCCGATCGGAAACCCGTGGAGGTGCGCCCAGCCGCAGATCAGCGTCGTGCCGAACAACTGCTTGAACTCGGAGAATCGCGAACCGTCGCAGATCCGCGCGATCACCTCGCGCTGATCGAACGGCACCTTGATGTCGGGCGACGCGATGCCGAGCAGCTCGTCGGCGGCGTAGGCCGGCGCCTCGATCTCGCGTCCCCGCGGCTGCGCGCCCTTCTTCCACTCGAGGTGCGCCACGATCTCGCGGCCGATCCGGATCGCGTCGCGCTCGTCGCGCGCGAGGTAGTCACTGACGCCGGAGATCCGCGAATGCATCTCGGCGCCACCGAGCTCCTCGTGATCGGTGTCCTCGCCGATCGCCATCTTCACGAGCGGCGGGCCCGCGAGATAGACCTGCGCCTGGTTCTGGACCATGACGACGTAGTCGCTCATCCCGGGAATGTAGGCGCCGCCCGCGGTCGAGCTGCCGAACACGAGACAGATCGAAGGAATCCGCTGCTCGGAGCGCTGCGTGAGATCGCGGAACCCGCGGCCGCCGGGGACGAAGATCTTCGATTGGTTCGGCAGGTCCGCGCCGGCGCTCTCGATCAAAGAGATCGTGGGCAGACGGTTCTGCTCGGCGATGTCGTTGCAGCGCCCGGACTTCCACGCGGTCATCTCGCTGATCGCGCCGCCCTTCACGGTCGAGTCGTTCGCGGTGATCAAGCACTCGACGCCGGACACCTTGCCGATACCACCGATGAACGCGGCGCCCACGGTGTGGCCGGGTACGCCCTTGCCGGCGAGCGGGCAGAGCTCGAGGAAGTACGAGTCACGATCGAGCAACAATTCGACGCGCTCGCGCGGCAACAGCTTGCCGGCGGCCTTGTGACGGCTCGTGTACTTCTCGCCGCCGCCAACCGTCGCCTCGGCGAGCGCCGCGCGCAGCTTGTCGATCGAGGCGCTGTTCGCCTCGTGGTTCGCACGAAACTCGGGCGACCGCGGGTCGACCCGGCTCGTCAGGCGCGGATACGGTTGCTCGTCGCGAGAGGCGCGCGTCACCGCCGCGGACAATACACGACCGTCGGGTTTGCGGTAGCGTTCGAGCCATGGCGAACGTGATCGAGGAAGCGAAGTCGGGGCGCGCCAGCTGCCGCACCTGCAAGAAACCAATCGCCAAGGGCGAGCTCCGCCTGGGCGTCGAGGTCTCGAACCAATTCAGCGATACGCCGAGCATGGCGTGGCACCACTTGTTGTGTGCCGCTCAGAAGCTGCCCGGCGAGCTCGAGGAGGCGATGGCGGCGTACGCCGAGCCGATCCCGAACAAGGCCGAGATCGAGACCGCGATCGCCGACACGCTCAAGAAGGGCAAGGGCAAGCCCGGCGGTTATCCGTTCGTCGACAAGGCGCCGACTGGCCGTGCGAAGTGCATGCAATGCGAGGAGCCGATCGGGAAGGACACGTTCCGCGTCGCGGTCGAGCGCGAGATCGATACCGGCTCGATGGTCACGCGCGGAGCGGGCTACATGCATCCTAAGTGCGCCGTGCCGAATCTCGAGAACACCGGCGGGTCGAAAGAAGACATGATCGAAGGCATTCGCGCCAACTCGCGGCTCGCGCCTGAAGATCTCGAAGCCGCGATCGCCGAGATCCATAGGGGACGGTAACCACGTAGTCAACTTGTCGTGTCTAACCTGCGGATTCGGTTAGACCGAAAAGGGACGGTTACAACTTTAGCCGGCCGATCCGGTGAGCTCTCGCATCCGAGGCCGGATCCCGGCCGAGTGAGTCGCGTCTCAGCCCCTAAAGTTGTAACCGTCCCTTTTGCGTCGAATCATTTCGACGGGTTCCCGATCACAAGTTGAGTACGTGGTTACCGTCCCTGGGCGAAGCGGATCGCGTTCTTGGCCTTGGCTTTCGCGGCTTCGGCGACGCGGTCTTTCGGCGGCGCGTCGGTCTCGAGCGAGTCGATCAGCTCGCGTGCGACCTTGAACGTCTTCTCGACCGCGCGATCGAACGCTTTCTGGTTTGACTTCGAGGGCGCGGTGTAGCCGCTCAGCTTGCGAACGAACTGGATCGATGCAGCGCGGACCTCGTCATTGGTCGCGGGCGGCGCGAAGTTGAACAGAGTCTTGATGTTCCGGCACACGCCCCGACCTTACGTCACAATAGAGGTGATGCAACGGAGGCTGGTGGTCGCGACCGCGTGCGCGTATTTCGCGTGCGGCGGACCGGACCCGGCGACGATCGCGGTGGAACCGGCACCCGGGGCGGCCAGCGTGGCCGCGGCAGCGACAGGTTCGGCGGTCACGCTGGCGCCGCCGGGCGATGCGAAAGCGGCGAGCTCGCCGACGTTGCCCGCTCCGGGTGTTCGCTTGCCCGAGGGCGCAACGCCACTCGGATATGACCTGCGACTCGAGCTCGACCCGGATCGCGAAGCCTTCTCGGGCACCGTCGCGATCCGCGTGCGGCTCGATCGCGCGAGCGATCACGTGTGGGTCCACGCCGATCAGATCAAGATCAGCGATGCGCATTGGGATGACGGCGAGCTCCGCGTGATCACCGTGCCGGCCGCCGATCGCATGGTCGCCCTGGCGTTCGGCAAGACAATCCAGCCGCGCGAGGTCACGTTGCGGCTCGCGTTCACCGGCGCAACGCTGCACGACGAAGAAGGCCTGTTCCGCCAGAAAGACGGCGATCGCTGGTACCTGTTCTCGCAAGGCGAGTCCGAGTTCGCGCGGCGGATCACGCCGTGCTTCGACGAGCCGCGCTGGAAGACGCCGTGGCGCGTGACCGTGGTCGCGCCGAAGGGCGAGGTCGCCGCCGGCAACATGCCGATCGCGCACGACCAAGTGCTCGCCGACGGTCGCCACGAGGTCGCGTTCGCCGAGACGCCGCCGATGGCGAGCTACCTGCTCGCGATCGCGGTCGGGCCGTTCGCGATCGTCGACGCTGGCAAGGCCGGCAAGGCGCACTTTCCGGTCCGCGTGTTGACGTTCCCGCGCCGCGCGAACGCGGTCGCCGCCGTCGCACACCAGACCGCGCGGCTGGTCGCGCTGCTCGAGGACTACACCGCGATCCCGATGCCGTTTCCGAAGCTCGACATCGTCACCGTGCCGCACCTGTTCGGCGCGATGGAGAACCCGGGCCTGATCACGTTCGACGCCGACATCGTGTTCGACGGCGATCGCCACTACGCCGTGATCGCGGCGCACGAGCTCGCGCATCAGTGGTTCGGCAACTACGTCACGCCCGCATGGTGGGACGACCTGTGGCTCTCGGAAGCGTTCGCGAGCTGGCTCGGCGAACGCGTGGCGGCGCAGAACGAGGGCCATCCGCCGTCGGAGCTCCATGTCGCGTTCACGCGCGAGAACGCACTCGCCGCCGACGGCGAAGCCGGCGCACAGCCGCTCCATCGCCCGGTCGCGTTCGATCCGGACAACGCGTTCGACTCGATCGCGTACGACAAGGGCGAGGCCGTGCTCGCCATGTTCGAGCGCTGGATCAAGCCCGACGTGTTTCGCACCGCGTTGCGCGCCTACCTCCAGGCGCACGCGAATGGTTCGGTCACGACCGCAGACCTCGTCGCCGCGCTGACTGCGACGGCAGGCGCCGCATCGGCGGGGGCACTCGCCGCGTATGTCGATCACGCCGGCCCTCCGATCGTCGAGCTCGCACTCGCATGCGAGCCCGAGCGCGGCGCGACGCTCACCGCAAAGGCGCGCGATCATCTGCGCATTCCGGTGTGCGTGCGCTCCGCCGGCAAGGCGCAACCCACGTGCGCGCTCGTCGGCGACGCGACATCGATCGCGCTCGGCGCGACGTGCCCGAGCTGGGTGATCGCGACGAACGGCGGCTACTACAGCGTCGTGTGGACCACGAACGGACCGCGCGGCCCGCTGCCCGCGTGGGACAAGCTCTCGCTCGGCGACAAGCTCGCGCTCGCGACCGATCTCTCGGCCGCGACCGCGCGCGGTGACCTGACACCCACCGCGGCGATCGCGCAGATCACCGAGCTCGCCGCGAACCGCGATGCCTACGCGCAATACACGGCCGTCGCGATCGCGCAGGCGATCGATCCGCTCGTCGCCGACGCCGCGCGCGAACGCTGGGAGACCTGGGTCGCGCAACGGCTCGCACCCCACCTCTTCGGCCAGCCGCACGGCATGATCGAGGAGCGGATCCGCGGAGCGCTGCTCGATCTCGTCGCGCCCGAGCGCTGGCCCGCCGCGACCCGCACGCGTGCGCAGGCCGCGGTCGCCAGATCGCTCGCGAAGAAGGTTGCTCCATGGGAGTTCTCGGTGCGACTCGGCGCCGACCATGCCGCGTTCGCGCGGATCGCCGAGCTGGCGCACGACTCGAAGCTCGATGGCGATCAACGCGAAGGTGCGATGGTCGACCTCGCGCAGTTCGGACCGGCCGAAGTTCCCGACGCGATGACCGAGCTCCTCGCACTGCTGCCGACTCGCGGTGCGTGGTCCGCGTTCTCCGGCTACTTCGATCGCGCCGGCACGCGCGCGGCCGCGTGGAGCGTGGTGCGCGACCACCTCGCCGAGTTGCTAGCGAAGCTGTCACCTGCTCTCGCGGGCGACATGCTCGATGCGACGGCGACGCTGTGCACCGCGACCGAGCGCGCCGAGGTCCAGGCCGCATTCGCGCCTCATGTCGTCAAGATCCTCGACGGCAAACCGCGTCTCGATCATGCGCTCCTCGCGATCGATCGCTGTATCGCGCGTCGCGCAAAGGCCGGCGATATCGCGGCCGCGTTACAGTAGCCCCGTGCTTCGCGCCCTCACCGCTGCTGCTCTACTGCTCGCGTCGTGCGGCAAGCATCGCGAAGCGGTCGTCGCTTCACCGCGCGACACGATCGCGATTTCGCTCACCAGCGAGGCTTCCGGGATCTCGGCGGACGAGCTCGAGCGCAGCGTCACGAGACCGCTCGAGCTCGAGGTCAGTCAGGTTCCGAACCTCGTCGCGCTGCACAGCCGCACCAGCGTGGGACATTCGGTCGTGATCGCGGAGTTTCCCGCGGGCACCGATGCGTACGCAGCGTCGGAAGCCGTCATGAAGGCGGCGCAAAACGCGTCCCGCGTGATGGCGCCGGAGCTCGGCGTGGCTCCGATGATCACGCGCGAATCACGCGCGGGTGCGGTGCTACGAGTGACGTTGACGTCCGAGACGTTGCCGCTCCTCGAGGTCGCCACCATCGCGCGCGAGCTGTTGGCGCAAAAGCTCGAGCGAGTCGACGGCGTCGGCAAGGTCGAGATCTGCGGCCCCGAGCCAGAAACGCGGATCACGGTCGATCCGGTCGCACTGGCCAGCGCCGGCAAGACGATCGACGACGTCCGCGCGGCGATCCAGGACACGGGATCCTCGGCAGGCCTGGCGGATGTAACGAATCTCGCCGCCGATGCACCGCCATCGTACGCGGAGCTCGAGATCGTCCGCGACACCGCGCGCGTCGAGACCCGTGCGGTGGGAGCGAGCTGCGTCGCGCTCGCGGGTGATGGCCGCGCGGTCGCGTTGACGGTGACGCCGCGGACCGGCGCGGACCCGCTCGAGATCCGCGAGCATCTGGAAGCGCTGCTGCCGAAGATCGAGGCCGAGCTGCCCGCCGCGGTTCACGTCGATCTCTGGCCACGCACCCGGCCACTCGCGTTCCAGATCATCCTCGATCCGGCAGCCCCGTTAGCGCGCCGGCTCGACGACTTCCAGCACGTGGTTGCAGAGCTTCATCTCGCGACGCGCTCGCTGGTCCAGCTGGGTATGGACGACCGCGATCCAGATGTCGCCGATCTGCGAATCGTCCCGCCCGACCATGCCGATGATCTCGAAGCCAGTGTGATCGCGACGCTCGAGCGCCACCACTTGACGCTGCGCGATCGTCACGATCACATCGTCGGGTTCTACGGCGCAGATCCAGGCGCTCAGCAGCACCAGGTCGAAGCGCTAGCCACCGCGGTCGCCGGGGTGAGAGAGCTGCGTGTCGTCGAGCAGATCGGCGGAGCCGACCACCCGCACCTCGAGCTGAAGATCGATCGCGATCGCGCTTCGCTCCTCGAGGTCGACGTTAGTGTCGTCGCAGCGACGCTGCGCGCGCTCGCACCCGGGGGGACGTGGCTGACGACCACGAACAGCCAAACGGAGTCCACGCGCGTCATGCTCGCGGTGCAAGGTGAGCTGCCCGCGGTGCTCGATCAGCTGAGGGTGCGCAGCCGCACCGGCAACTTCGTTCCGTTGTCATCCCTCGTGACGGCGACCCAGACACGCGAACCGCTCGTGATCTTCCGCGAGGGCAGTCAGCGCTGGTTCGGCGTGCGGGTCGCAGGCTCGCTCGATGCGCTGAACGACGTACTCGCCAAGCTGCCCGTCCCCGTTGGCATGAAGCGCGAAGTACGCGAACCGGACTGACCGCAACCGCGCCGGGCGCACCGTGTCGATCGAACATGGGCGCAGTCCTCGGCACCGGTTCGAAGAAATCCGCGAACATCGAGATCAACATCATTCCGTTCGTCGACGTGATGAGCTGTCTCACCGCGTTCTTGCTGGTCTCGGCGGTGTGGGTGAACACCGCGCACCTCAAGAACGACGCGGCGGGGAGGGGCAAGACGCCGACGACGGAGACCGAGCACCCGAGGCTCTTGGTGTTGATCGAATGGGATCAGATGCTCGTCACCGCGACGCCGGGCGGCGAGACCCGCCAGCTCGCGGTCTACGACTGGGTCCATCTCGGCGACACGCTCGACGAGCTACGGCCGGCCGGGGCAGAAGATCCGCGCGTCGAGATCGCGACCGAGTCGACGAACGATCACCCGATCTCGTATCAGCAGATCGTCGCCGCAATGGATACGTCGGTCCGCGCCGGATTCTCGAATGTCGGTGTCACCGACGCCAGGTCGTTGACGCGCTAAGGTTGTAACCGTCCCTCTTCACGCGAGTGATCTCGCGAGCTTCCGGACGACAAGTTGACTACGTGGTTACCGTCCCTCGTGCCAGGCCGGGAGCTCGGCGAGCGAGCGAAACACGACGTCGGCATGGGCGAGCGCTTCGGCACTATCGGAGCCGGTCGCCACGGCGCACACGGTCGCGCCGCACGCGCGTGCGGCGGTGATGTCGTGGACGGTATCGCCGACGACGATGACTTCGCTGACGTCGCTGGTCTCGCGCGCCCGATCGATCGCGCGTGCGACCAGATCGGCCCGCACGATCGCATCGCAGCCGTAGCCGCCGAGCTCGAACCGGCCGGCGAGCCCTGCCGCGCTGAGCTTCGCGTCGGCGCCTTCGCGGATGTTTCCGGTCGCGACACCGAGCCGCGCTTTGCCGGCCAGATAGTCGAGCGCGGCCACGGCGCCGTGGAGCACGATCACACCGTTCGCCTGGAGCCGCGAGGTGAGCTTCGGAACGTACGCCGCCAGGAACGTCGCGCGCTCCGCTTCCTCGGCGCTGCGGCCGAGGCGCGCGCGAAAGATCTCGTCGACGATCGCGTGATCGGTCTTGCCGCCGTAGCGAATTCCCGCGCTCGCGTCGTTGACGCCGTGGAGCTCTGCCATCACGTCGTCGAACGCGCCGCGGCCGGAGCCGTGCGCGTCGAGCAGCGTCCCGTCGATGTCGAACAGATACAGGATCACGGCTTCTTCGGCGCGGGCAGATTCTGCTGCGCCCAGCGCTGCGACACGTTCAACAAGCCGTCGAACGTATCGCGCATCGCCCACGCCTTTTCCTTGTAGCTCGCCATCGAGCTCGCGCGCAGCAGGCCGTCGCCGAACGCGGAGCGAACGCCCTTGCACGGCGCATCCTTCTCGTACTTCAGCGCGGTGCCCTCATAGATCCGGAAGCACGCCTCGAAGCCCTGCACCGTGCCCGTGTTGTAGAGCGGCGCGCCGTTCTGGATCGCTTCGCCGATCGCCTGGACGATGTCCTCGATGTCCTTCTGCGCACAGCCGTCGAGCACGGCGACCGCATGGAAGGGGACGCGGCGCTCGATCTTGGTCTGGTCCGGATCGATCTTGTTGTCGGTGTCTTCTTGCGAGCCTTCACCGTGCGAGTGCGCGAGCTCTTTGGTCGCCCTCGCGAACTCGCCGAGCTCGATCGCTTGCTGCTGCTTGACCATCGGCAACAGGTAGTTGCCCGGCACGGCGAGGTTGATGTTCTGGCCCTGCGTCACGATCATCGTCGTCACGCCGATCACCTCACCGAACTGATTGAACAGCGGACCGCCCGAGCTGCCCTGCGAGATCGGTGCGCTGATCTGGAGGATCGTGAGCTCGGCCGAGAGCTGGCGGACCTGCGAGATCAAGCCGTCGCTCACCGTGTAGTCCATCCCGAGCGGATTGCCGATCGCGTAGATCCGATCGCCCGCCGACACCACACTCGAGTCGCCGAGCTTGACGACGGGCAGGTTGCCGCGCGGCTTGATCCTCATGAGCGCGAGGTCGTGCCCGCGGTCGACGCCCGCGATCGACACGACGGGATACTCGCCTTGATCCTTGTACAGCTTGACCTTGATCGTCGACTCGCCCTCGATCACGTGGAGGTTCGTCGCGATCAGGCCGGTTTGATCCAGGATGAAGCCGGTGCCGACGCGGTCTTCACCCGCTTCGACCCGGACGATCGCCGGGCTCGAGGCATCGACGATTTCTCGAGCCGTCCTCGTGTGCGGCTGATTCGCCGAGCTACCACCGCACGCTACCGCCAGGACCGCGAGCAGTGACGACCGCATCCTTCAATAGTAGCGGGTCAGGGCGCGATTGCCGAGCCCGCACTGCCGGCACTTCCCGAGCCATTTCCGGCGGCAGGGGCGCGATCGCGCTCCAGATCACGCGGGTCGAGATGAATCTGCAACAGGGCGGATTCGCCCGCCTTCATGAACTTGAGCCGTTCGGTCCTCGGATTGAACCCCGACTTCACGCCCGCGGCGAGGTTCGCCTGGTACAGCTCCATGCGGACCTGGTCGGGATTCGGGCACGCGTCCGGGTCGCGGTCGCGCGCCGCCGAGCACGCGTTCAGCGCGCGGTTCGCGTAATCGAGCCCTGGTACGACATCGAACCGATCGACGTACGCGGTCGAGGCTGCGAGCAAGGCCCGCCACCGCGACGGCGAATCCTTCGCGCGCTCGCTCGCGAGCACCGAGAAGTCGATCGCCCAATCCTTCTGCTGCGCGTCATCGAGCTCGTGGGTCAGCTCGTCGACCGCGGCGCCATCGCCGGGCTTCGCCATCGTCCGCGCTTCGGCGAGCGCGAGCCGCCACTCGTCGCCCTTCACGACCGGGCTCGTGTATTGCGCACGCGGCGGCAGGATCAGGTTCACCGCGATCACGGTGAGGACACCGAGGTCCACGAGCCCGACGAAGCGCGGCAGCTGCATGACGGTACGACACTACAACGCAGCGTAAGTTCCCGTCTCGTTGCACGAATTGGATCCGTGGCAAAAGGCGGCGCCATGTCCCAGCGCGCTACGGCTCGGATCACTGAACCTACATTTCACGCACGTGTCAGTTCGCACAGTTGTCTCGTGGATCGACCGTTGCACATGCGACTAGTTCCACAACGGTTCGCTAAAAACCAGGAGCGTTCATGCTGACTGCGATCTCGACTGCATTCCACAAGGGCGGATGGGGCATGTGGCCCATTCTTTTCACCTCGGTCGTCACCATTGCGATCATCGTGGAGCGCGCGGTCTATTTGTTCCGCGCATCGGTCGACAAGGACAAGTTGCTCGCGCTGCTCAAGAGCCAAGTCATGAGCGGCAACGTGCAGGGTGCGATCAAGGTTTGCTCGGGTAACCCGACGCCGATGACCCGCATTGTCCAAGCCGGTCTCATGAAGTTCAATAAGTCCGACGACGAAGTCCAGGCCGCGATGGACGAGGCCGCTCTTCGCGAGCTGCCAAAGATCAACGCGCGTACGCCGTACCTCGCGATGACCGCGAACTTCGCCGTCATGGCCGGTCTGCTCGGAACCATCTCCGGTATGATCAAGTCGTTCGGCTCCGTCGGTAGCGACGAAGGCGGCAACAAGGCGACCGAGCTCGCGAACGGTATTGCAGAAGCTCTGAACTGCACCGCGTTCGGTATCGGTACGTCGCTCATTGGCCTCCTCGGCTTCTCGCTCCTCCAGGGCAAGACGACGGCCATCACCGACGACATCAACGAGGTGACCGTGCAGGTCGTCAACCTCGTGACGACGCACCGCGCACAGATGCAGCCCCAGGCGTAATTCGTCCTCGTTTTTTAAACCTTAACGAGGAGGATCCACCATGGGTGCAGCAATCGGAGCCGGCGACGGAAAGAAGAGTCTCAACGTCGAGCTCAACATCGTTCCGTTCATCGATCTGATGAGCTGTTTGACCGCCTTCCTTCTGGTCACGGCGGTCTGGGTGAACATTGCCCAGATCAATATCCAGCCAAAGGGAAAGACGCGCGACACGACGAACGTCCAGCAGGACGACGAGCACGTGACCCTCTCGGTCCTCGTGCAAGCCGACCGCATCTGGGTCGGACTGTCGCGTATCAACCAGTTCCAAGAGATCCCGAAGAAGGGTGATCAACAGGATTGGGAGCGGTTCGAGAACACGCTCAAAGAGAACAAGGCCTCGGCGTTCTTTGCGGATCGCACGGACATCGAGGTCGCGGCCGAGTCGACGTCAGCGTCGCCGGTCGAATACCAGGACATCATTCACGCGATGGACGTGGCCGTTAAGGTCGGGTTTGTCGACGTAGGGCTCACCGACCCGAACGGCCTCGCCGCTCGGCCGAGCTTGTAAAGGAGGATAGCCATGCCGGTACATTCAGCAGGCTCACGCCTCTATCGCTCGGTTCCGTTCAAGCACCTCGTCAAGAAGGCCGGCTCCGCCTCCGGCGGTGGTCGCGCGACGAACATCTCGCTGAACCTGACCCCGTTCGTCGACATGATGACGATCTTGGTCACGTTCCTTCTGATGGTGTTTTCGTCGACCGGTCAGCTGCTCCAGGCTCAGAAGGGCCTCGATCTGCCGATCGCCGACTCGCACGACACGCTGCAGCAGGCACCCGTCATCATCGTGACGAAGTCCGAGATCACGTATCAAGGTCAGCTCGTCGCGACGGTAGACAGCGTGCTGCGTGATGATTCGCCCACCTTCAAGATCGACGCTCTGTTCGAGCGTCTCGACGCAGCTGCCAAGAAGATCAAAGAGGACGTCGGCATGGGCAAGTTGCCCAAGGACCTCGCGAAGGCTTGCGAGGACGCCAAGCAGAA
>JBDUAS010000483.1:0-3681 GCA_040004535.1 Deltaproteobacteria bacterium
ACGACGCGGCGATCCGCTCGCTGTTCAAGGCGCCGTTCTTCCCGGTCGACTTCGAAGACCTCGGCGGCACCGTCACGACGCGCGAGCTGCGCGCGAACGATCAGTTCGTGATCGGCGACATCACCGTGACGATGGCGCGGTTGAATCATCCGGATCCGGTCTACGGCTATCGGCTCGAGCACGCCGGTCAGTCGATCGTGTACGCGACCGACACCGAGCACTTCGCGTGCGTCGATCCGACGCTGAAGAAGCTCGCGTCGGGCGCGGACATCCTGATCTACGACGCGCAGTACACGCCCGAGGAGTATCCGGCGAAGGTCGGCTGGGGCCACTCGACGTGGGCCGCTGGCGTCGAGCTCGCGCGTGCCGCGGCGGTCCCGCAGCTCGTGCTGTTCCATCACGATCCGGGCCGCAGCGATGCGGCGCTCGCGGCGCTCGAGGCCGACGCGCAGGCGGTGTTGCCGGGCACCGTCGCGGCGCGCGAGGGCATGATCCTGTCGGCGCGCGATGCGGAGAAGGCCGCGGCTGCATGAACAGCGCGCGTCGTGCCATGCTGCTAGAGGGCATGCAAAACGATCAGCGCTTCGAGCTGCTCGCGGATCTCGGGGCGATGATCGCCGGCGAGACCGAGCTCGACGATCTGCTCGGAACGTTCGCGACGCGAGTGGCGCGTGCCCTCGGTGCGGATCGCGCGACGCTGTGGTTGATCGACGCGGCGAGCGGGGACTTGCGGTCGCGCGTGGCGACGCTGCCGGAGCTTCCGGAGCTGCGTGTCCCGGCGGGTGCGGGGCTGGTCGGCCACGTCGCGGCGAGCGGGGAGCTGGTGAATGTTCGAGATGCGAGCTCGGATCCTCGGTGGGGCGGCGAGCAACTCGCGGAGCAGATCGGATATCGCACGACGTCGATCTTGACGGCGCCGATCGTGCGGCGCGAGCAGATCCGCGGCGTGTTGCAGGTGCTGAACAAGCGGAGTGGCTTGTTCGATGCGCGCGACGAGGAGTTCGTGCTGAAGCTCGCGGAGCAGATCGGCCGCGCGCTCGACTACACGACGCTGCGGGGCGACGACGCGCAGCGCGGCATGACCGTGCGCGGCCGGTTCAATCACGTGATCGGACGCTCCCCGGCGATGGCGGCGGTCTACGACATGATCGTCAAGGCGGCGCAGACCGACGCGACGGTGTTGCTGCACGGCGAGACCGGCACGGGCAAGGGCTTGCTGGCGCGGGCGATCCACGTCAACTCGGCGCGGCGCGAGGCCGCGTTCGTTCATGTCGATTGCACGACGCTGCCGGCGGCGCTCGTCGAGAGCGAGCTGTTCGGGCACGAGCGCGGCGCGTACACAGGTGCAGACTCGCGCGTCCTCGGCAAGGTCGAGGCCGCGAACGGCGGCACGTTGTTCCTCGACGAGATCGGGGAGCTGCCGTTGCCGCTGCAGGGCAAGTTGCTGCGGTTCGTGCAGGAGCGCCAGTTCGAGCGGATCGGCGGGCGCGAGACGCTGACCGCGGACGTGCGCTTGGTCGCGGCGACGAACCGCGACCTCGAAGCGATGGCGGCGCAAGGCCAGTTTCGCAGTGACTTGTTCTTTCGGTTGCGCGTGGTCGAGATCGTGATTCCTGCGCTGCGCGAGCGCGGTGGCGACGACATCACGGATCTCGCCGAGCACTTCGTGCAGCAGTTCTCGCGGCGATATCGCAAGGGGCCGCTACGGTTGTCGGACTCGGCCAGGGCTGCGTTGGTGACGTACGCGTGGCCGGGCAACGTGCGGGAGCTCGAGAACACGATCGAGCGGGCGGTCGTGCTCGCTTCGGGGCCGACGATCGGCGGCAAGGATCTCGCGCTCGAGGCGCGGCGGACGACGCAGATCGGGATTCCGACACTCGGGGCGAGTCAGAGCAGCATCGGAATTGCAGTGTCGAGCCAGTCGAGCGTGTCGATTCCCGTTCTTGACGCTAACGCGATCGTGCTTCCGCCGGACCTGTCGCTCGAAGAGGCCGAGCGGCGCTACGCGCGAGCGGTGCTCGAGCGTGAAGACGGCAATCAATCCGCGGCAGCCCGCGCGCTCGGGATCAGCCGCAACAAGCTCGCGCGGCTGTTGCGGGGCTGAATTTGCCCCCGTGTTCGCCGGCGCGTTAGGGTCGGTGCATGCGCTTGATCGCAACCGTCCTGGCCGTGCTCGCGTTGGCCACGCCCGCGTTCGCCGACGACGAGGCGCACGGCGAGAAGGGGCGTCCCGCGGAGAAGGGCACGCTCGGCGTCGGCATCATCGTCGGCGAGCCGACCGGCATCTGCGCGAAGATCTATCTGTCGCAAGATCGCGCGCTCCAGATCGCGGCCGGATCCGCGTTCATCTCGAACGGCTTGCAGATGCACGCCGACTACGTGTTCCACCCGTGGATCCTGCAGGATCGCGATTCGTTCGTGCTGCCCGTCTACGTCGGGCCCGGCGCGCGCGTGATCGATTACAGCGGTGGCTCGACCGGCTCGTCGCACTTCGCGGCCGGCTTGCGCGGCGTGATCGGCCTGTTGTTCGACTTCAAGAGCGTGCCGCTCGACGCGTTCATCGAGGTCGCCGGCGTGCTCGAGTACGACTTCAAGACCGGCAACGGTGTGGGCGTCGCATTCAATGCCGGCGCCGGCATGCGCTACTACTTCTGACCGAACGATGGTCCGGAGTCCGGTTGCTCGTCACGGCGCTTCCGATCGCGGTGTACGTGCGCTAGAACGGTTCGGTGCGGGCCGCCAAGTCGACGAAGGGGAAGCCGACTATGAAGCCAGGTCGAACGGCCAAGGCCGCGGTCGCGAAGGCGTCGAAACCAGGTGCGCCGAAACCCGACGATGCCGGCACCCGCGGCGACCGCAGCAAGCGCCTGTTGGATCTCGTGATGATCCTGCTGCGCGCGCGCACTCCTGTTACGTATCGCGAGATCCGCGACCAGTTCGTCGCGTATCAGACGCTCAACGTCGAGGCCGGCTTGCGCGCGTTCGAGCGCGACAAGGCCGACTTGCTCGATCTCGGCGTGCCGATCCGTTACGTCACGCCCGACGAGGATGACTCGCTCGAGGACGGCGGCTACGTCATCGATCTCAAGCGGTTCAAGATGCCCGAGGTCCGGCTCACCGCCGATGAAATCTCGGCGCTCGTACTCGCCGCATCGGTCGCGCACGCGATGCCTGGTGGTGCGTATCCCAAGATCGTCGACCTCGCGCTGAAGAAGCTCGCGTTCGACCTGCCGGAATTGCCGGACACGCCAACCGAGTTCCCGCGGCCGACGACCAATTCGCCGACGGTGCTCGTGCACTTCCCGGAGAAGGCGATCGCGCGGCCGGAGCTGGCCGAAATCTACGCGACGCTCGAGGCTGCGACCCGCTTCCACAAGCGCGTGACGCTCACGTACCAGACCGCGACGACCGCGATGACGTCGCGGCGCGAGGTCGATCCGTACGCGATGGTCTATCGCGAGGGTGCGTGGCTCGTCGTCGGCTGGTGTCATCTGCGCCACGAGGTGCGGTCGTTTCGCGTCGATCGGATCCGCGAGGCCGTGATGGCGCCGAAGCCCAAATCGCCCGACTTCGAACGGCCCACCGATTTCGACGTGAAGGCCTACGCGACGCGCTCGCCGTGGACATTCACGAGCGAGCCGCCCGAAGAAGTCCAGCTCGCGATCTCGGCGGAGAGCTCCG
>JBDUAS010000484.1:0-3680 GCA_040004535.1 Deltaproteobacteria bacterium
TCGCAAGACTCCGTCCCTGATCGCCGCTGCGTAGTCCTCCCCGTGAACGCGTACCGCATATCTCGCCAGTGCCATTCACACCGGGCGTCGTCACGCCGTCGCCGCACACGGCCGCCTCATCGGGATGGCTCGTCGTACACGCCGCCGCAACTAGAATAGAGAACGCCAAGACCTTCACCATGCCCACCATCCTATCGCAGCGTCGCAGTGTTGCGCGCTACGGGACGCGAAGGAGTGCTGTGCGAGCAGTCAGTACAGTGGACCCGTCGTCTCGAAGAAGTCGATCAACCCGAATCGCTTCCACTCGACCGCGAGCAACGCAGTCGACGCGCGCGCGACCGGCACTGGATCGTAGCCGCGAGGAACGAGAAAGATTCGTCACCTGCCCTGCCGGCTCCCGAGCAAAGCGCACCGGTGCGTCGCAGACAAGCGCACGTGGCTGTGGACCGTGACGGCGATGCGGGCAACCTCGCCGACGATGGCGAGAGCTCCGGCACTCGTGTGGCAGTTGCCCGCAACGCCTTGGCCGGCCGCGAGACTCTCATCTCCTTGGTTGGCTCGCGCGCCCACCCACACGGCCCACAGCGCCACCGCCAGCTTTTCGGCCTTCGGCCTTTGCGGAACCGGAACCCGAACCGAATGGTTGGGACCGAAACCGAAATGAGATGCGGGTTCAGTGTGCTGGCTACGTTGCGCGGGCAGGCGGCTGCGAGAATCCGTCCGTATTGCAGCCGCTTACGCGGCTTCGTGTTAACGTCGCGGCCGAGGGATGGCAGACGATCCAGTCCACAGCACCGACGTTTCGAGAACGGTCGATCCACTCGAAGCGAGAGTCGTGGTCTTCCGCCAGCAACCCGAAGCCAATGGCTTCGCCGCGTTGAGGCAGGAGCTCCGCGATGCGGGGCGTGGCGAGCTACTCGCCGATGTTTGCGCGACGTGGGCGCAGCACGAGCGCGATCCGGTGCGCGCGGCCGACGCGTGGAGCGAGGCCGGCGAGGCGATGATCGTCCTCGGCGAGGTCGAGACCGCCGTCGAGTATCTCCGCACGTCGCTGGAGCTCGATCCGACGAACGATCGCGCGTCGGATCGCCTGCTCGAGATCGTCGAGCCGAACGATCCGGCGGCCGCCGTCGAGATCATCGAGGGCGAGCTCACCGATCTCGCGAAGCGAGCGGGCGGCGATGCCGGGCGCAAGAAGCCCGAGCTCGTCGCGCGGCGCGCGGCGCAGCACCGGCGCGCGGCCGTGCTGTGGAACGACCACCTCGGCCGCGTCGATCGCGCCCTGTGGCACTGGCAGCAGGCGTGGAAGCTCGAGCCCCAGCGCACCGAGGCGCTCGAAGCCGCGCGCGACCTCTATCGATCGCTCGGCGACGACGCGATGGTCGCGAAGCTGTATCAGGCCGAGCTCGAAGTGCTCGGCAAGGACGGACCCGCTCCGAAGAAAGCGCGGATTCGCCTCGAGCTCGGCCGCCTCGCGCTGCGCGGCAAAGACCTCGAGGCCGCCGCGAATCACCTCGAAGAAGCGTCGCGCCTCGATCACGGCTCGGCCGAGATCGCCGAGGCGCTCGCCGACGTCTACAGCGCGCCGGGATTCCGCGGCGGTCAGACGCGCCACAAGGCCGGCGAGCTGTTCGTCGAGCTCGGCAAGAGTCGGCTTCGCGAGCGCGACGATCAGACCGGCATCAATTACCTGCGCCGCGCGGTCGGTGTCGATCCGTACGCGAAGGCGAGCTCGCACGCACTCGAAGAAGCGCTGCAGGGCAGCTCGCAGTGGGACGAGCTCGATCGGATGCTGCGCCACCGCAGCCAGGTCGTCCAGGATCCCGACGAGCGCCGCGAGATCCTGCGCCGGCGCGCCGCGCTGTATCGCAACCAGCTTCCGAACCGGGACGGCCTGCGCGAAGTGCTGACCGAGCTCGTCGCGTACGAGCAGCCCGGAAGCAAGAACGTGCAGGAGCTCAAAGAGATCCTGCGCGACGACAACGAGTGGGAAGAGCTCTCGCACCTCATGGAGGCCGAGGTCACCGCGCTCGGCCAGGATCCGAACACGCCGACCGACTATCTCGTCAACGAGATCCTCGAGCTCGCGACGATCGCGCGCGAACACCAGGGCGATCGCGATCGCGCCGCCGAGCTGCTGCACCAGGCCCTCGGCATCGCGCCGACGCATGAAGAGGCGCTCGCGCGCTACGTCGATCACTTCCGAGAGCGCCGCGACTGGCGGGGCCTCATCGATCTCTACGAGTTCGCACTCGACAACGCGCGCGACGCGGGCGCCGAGCCCGACGACCTCGTCCGCCGGCTCGAAGAAATCGGCCAGCTCGCCGAGCTTCGCCTCGGCGATATCCCACGCGCGATCGAAGCGTGGCAACGGATCGCGGAGCTCGAACCGGGCTCGCCGAAAGTCGCCGAGGCGCTGCGCCGGCTGACCTCGCGCGGCAAGATGTGGGAGCAGCTCGTCGTCAGCCTCGAGACCGAGGTCGCGTCCGCCGGTGATCCGATCACGCGGATGCAGTCGCTCAAGAAGATGGCGCAGACGTATCGCGAGCGCCAGCTCGAGCCGCGCCGTGCGATCGAGCTCTACGAGCAGGTGCTCACCGAGAATCCCGAGGACGACGCCACGCTCAAGGCGCTCGGCGAGCTCTACGAAAAAGAAGGCGACGACGCGGGCCTCGCGCACACGTTGCGCCGCACGCTCGACCTCGAGCTGGCGCGCCTGACCGAGCGTACGGGTGGTGCACCGAAAGAGTGGCCCGTGGCGAAGCGCAGCGAGCGCTTGAACGTGCTGCGCCGGCTCGCCGGCATCTACGAGACCCGGCTCGCCGACGTCGACGGCGTCGTCTACGCGTGCGGCGCGATCCTCGAGCTGCTCACGGGCGATCGCGATGCGCTCGAACGGCTCGAGCGCGTCCTCGAAAAAGCGAACGACCCGCGACTCGAGCAGACGCTCGAGTATCACGCGGCCGCGTCGACCAGCCCGGCCGAGCGCGCGAAGCTGCTCAAGCGGCTCGCGAAGCTCGCGACCGATCGCCAGGATGATGTCCGCGCGCTCGAGCGCTGGGAGCAGACGGTCAAGGCATCGCCGTCGGATCCGGACGCGCTCGCCGCGTTGCGCGGCCTCTACGAACGCGCCGAGCGCTGGCCCGAGCTCGCGCAGATCCTCGAGCGCCTCGACGGCGGTCGCCCCATGCCCGCCCCCGGCACGCCCGATGCGGCCGTGCGCGTGTTCGACCTCGAGACGTATGCCGGCGTGCTCGAACAGCACCTGAACGATCCGGTGCGCGCGGTGAAGGCGTGGCACCGCGTCCTGGAGCTCACGCCGAAGGGCCGCACCGCCCTCGCCGCTCTCTCGCGGCTGTATCGCGAGGCCGGCAAGTGGCGCGAGCTCAGCGAGATCCTCGGTCGCCAGATCGGGGTCATGATCGGCGCGAGCTTCGCCGACGATCTCGATGAAGCCAGTGCGGTCGCGATGGAGCGCGCGACGATCCTCGAGGAGCGCCTCGGTGCGCCCGCCGACGCGATCAAGGCACTCGACGCGCTGTTGCGCGACATCAATCCGAACCACCTCGAAGCCCACACCGCGCTGCGCCGGTTGCACGAGGCACGCGGCGACTTCGATGCGGCCGTGCGGATCGCCGAGCGCGAGATGTATCTGTCGCCCGAGCCGATTCGCAAAGTCT
>JBDUAS010000044.1:0-37713 GCA_040004535.1 Deltaproteobacteria bacterium
CAGGAGTACGTCCACGGCGCGCCGCTGCACTGGCTGCTGCGCACGGCGCACGAGGCAAAGACCCACGTGCCGATCAACGTCGCGGTGTCGGTCGCCACCCAGGTGCTGGCCGGCCTCCAGGCGGCCCACGAGACGACCGACGAGCTCGGCACGGCGCTCGACGTCGTCCATCGTGACGTGTCACCGCAGAACATCATGATCGCGACCGACGGCACGGCGCGCTTGCTCGACTTCGGCATCGCGAAGGCGACGATGGCCGCGCACGTCACGCGCCAAGGCATGTTCAAGGGCAAGCTCGCGTACTCCGCGCCCGAGCAGATCCGCGGCAACGCCACGCAGCAGAGCGACATCTACTCGCTGTCCGTCGTGCTGTGGGAGCTGCTCGTCGGCCACCGTCTCCACAACAGCGCGCAGTCCGAAGGCGAGCTGATCGCCGAGGTCATGACCGGGTCGTTGGCGAAGGTGACCGAGGTGCTCGCCCCCGAGCGCGAATGGCTCGGCGAGAACCGCTGGAAGCAACTCGAGGCGCTCGACCCGATCATCCAGCGCGGCCTCACCGTCGACATGGCGAAGCGGTGGCCGACTGCAGCCGCGATGGAAGCGGCGCTCACGACGGCGGTGCAACCGGCGTCTTCGACCGGCGTCGCCGGCTGGTTGAAGACGCTCGGCCGTGACTTCTTGTCGGGCCGCGATCGCGTGATCGCGCTCGAAGAAGCGAGCTGGCGACGCACCGCCGAGCGCGTGCCCCGGCGGATGTCGCACAGCGGTCTTGTCATCACCGAGCCCGGCACGACGGCCGCCGCACCGCCGGCGATTGCCCGCCACCGCACGCGCTTGCTCGCGGGCGCAGGAATCGGCGCGTTCTTGCTGATCCTCGCGTTCATCATCTGGATCACGCGGGATCCGGGGGTCACCCTGCCCGCCGGTGCAGCGACCCTACCGGTGGCGAAGACGCAACCCGTCGCCGCGCCGCCGCCGCCGCCGGCGGTGCCCGCTCCGGCGGTGCGACCGTCCGTCGACACCGAGACCGAAACCGCATCGGCAGTGCCGATCGTATCGCCGTCGAATGCGTCGGGGTCTGCGCTCGGCGAAGCGACCGCGGCGAAGATGGCGCCGCCGGTACGTGCGCCCGCCAATCCCACGCGCAACCGCGTCGTGATGCGACCGAAGCAGATCCAGCGCGAGTCCGCGCCGCAGAAGGCCGCGCCGCCACCGCCACCACCGAAAGCCGCGGTCGCTGCAACGCCGCCGCCGGTGGCCGAGCCCGCGAAGCCCGACTGCAACCCGCCGTACTACTTCGACGGGTCCAAAAAAGTCTTCAAACCCGCTTGCCTCTAGTAGCTGATCGACAAGGAACCCCATGAAGAAGATCTTCGTGATCGCGATCCTCGCGACGTTCGTGCCCGCCCTCACTTTCGCCGGCGAGCTCTCGAAAGAGGAATGCCTCGATGCCCACGGCAAAGGCCAGGACGCCAAGGACCAAGGCAAGCTGACGCTCGCGCGCAAGCTGTTCTTGTCGTGCGCCCAGCCGTCGTGCCCGACGCTCGTGTCGAACGACTGCGCGCGGTTCGCGGATGACCTCACCCGCCAGCAGCCGAGCATCAGCCTCGCCGCGCGCGACGGCGGCGGTGCAGATCTGCCCGACACCACCGTCTACATCGACGACGTGCTCGTCGCGACGCGGCTCGACGACGGCCGCCCGCACGATGTCGATCCGGGCAAACACGTCATCCGGTTCACGAACGGCGGCAAGGATCAGACCGTCACGATCGTGATCGGTGCCGGCGAGCAAGGCCGCACCGTCGCGGCCACGTTCGGGTCACCGAAGGCACCGTCCCTGTTGTCGGCGTCGAGCCCCGCCGCGCCCACACCGGAACCGCCGCACGACTCGCATCCGACCGGTGCGAAGGTCTTGATGATCGGTGGCCTCGTCGTCACCATCGCCGGCGCGGCGTTCGGCGCGTTCGAGCTGACCCAAGTGCCGAAGCAGTGTTCGATCTCGACGAACCAGTGCGCCGCCGCTCCGGGCGACCAGGTGTTCACCGACGCGCAGAGCGCCGTCAACAACGCGAACATTGGCTGGGTCGTCACCGGCATCGGGCTCGCGGCCGCGATCGGCGGCACGGTTTGGTACTACACCGGCGTCAAGCATCCCGAGAAAGAGCACCTCGCGCTCGCCCCGTGGACCTCGCCCGGCGGTGGTGGTTTTGCCGTCGGGGGCGCTTGGTGAAACAACTACCGCGCAGAAGTGAATGGACCGATGCGACGGACGTGACGCCGCTCGAGCTGCGTAGCGATCCACCGCTCGAGATCCACAGCGCCATCCCGCGCGCGATGGGCACGCAACCGAGCTCGCCCATGCGGCGACCGGCGCAGCTCGCGACGTTGCTCGTCGGCTGCCGCGATCAACAAGGCATCGTCGCCGCGCTCGCCCAGCTGCTCGAGAGCCACGGTGTGCGCGTCCAGAACGCCGACCAGCACGCCGATCGCAACGCGAAGCTGTTCTTTCAACGCCTGCGCTTCGATCTGTCGACGCTGACCACCGATCGCGGCTCGCTCGAAGCGAGCGTGCGCGACATCTGCGAGCGGCTCGGCATGGAGTACCGGCTGTACGGCGACCGCCGGCGGCGAACCGCGATCCTCGTATCGAAGCAGGATCACTGCCTCTACGACCTGCTCGTCCGCCATCGCAGCGGCGAGCTCAACTGCGAGATCGCCGCGATCATCTCGAACCATCCAGATGCCGAGCCGATCGCGAAGCACTTCGGGATCCCGTTCCATCACCTGCCGATCATGAAGGACCGCCGGCACCTCCAGGAGGCGCAGGTGATCGATCTGCTCTACCAGTACGGGGTCGAGCTCGTCGTGCTCGCGCGCTACATGCAGATCCTATCGGCCGAGTTCGTCGAGCGCTTTCCGACGAGGATCATCAACATCCACCACTCGTTCTTGCCGGCGTTCATCGGTGCGAACCCGTATCGTCAGGCCCACGAGAAGGGCGTGAAGTTGATCGGCGCGACGAGCCACTACGTGACCTCGGATCTCGATCTCGGGCCGATCATCGAGCAGGAGACCGATCGCTGCTCGCATCGCGACACCGTCGAGGATCTCGTGCGCAAAGGCCGCGACCTCGAGAAGCGCGTGCTCGCGGCCGCGCTGCGCTACCACCTCGAGGATCGGATCATGGTCTACGCCGGTAAGACCGTCGTCTTCGACTAGCGCGGGCGAATGTAGATCACGACCGACTTCGAGGTTGGCGTCCGCGACTTGTCGGCGAGCGAGTCCATCGGCACCAGCACGTTGGTCTCGGGGAAGTACGTCGCGCAGTTCCCGCGGGGCAGGTTGTACGGCACGACGATGAACGCTTCCGCGACCCGCTCCCCGTCGTGCCATTCGCCGACCAGGTCGACGACCTGGCGCTCGACGAGGCCGCGCTCGACGATGTCCGCCGGATTCATGAACACGACGCGCCGCTCGCCGCGCACGCCGCGATAGCGATCGTCGAGGCCGTAGATGGTCGTGTTGTACTGATCGTGGCTGCGCACGGTCATCATGCGCAGCCGGCCGCGCGGCATCGCGAGGTCCGGGAGCTCCGCGATCATGAACCGCGCGCGGCCGTCCTTCGTGAACGTGCGATCGCGGCCGCTGTTCGGCAGCATGAAGCCGGTCGGCGTGCGCACGCGTTCGTTGAAGTCGTGAAATTCCGTGACGACGTGCGCGATGTGATCGCGAATCCGATCGTAGTTCGTCGCGAGCCCGTCCCAATCGACCGGCCCGCCGATCAGGACCTTGCCGAGCTGCGCGCAGATCGCGGGCTCGCTGCGCAGGTGCTCGCTCGCAGGCTCGAGCACGCCGTGCGAGCGATGGACCATGCTCATCGAATCTTCGACGGTGACGAACCCGGCCGGATCGAGCTCGCTACGCCCGAGGCACGGCAGTAACAAGGCGCGCGTACCGGGATAGAGATGCGTGCGGTTGAGCTTCGTCGTGATCCCGACGGTCAGTGCGCAGCGCTCGAGCCCGGCGGCCGTGCGCGGCGTATCCGGCGTCGCCATGAGGAAGTTGCCGCCCATCGCGACGAATACGCCGACCCGCCCCTGCTCCATCAGCTCGCACGCCTCGACCGCGTCGCAGCCCGGCTTGTGCGGCGCCGTGAAGCCGAACTCGGCGCCTAGCGCGTCGAGGAATGCGGGGCGGGGCAAATGATAGATGCCCATCGTGCGATCGCCCTGCACGTTCGAGTGGCCGCGCACCGGGCACAGCCCCGCGCCGGGCTTGCCGATGTTGCCGCGCAGCAGCATGAGGTTGACGACCTCCTGGATCGTCGCGACCGAGTGCTTGTGCTGGGTCAGGCCCATCGCCCAGCACGCGATCACCGCGTCCGCCTTCATGTAGAGCGCTGCGATCTCGCGGATCCGGTCTTCGGAGATGCCGCTGCTCTCGACGATATCCGCCCACGGCATCGCGAGCGCGTGACGGCGATACGGCCCGAAGTTGTCGGTGTACTCACCCACGAACCGCGCGTCGACGACCTCGCCGAGCTTCTGCTGCACCGTCGTGTCGTCGTGCGAGCGCGCCGCGGCGTCCTCGTGCTCGAGCACGGCCTTCGCGAGCCCGAGCATGAACGCCTGGTCGCCACCGATCTGGACCTGGACGTACTCCTTCGCGATCGCGACGCCGCGGAACAGCTCGAGCGGGTGCTGCGGGTGCGCGAATCTACGTAGCGCGACCTCTTCGAGCGGATTGACCGCGACGATCGTGCAGCCGCGCTTCGCCGCGGCGCGCAGCGTCGACATCATCCGTGGGTGGTTCGTGCCGGGGTTCTGGCCGATCACGAAGATCAAATCGGCGTGGTCGAAGTCCTCGAGTGTGACCGTACCCTTGCCGATGCCGATCGCGTCCGACAGCGCGACGCCGCTCGACTCGTGGCACATGTTCGAGCAGTCGGGAAAGTTGTTCGTGCCGAACATCCGGCCGACGAGCTGGTACAGGAACGCGGCCTCGTTACTCGTGCGGCCCGACGTATAGAACACGCTGCGCTCGGGCCCTGCCTCGCGGAGGTCGTCAGCGAGCAGCGCCAGCGCGGCGTCCCACGTGGTCTCGCGGTAATGCCGGCCCTCGAGCACCATCGGGTGCGTGATCCGGCCGAGGTGGCCGAGCTCGTACTCCGACAACAGACGGAGCTCGTCGATCGACAACGTCGCGAACACCTCGGGAGTCAACCGGATCGACGTTGCCTCCTCGGCGATCGCCTTCGCGCCGTTCTCGCAGAACTCGAACGTGTCGCGCTTGGCCGGCTCGGGCCACGCACAGCCGGGGCAATCGAACCCGGCCGGCTGGTTCATCGACATCAGCGCCCGCGAGCCACGCACGAGCGCGCCGTTCTCGCGAAGGTGACGCTGTGATGCCCACAGCGCGGGCAATCCACCGGCCACGCGCGGAACATCGGTCAGATGAATGTCGGCGCGTGGCGGCCCTTGGGGCTCGTCAGGTGGATCCGACTTTCGACTCACCCAGCGCGTGTACCACGTTCAACCGGGCCGGGCGGCCGTCACCATTCCATGCGGAACGTGGCACCAGCGCCGGTCGGGCTGACCACGGGCGTGATCGCGAACGGCTCGTGATGACGGCGGTGGCCGAGGCTCGCGTGCTCGTCGGACATCGAGTCGTTGTTGCTGACGGCCTTCACGACCGAGAACACGGTGACGCCGAGCAGCGCGACCGTGCCGACGCCGGTGACGTAGCTCCATGTCCGGTTGCTCGGCGCGTCGTTGCACGCCGACTGAGTATCCGCATCGGCGTTGAAGCCGTTCGGGAACATGGCCTTCGTGTGGGCGTCGTCGTTGACGCACTTCGCGCCGTACTGGAACGTGCCACTCGATGCACCGGTCTTCGCCAGCCCGCTCCACTTCACACCGAACGTGATCGCGGCCGCCGCGGTCAGGATGCCGCCGCCGATCGCGACGTACTTCCACGAATTCGTCGAGCCGTGATGAGAGATGCTGCCGGTGATCTCGTGGTTCTCGCTGCCGTCGCCGCCAGGCGGGTTGACCTTGTCGGGGGGCGGAATGATCTTGGCATCGAGCTTCGACAGGTCCGCGGTGATGTTCGTGGTCTCGCCGCCGGTGCACTGGATGTCGCTCTTGGTCCAGCGGTGGTAGTCCTTCGCCTCGACGGCGATCGTGTACTTGCCGTCGCTGAGCCCGTTGACCTGGCCGACGCCGTTCGTGATGTTGCCGGCTTCTTTCGTGCCGAGCAGGATCGTCGCGCGGTCGACGCCGGGGGTCTTGACCGTGATCGTGCAGCTATCGGTCTGGCCGGTCAGGCCGTTGTAGATCGACTGCGATTTCTTCAGCAACGTTCCGGCGTTCGTGCTGGTCGGAACGGTCGTCGGTGCGGTCTTCTCGCGGTGGCGCTGCTTGACGTCGAGCAACGAGATCGTGATCTCGTAGTTGCTGCCCTTCTTCGTCACCGAGCCGTACATCAGGAAGTCGACGCCCAGGTCGCCGCCGATGCCCGACATGCACTTGAGATCTTTGTCGTCGTCGCAGCCCTTGAGGAGCTTGAGATCGATGAGCTCTTTGTCGGCGCCGTTCGCGAGCGTGTAGGGCCCGCCGAGCTTGGCCCGGCCGCGGAGGTCCTCGGTCAGCGTCTTCGCGAACGTGACGTCGTCGTTACTCGGGACACCCGTCTTGTCGATGACCTCGAGACCGAGGATCGCGACCGTGGGCTTGGCCGCTGCCACGGCGGACGCCGCGCAGACCAAAAGGAGCGCCACCGAACTGAGCCTGAACACGCGGGTCATTGGGATACCCCTTGGCCGGTCATTATACACGTCTAGCCTATCCGGTTCCTGGCTTGCCACAGATCGCCAGGCTACCGTGTACCGGCCCGACCATGCGGACGCTATCGGCGCGAATCCTGCTCGGTTTTGCGGCCCTCGCGGTCGCCTTCGGCGCGATCACGATCGATGTTGTGGTGAACCTCACGACGGTCGAAGAGATCGTCCACAGCATCAAGGTCGGCCACCTCCCCCTGGCGCTCGCCGCGAACACCCTGACCCGCCGGGAGGAGGACCTCAAGGCGTACCTCGACGACGGGATCCCCCAGGAGACCAGCTCGTACGGCGCGAACGTCCGGATCCGGACCGCCCGCAGCGCCCGGGACGCGACCTTCAAGGGCCTGCGCCGCGCCGTCGACACCTACCAGACCAACGCCATCCCGATCGACATCGGCACCACCAACAAGGTGGCCGAGATGGCGGCGCTGCTCGACAGCCTGAAGCCGCCGTACGACCAGCTCACGACCGCGTTGCGCAAAGGCGAAGCGCTCGATGCCGAGGCCGTGACCGCGCCGCTGCGCACGATCCGCGAGGGCGAGCGCCGGTTCTCGCAGGACACCGTCGACATCACGAACACGCTGCAGTACGTGCTCAAAGACCGCACCGACAAGCTCGAGAAGACCCAGCAATCCGTACGCTTCATCGCGATCGGCCTGGGCGTGATCGCGATCGCGATCGCCGCCATGATCTCGGTGTGGGTCGTGATCACGCTGCGCCCGCTGCGTCGCCTGCGCGATGCCGCGAAGCGGGTCGCCGCCGGTGATTACGCGAGCCGGATCGACGACCGTGGGCCCTCGGAGGTCGCGGAGCTCGCGCGCGAGTTCAACTCGATGGCGCGCGCGATCGAGGAGCGCGAGCACGAGCTGGTCCGCTCCGAGCGGCTCGCCGCGATCGGTAAGCTGTCGGCGATGATCACCCACGAGATCCGCAACCCTTTGTCGGCGATCGGCCTCAATGCCGAGCTGCTCGACGACGAGCTCGCCGACAACGCCGAGGGCCGTGCGCTGTGCCACGCGATCCACAAGGAGGTCGATCGGCTCACCGCGATCACCGAGGAGTACTTGTCGTTCGGCAAGCTACCCAAGCCGAAGATCGCGTCGGAGCACGTCAACGGCCTGGTCGATGCGCTCGCCTCGTTCGTGCGCGAGGACCTCGCGCAGAAGCAGGTCGAGCTCGCGGTCGAGCTCGCCGACAACGATCCGATCGCACTCGTCGATTCGGCCCAGCTCCGCCAGTGCCTCGTCAACCTGGTCCGCAACGCGAGTGAGGCGGTCACGAGCAAGGGTGGCGGCAAGGTGACGATGCGCACCCGCCGTGCGGGCGATCGTGTGGTGATCGAAGTCGAAGACACCGGTGTAGGCATCGCTCCCGAGGTCCTGCCGCGCCTGTTCGACACGTTCTTCTCGACCAAGGAGGGTGGTAGCGGGCTCGGGCTCGCGCTGACCCAGCAGATCGTGAAGGATCACGGCGGCGACCTCTCCGTCGAGAGCACCGTCGGCAAGGGCACCACGTTCACCGTGTCGATTCCGCGGGGGTAACTTGCGCTCGCGAATCCGTCGGGCGATCATCGTTTTTCGCATGGGTGACGACGACAAGCGCAAGAGCGACCGCGAGCCGGTCACGCTGTTTGTCGAGTACGAAGGCGCGGACGATCTGGTCGGCGACTACACCGAGAACCTGTCGAGCGGCGGCACGTTCGTCGCGACGAACCGCGAGCTGCCGATCGGAACGAACATCCAGCTCGTCCTGTCGTTCCCCGGGCTGCTCGAGCCGATCGCGATCGAAGGCACCGTGCGGTGGACGCGCGGCTCGCAGAACGCGACCGAGGTCGTCGCGGCCGGTGAAGAGGCCGGTGCCGGGATCCAGTTCACGGCCGGCGCCGCGCGCGATCAGCTCGCCGTCTTGATCGAGAAGATCAACCGCCGCGATCCCAAGACCGTGTCGCGGCTGTTTCACGTGCTCGTCGTCGAAGACAACCGCCACGTCGCGACGCTGATCCAGGACGGGCTCAAAGGCTCCGCGCGCCGCGACTTCGGCGGCGGCGTGTCGTTCGTCGTGCGCCAGGCCGAGGACGGACGCCAGGCGATCGAGATCCTCCGCAAGGAGACGTTCGACGCGCTGATCGTCGACGTCTATCTGCCGGTGATCGACGGCGCGAAGGTGATCGCGACCGCACGCGGCGAGCTCGGCTTGGTCTCGCTGCCGATCATCGCGGTGTCCGCCGGCGGTGATTCGGCCCGCAAGTCGGCGCTCGATGCCGGCGCGAACATCTTCCTCGACAAGCCGATGCGGCTGCGCCAGGTCATCGATACGATTCAGAAGTTGATGATGTAGTCCCGTCGAGGCGTGACCGTCGCCTCGATCTGGGACCGCGCCCGTCGCTGGCTGGAGCCGCGCGGTGCCGCTGGCCGGCTGCGCGCGCCGGCGAGCCACGACATGTTGACGCGTGCTGAAGCGGCTCTACGGGTTTGCGCTGCCCGACGACCTGCGCGCTTCGTTCGCGATTCACGACGGTCAAGATGGCGACGCCCCGCCACTGTTCGCCGGCGTGCGCTTGCTAGCGTTGGCCGACGTCGTCGCGTGGAACCGCGAGCCCCGCGACTCCACCGTTGCGCGCGGACTCCCACCGGGGATCGTGCGCGATCTCTGGGACTCGCCGCGCTGGCTTCCGATCGCAGCGGACGATGGTGGAAACCGCGTCGTGCTCGACATGGATCCCGGCCCGAACGGACTGACCGGGCAGCTCGTCTACGTCTACGCGAAACACCCCGATCGGCCGCGGATCGCGACGAGCTTCACGAGCTTCCTCGACGCTCGCGTCACGGAGTGGGAGTCCGGTCGAGCTCGCGCAGGACGGCAGTCGTTGCTCGAATTCGAGCTCTCTCTGCTGTCGCGTCACGGCAGACACGAGAACAGTAGCACGTCGAGCTTTTGCGCCAATGCGGCTGCGAACGCTGCATCGATCGCGCGCAGCGCATTGGCAGAGCCATCGCTAAGCCCCGGCGAGAAATAGGGCCGCACCGCGCGCGCGACGCCGGCGGAGCCGCCGCATTTCACGACCAAGCGAGCCCAGCCGCGCGCAACTTCCGCCACCTCGCGCGCCGGAATCCGGGCGAGCGCGCGGCCCTCGAGAAATCGCGTGCCATTCGGGATCGCCAGGACTCGATCGAGCACGACGAAGCACGAGTTCCCGAAGCCAGAGCTGCCTTCACACACGACCACGCCGGAAAGGCGCTCGTAAGCTTCGTCCACGCTCACCTCGACGAAGGCGTTCGTGAACCCAGAAGGTGCCGGCCGGCGTCCACCGTATGCACGCGCGATGGTCGCGAGATCGAACTCTTCATCGCCATCGAATGAAAAGATGGTTTCCTCCTCGGGCCCGACGAGATCCGTCAGCATCTGCCAATCGTCCGCCCACTTGAAAAATCGCCGCGCAGCGGTGCTGGGCAACGCGGCGGCGAAGTCGAAAAATTCGGCGGGCACGGGTTCTTGTGTGATCGTGTCGGGTGGGACTAGCGTTAACGGATGGGCGGTGAAGACGGTCGCATCGGGGGAGGCCGAGGGAAAGTCTACGCTGCTCCGCCGCCGCGTACGATCGCACGAGAGATCCTTGCGGCGCCGGGCCGCGGACTTCCAGCGAACGTTCGCGGCGACATGGAATCTCGGTTTCAGCGACCGCTTGATCGCGTCCGCATTCACGAGGGCGATGACGCCGATCGCTGGACGCGTGCCGGCAATGCCACCGCGCTCACCGTCGGACGCCACATCGCGTTCTCTCGCGGTGCGTTTGCGCCGGGCACCGCCGCTGGACGGGCGTTGATCGCGCACGAGCTCGCGCACGCGGTCCAGCAGGGCACACCGAGTGCGACCGATTGGCGCTGGGGTGGCAGTGATACGACCGGCGAGCGCGAGGCTCATGCCTCCGCCGCGAGCGTGATGTCGGGACAGCTGCATGCTCGTGTGTCGGCAAGCTCGTCCGGAGAAATCCAACGCCAGCCGGTACCCAAGTTGCCGGATCCAGAGCCGGATGAACCATGGTGGGAGAAACCGGCTGCCAACGACAACGTCGCCGCCGAAACCACGGGTGAAGCAGCGACCGAAGAAGGACTCGGCGAAGAAGCAGTGGGCCTGGGCGGCGCCGCCCTCGCGGGAGTCGCGGCCGGACTCTTTGCGTTCTTTTGGGACGAAGACGAGGCCGCCCCGGAATGGCCGCACGGTCGACCGAAGGAGCAACCAAGGCCAAATCCGCGCGCGAAACCGGAGGAGCCCGAGAATAAGCGTGGTTGCTTCGCCGAATGGGTCGCGCGCGAAGGTGGCAACACTTGCCACGACATGTGCGCCCAGTCGATCAGCGGAGTCCCGCTCGAGTACCAAGTCACCACCCCAGAGGGGCTGTCGGTCTCCTTCGACGCCGTCGATCTCGCGACGACGCTCTACGAGGTGAAGACCGGTTATCGCTACATGCTCAATCGCAGCCCGGACGCGCACCTGGCCGACCAGCAAAAGAAGACTCGCGAGGGCTGGCTCGCGCAATCTCAGCAACAACTTCTAGTGGCGAATCGCTGCGGATACCCGCTCGTCTGGTCGTTCAACGAGCCAGATGTTGCGGAATACGCGGCAGGACTCATCGAGCCTCTGACCGAGGCAATCGACTGTCCGTGTCCGAAGCCGAAACGCAGGAAGCGTAAGCCCAAGAAGACGCGGCCCAGGCACAAGAAAGCGCCGACCCAGCACAAGAAGGCCGCTAGCAAGACCAGCAAGCATCCGAAGAAAAAACACCATCACTAGTTGCTAGCCTGCTCGATGTACCAACCGTCGCCGGCGGCCGCGTAGGGCGTGACGAACCTCGCCGCGCGGTCGCGGTCGGTGTCCTCGACGAGTGGGGACGGTCGTCGCTCGGTCCAGACCAGACCCTTCGTCGTCCCAGACGTGACGATTCCCTGCGCGAACACGTCGGTCGTCACGTCGCCACCGCGATCGCGACTGATCGAACGAGCCCCGATCCGTTCGAGGAGCTCGCGATATCGAGACCACCGCGCCGATGCGAGCCCGACATGCACGAGCATCGCGGCTTCATCTGCGGCATGGAAGCCGTTGCAGCTCCAGCCTCGGAAAACATCCAGCAGTCACCGACGCGATCGACCCCGACGACGAGGAGCTTCGCATCGGCACCGATCAGGTCGCGCAGCTCGGCGAGCTCGGCGGAGTGCGCGTGGACGAGGTCGATCGTCCGTGTCGGCGGATGCGAGACGGGTCGTCGAGGAGCTCGTCGGTGCCGATTCCGCGCGCAACCCGCTCGCGCTGCGCACGAAGTTCGACGTGCTGGACCCAGCGCTGCGCTATGCCGCCGGTACGCCGTTGACGCTCGCTCGGCTCGCAGCCGATCTTTCGTCGTTCCACGCCGGACCGCGCGTGCGGGCGGCGTGGGGGCTCCGTGCGGCGACCGGCGAGGACCATGGCTACGACCTCGAGGACGAATCTCGCCGCGAACGTCGCTGCGATCGATGCATGGACCGCTCGCGCACGCGATCCGGAACCGATAGGCGCCGGCGGTTGGGCGTTTCTCGGTGAGCGACTCGCCGGGCCATGATCAGCGCGGGGCCGGCTTCGCGCGCGCAGAGAGCACGCTGACCGACTTCTTGAGCTCCTCGAGTTGCTGGTCGCGGGCGGTGAGCGCGGCGTCGTTGGACTTCTTCATCAGCTCCAGCTGGCCGCGCAGGTCTTCGATCGCCGCGTCGCGCTTTGCGAGCTCGGCGGTGACCGCCTCGTTCGTCGGTCCTCCGTCGGCGGTGAGCTGCGGCTTGACGACGCGATAGCCGAGCGCGATGTCATTGCGGTCGGTCACGAGCACGACGCTGTCATTCGGTGCGAGCGCGGTCGGCGCGACCAACGTGCCAGCAGTGTTTGCCGATGACGCGACCTCCTTGCCGACCACGGTGATCTTGCGGTCGGCGAGGTAGCGCGTCGCGTTGGCCGCCGGCTGGAGCGTGACGTCGCCGAGCTGCGCCTTCGACTTCGGCGCTGGCGGTGGCGCGGGCGGTTCTGCTGTCGATTGCGACGCGAACGCCTTCGCGAGCGCGGTCGCGAGCCCGAGCTTGCTAGTCGCGGTGCTGCTCACGACCGATGCGACGTTAAGCCCCTGCACGAACTGCAGCCCGTTGTACGCCGAGCTCGACGACACGACATCCTTCTGCGTCGCGGCGTCCGGTGCGTGCACGGTCGAGAACCAGTTCTGAACGATCTGACAGCACCAGTCGCCGACCAGCTTACGGACCACCGGCAGGACGGGAACGATCGACATCCAGTACTCGACCGTGGGAAACGAGTGGACATAGCGGCGGCGCGAGAAATTGCAGATGTTGAACACCTGCTGGTCCTTGATGTCGATCCGCGCGAGGTAGAGCTTCTTCAACGCGTTGGATGGATTTTCGACGAGGAAGTGCTCGCAGAATGCATCCTTCAGGTACTGCGCGAACTTGCCGAATAGGTCGACGAAGGCTTCCAGGACCGCGCTGTGATACTCGGCGAGCGCTCCCAGGTTCACGACCTGCGGATTCTGGCCCACGTAGGCCGCGGGAATGTTGTTGATCGTGCCACTGAGCGCGTTGAGCACGAACACGCCGCCGACGAGACGCTTCTGTCCGTCGGTAGAGACGAACACCGCGCTCGGGTTAAACGTGATCGCGATCGGCCACAGCTGCGTCGGATGCAGCTGCTCGTCGAGCACGTTCGCCGTCGGCGGGATCATCTTGATCAAGAACGCGTCGAATGACGCGATCATCACGCGCTGGGTCACCGGGTTGTACGCGAGGCGATAGATCGTGCTGTCGACGGTGTTCGGCGCTGTGTTCGGCGGCGTGTACTTGAGATCGACCGTGGCCTCGGCAGCGGGCGCGACATTGCCGGTAGACCCGGCATCGAAACGGACCAGCTGCTTCGACCGCTGGTTCGTGCCGGCCTTGGCGATCACCAGGAGCTTGGAGAACTTGCCGTCGGGATCGACGGCGACACAGATGTCGTCATTGCCGGTCGGGTTCGTCGCGGGCAACACGAACTCGAACACGGCCGCAGCGGTGTTGGCGAGATCGATGCGTCGCACGCGATCGTACGTCGGCGTCGCGCCAACAGTGCAGAACGCGTAGGCCTTGCTCGCATTGCCGAACCCGACGGCCGCGATCTCGAGATGCCCGGTCGCGTTGAACGCGACGAGCTCGGTCTGGTTCGGCGCGAGCCCTCCCGCGTCGATCTGGAACAGACCGACGCCGCGGCCGACCGCGTAGAGCTTCTTGGCATCGAGCGGCGAGCGCTGCATCGTGACGAGCGGGAACTCGCAGAGCGTCGTGACCTGGCCCCACGTGATCTTCGTCGGGTCCGTGATGGTCGCGGCACAGAACAGAGAGTCCGTTCCGTTCAGGATCGCGATCGCATACATCGTCTTCGAGTCGGGTGAGAACGCGACGTCGGTGACGGTCGCGCCCGAGGTCGGGAATGCCGTCGACGCGATCTGCTTCTCGGTGTTCGCGACGTCGAAGATGCTGATCAGGCTCGACTGGTTTTGCGCGACCACCTTGCCCGAGACCATGTAGGCAGTGCGTCCGTCGGGCGTCAGCCGCATCCGGGTCGGGAGCGTGCCGCTCTGGAGCACCTTGCCGACGATTGTCGATGGGCGCGGGTCGAGCGTGGCCGGCTGAAAGATCTTGTCGTAGCTAGGGAAGCTGCGCCCGTCGAACATCGCGCAGAAGGTCTTGCTCTGGAGCAGCTTGCGCAGCTTGTCGTAGAACTCGCGAAGGATCTTGTCTTCCTTGGGCGAGATGTAGACGTGTGGCCCGTTCTGCTTGAACAGGAGCTGTGCGAGCACGTTGATGAACGCGACGATGTGCTCCCACGTCTGCTCGTCGGGACCGACGAACTCGTCCTTGAATGCAAGGACCAGAGGGACGAGGGCGTCCATCCACACGTCCCACAGGAACCCGTCCTTGAAGACGCTCCCCCAGCTATTCGAATTCGGGTCGTAGAGCTCGAGCCGATAGCGATCGTCGGCGGTCGAGCCTTGCTGGATCAACAGAGACGCCGAGCCGTCGATCAGCTTGTTCGGATCTGCTGGATCGACGAGCAGCCCCTGCTTGCGGAGAAGGTCGAGGACGTGGAGCGGATCGCCCGTCTCGAGACCCTGCGCGTCCTTGGTCTCCACGATGATGTCGTTGCCGCGCGAGTCGATCGCGTAGCCGTTCTTCACGGTCACGACGTCGTGGATCATCCCGTTTTCGGTCACCGTATCCGGACCGCACTGGACCTGAAGGCCGGAGACGATGCCCCAGCCGTGAAGGTGCTGATTGTGGAACCGCAGATCGCGCTCGTGGCAGAGCAGGTCGAGCGCTTCCTGCACGGTCTTGCTCTTGGCGAGCAGGTCGCAATCACAGTGGACCGAGACGTCGTCGGCGGTGATGTCTGTCAGCGGGGGAAACAACTTGCGACAGTCGGCGATCGTCGTCGTCACGACGTCGTCGACGAAAGCCGTCGTCGTCGCGATCGCGAGGCGCGCGTAGTGATGATGCGGACCCTTGCGTGGCTGGGCGATGGGCCCAGCGGCATCGGTCGGCCACTCGACATCGCCGGTGATCGTGCGCGCGGGGATCAGCCAGTAGTCACCTGTCCGGTACGTACCGTCGTCGAACCGGATCTGGACGCCGTCCTCGAGGCGCAGGTAGGTATCATCCGCGGCAGGCCCCTTCGCCACGGCGATCGCCCCCGCCGATTCCCAGCGACGTACCTTCGGGTTGCGGCTCGGATCGATCACGACGGAGACCGCGTCGAGTGTGAGCTGCTTGCCTTCGGCCTTGGTGAGCCGATACATCTTGCCCGGCGTGCCGTCGAGATCGTTCGTATCGTCGGTCACCTCGACCCATTGACCGGCGGAGAATCCGAGCACCTCGTCGCGCGGTGCGGCGGCGAGTGTGATCACGTTCAACAGATTGCCGGTGATCTTACCGACGACGCTTCCGTTCTCGCGGCTCCACTTGAACGTCGCGGTTCCATCGCCCGAGCTGCCCGCGTCGTGAATCTCGACCCGGTAGAGTTGATTCTCGAGACGCCTGAACCCCGAGCTCGTCGGGACGAGACAAGGGTTGTCACTCACGACATCGCGCTTCGCACGCGCCGTGAGTCTTCCGGTCGGCGCCGCCCGTAGCGCATCGAACGCCGGGATCTGGGTCGTGCAGGTCGTCGCCGCGTCGAGCGGCAACGCCCTGACCTGCCATACGATGCGCGTACGGGTCGACGTGTCCGCACCGCCGAGTGCGACCTCGCGGATATCCTGATCGTCGAGGACCGTGATCACGCGCTCCCAGACGTCGAGATAGAGCAGTGCCGTGCCACCCGGCACGGTGACGGGCGCGCCCAGATCCGGTTGAGTCTTGTACGTTGCGAGCGCTCGCAGAGTCGCGCCCGCGCCGAGCATGTTGATCTCGGCATCGAACGTGAGGACCCCGCTCGCCGTGTCGATCGCGACGAGCTTCGTGTAGATCGCAGGCGCAGTGGCGTTGGCGACCTCCACCCAGTTCCCGACGGCGAGAGCGCGCGCGATCCAGAGCGGGACGGTTGCTTGCTTCGCGCCCGGACCATAGCCGCCGAGCGCGGCGTGCGCGGTGTCGAGCTCGCACAGCAGTCCGTCGACGTAGAACTTTCCGGGCGCGATCAACAGGTCCGAGCTATCCGGCGCGGCGATGATCTGGAAGCCAGGCTCGAGCTTCGGCGCACCACTCCAGCCGATCACGTCGCGCGCGGTGGTCCGCGTGTGGTGGTGATTGATCGCGATCTGTTCGTTCCAGTCCGCGTCGACCTGGACCCGGCCTTGCTCGAGGCGAACACTGGAGTAGTGGCGTTGCGGACGGAACGTTTCGCGAGAGATATCGACCTTCATGAGTCTCCTAGGTCACCAAGAACAGCCCGGCGTCGAGTCCGAACCGCAGGTACTCGTCGACCGCGGCTCGTAGGTTGGCTTCACGTTGCGGTTGATGGAGGAACTGAAAGACGCCCATCTCGCTCTCGTCCTCGGCGCCGGTTCGGATCTGGGCGGCGCAGCGGTGCAAGAGCTGCGCGTATCCGGCATCGATGTATCGCCGCGACGTGAATTCGGGAACGATGCGAGCGACGATCGGAGCCTGCTCGCTCGGGTCGGCGATGTCCTTCAGGGCAAAGCGCGGTTGGCAGCGATAGGCGCGGGGTACCTTCGAGCCATCCGGTACGAAGCTGAACCGTACGCAACCTTCCTGGGTGCGTGCGACGGTCACGGGCTCGGTGAAGATGCACTCGCTGGCTCGCGCGAGCGCGGTGAGCTCGGTCGTTCCGAACACCGTGCAACGATCGAGCGTCGCGCTATCGGCGATGATCGCGGGATCCGCTCCGCCGGTACCGTCGATGATCGAGTCGCGGATGACGAGCGTCGACTCGGTCACTTTGGTGGTCGACGCGTCCTCGAGCGGCAGTCTCACAGCGCCGACGATCGAACGCGTGATCGTGACCGTCAGGCGTCCCCCGTCCTCCGTCGCAGTCACGCTCGCCGCGCCCAGGAGGACCGGATCACCCGCGCTGGTGAGAGCGCGACCCGGCACGAGCGTGGTGTCCGTGAGCACGAGTGACGCATCGCCCTTCGCCGTGATGTCGAGGCCGGCCATGATCGAGAGCCCGCCGAGCTCGAGCTCGCTTTCGGTGTCGACTTCGATCAGCCACTCCGTTGCCGGGGTAGCGGTCTCGATCAGCGGCCGCTGTTCTCCAGCCGCGCGAATCTCGAGCGCGAGGCCCGCAGGAACGATCAGCGGAGCCGCGAGCTGATAGGTGCGCGAGTCGGTGATCTGGACGACGGCGGACGTCGGCTTGTCGGTCGCCCACTGGGCGAGCACCGCATCGAGCGCGCCGGCGCCACCCGTGACCGAGTACGCCTTGCGATTCGCGACCGGTGCGAGCGTGCGCTCGAACGTGCCACCACCGATCGGGCCGGCGAATCCGTACGAATAGGACGCGTGAACTTCGCCGGGCTCGGTCCCGTCGGGAAACGTGATCCGACCGGTCCGCGGGTCGAGCGCGACCGCGATCGGGAGATCGACGCTGCTGCCGTCACTACGGGTGTAGCTGCGCGTGGCCGCAGGAAGCTGCCAGTCCGCGAGATCGCAAATCGCGATTTGCTCGTACGGGATCACTCCTGCGCCCGTGCGGATCACGACGACCGGATCTTTGGAGAAGTACGCCGAAGGTGGCCTCTTTCCGGTTTCGGCGAGCGTCTGACGCACGGCCTCGAGATCGGCCCACACCGCCCGCGGACGGAGCGGACCGGGCATTCCGGCTTCGCGATTCTGCTGCGAGAAGCTGGAGCTGGTCTCCTGGCGATCGAACAGCACGGTGTCGGCGCCGAGCGGATCGAGTCGGAAGCGCTCCGGTCCTCCCTCGTCGGCGACCGCGTCGACCTCCTCGAGCGCCATCGCTTGGAGCCGCCAGAGGAACAGGCCGATCGAAGGGATATTGTACTTGCCGCGCTCCCCGACGGCACGACGAACCTCGAGCGTATGGGTCGCTGCGTCGAACGGACCGTAGAGCAGCTCGAGCGGCCCCGGATCTCGAACATCGACGGTCCGCCGGTTCGCCGGGCGAACATGGTTGACGTGCTGGGTCGTCGACACGAGCTGGAAGAACTCGACGGCGACACACGGCCAACCAGCAACACCTTGCGCGAGCTTCTCGAGCAAGGCGCGCGTGCCCTTACGACGCCGGAATCCGAGCGTGTTCGCGACGTAGCCACGCTGAGTAAACAGCGAGTTCTCCGCCGCATCGACCGCAATCGGACGCAGCTGGCGTACGTCGATCAAGTCGCCGATATACGGGACGACCCACTCGTCGCACGTCTCGATGAACCAGTTGTCGTAGAGCTTTGCGATGTCGCGCTCGATCCCGCTCACCTGGGTCTCGAGCAACCCGAGCAACGCGCGCAGCGGATAACCCTGGGTCGCGTCGCGCGTGCGATAGATCGCCGGAAGTAACTGGAACAGCGTC
Organism: Deltaproteobacteria bacterium; assembly: GCA_040004535.1. Taxonomy (GTDB): domain Bacteria; phylum Myxococcota_A; class Polyangia; order Haliangiales; family Haliangiaceae; genus JABFXX01. The sequence goes on from JBDUAS010000044.1 coordinate 18,884, forward strand.
TCGCCGGAGAATTCGCTCATGGCCTCACCGAGGTGATCACGATGCCGGTGGGACTGACGACGATCAGCTCGGCAGGGCGAAGCCACGCGACTCCGCCAGAGCTCGCCCACTCGGCGTTGGCGGCGACGAGCACGCCACCCTCGGGCAACGCCGGGGACGCGGCATCGCCAAGCCGGGTGAGGCGCGCGAACACGACCCCGGGGACACCCTGGATCGCCTCGAGGATCTCCGATTCGGTCACGTGCTGCGCGAGCTCGCGCGCGGAAAACGCGAAGCGATCGGCGAGCATCGAGCGAACCGTGTCCCCGACATCGGTCAGCACGTAGCGCGCATCGATGCCGACCGTTGCCTCGAGTCGAAACTGCCGCGCGATGTACGTCCGGTGCACGCCGGTCTCCGGATCGTCATCGCCGATCTGGATCTCGTCACTACCGTCGCTGAAATTGGACAGGGCCGCGAGCAGCGTCTGATAGAGCGGGAGGTCCGGATCGAGCTCGCTGCCGCTCGCATCCGCGACCGAAAGGTAGATCACGCGGCGCTGGCCACTCCAGATTGCCTGCGCGTGCACCTTGCCGACGCCAGCAAAGCCACGCGTGAAATCCTCGAAGTCCTGCAGCGAAACGATCCGATCGAGCGTCAAGACGGTGAGCGGCGCGTTGCGGCGCGCGTTCGCGAGGACCTCGGCACGTGCTCCACCGCTCGCCGCGATCGGGTTGACCGCCGAGCGCACGCCGAGCGGGGGATTGAGCAACAGCGACAGGGTGCGGGCCCGAACGTTGCCATCGGGACCGATCCCGGTGCGGTATCGCGCCGTGATGTTCTCCTGCCCTGTCGGCAGGCGCGCGCCGCGCACGCCGTCGCCGAATTGCACGGTCGTCGTGCCGTCGTCACCTTGACGGAGCTCGAAGCTCTGGGCGCGCGGTGTCTGATCGTAGAGCGTCGGGACTTCGGTCCAGGACACGCCATTCACGCGAAGCTCGAGCGTGCTCTCTGCGCCGCGCGGATTCGCCGCCGCGACCCACGTCAAAGGCGATTTGCGCAGCGCGAACACCTGGTTCGCCGCGCTGCCATCGCCAGATCCGACGATCTCGGTACCGATCGACTCGCCGTGCGTCGCGAGGATCACGTTCGCGTTCACGGTGCAGGTCGAGCGCACGTAGCGATAGGCGAGCGCGCGAACGAACCACAGCGTCGTCCGTCCACCCTGATGCGTGATCCGATCGAGGATCGCGACCTCGGACCGCGCCACGCCGGTCGATGGCCGCGTGGTGTCTCCGGCCTCGGTTCCGCTGACCATGACCGCCTGGCGCTTGACCAGGCCGAGCACCATGCGGTCGAGCGTCAGCGTCAGCGCACCTGCATACTGCTTCTTCTTGTAGAACCACCAGCCACCGCTCGCGGTCACGAGCCGTTGGATCGGATCGACGTAGGGCAACGCGGTGAGGGTCTCGGCCTTCGCTTGCACGAACGCGACCGTCCGACGCAGCTTGTGGTCCTCTAACTTCTTGGGCGGGTCGAACAGTGGGACGTTGTCGAGCCAGGTCGACGCCGGTCCTGAACCCGGCGCTTCGACCGACGCGACATCGATGCCGGTCGTCTTGGCGCTGATCGAAAAGTCGGCGCGCGAACCGGTCGCGGTCGCGCGGATCGCGTACGTGCGAGTGGCGCCGGGGCTGACGAACACGGCCCACGAGCCAGCACCGAGCTCCGCGAGCTCCTGGTCGAGGAATGCATCACGGCCGGCGGTGGTCGACAGGAGATCGTCGTCACTCAATAGATCACGTCCGATGGAGGGGGAGGTATCGGGTGGGTCCCGTCTTTCCAGATCGAGATCGCCGGATCGTCCCAGTCGCCCTTGGAGAACGCCCGCGGGACGACACCATCGCGCTCGAGCGTCGTGTACTCGGGCGCGTTCGCGCCGAAGAACCCGACCCGCTGGCGAAACGTGTAGACCTTGGCGTCGGGGACTTGGGCTGCGAGCAGCGTCTCGACCTGCGTCAACATCGTCGCCGCGTCCCAGTTCTGAACCGTGAGGAACGCCTGGAGGTCTTCCTCGTTCCAGCACTGGTCGAGGATGTAGGTCTGGACGTTGTCGAGCGTCTGAGCGACCGGGGTCTGGGTGACCTCGGCCGACGGCAGCTCGGGCGCCGGAACGATGGGCAGGGGCAGCCGCGGCCCGACGTCGACGCGCGTGCGATTGGCGGCGGCGTCCTCGGTCAACTTCACGATCGTCAGCGCGAGCGTGTTCCCGCCCTGGACCACGAGGATCGCGTCGGTCTCCTTCAAGTTGAGCCCGGTACCGGCGAGGTAGAGCTCGTCCACCGCGACTTCATCGACGACCAGCTGGTCGCCCGAGATCTCGATCGCCTGGAGATGCGTCTGCTGAGCCGGCAACGCGTTCCAGTCCGCGCGCACGGTCAGCGCGGTCATCGTCTCGAACACCTGCGGCTGCTCGCCGGGCCCCGGGACGCTCTGCACCTTGGTCCCGACCGGAACGAGTGCCTGCTTGGGTGCGCTGGGCGCGTCCTCGACGGTGAAGGCGAGGTACGTCGAGGCCGATACGCCCGGCGCGAGCTCGTAGCCGATCTCTCGTGCGAGCTCGAGGACCGAACGTCGCTCCGTCGCCGTGCGGAGGTAGCCTTCGTTCGCGATCCGCTCCTGGTAGAACGTGAGCACGTCGCACACGATCGAGAACGCATCGATCATCGCGATCGCAGGGTCGTCATCGTTGCGAGCGGTCAGCGGCGCTAGCGGACGGAGCTCGCGGCCATCCACGGTCACGACCTTGCCCGGTAAGCCGTCGACGAGCTCGCGCCGGAACGACGAATAGGTCCCGAGCCGGTAGCGGATTGCCGGCAGGCCTGGCCGGTTGAGAGCCGAGGAGCCCGCTGGGCATGCGCAGGGTTGCTGAGCGCAACAGCCGCACGCGTCGAGATTGGTGTCGCTCACATGCCTCCCATGACGGCAAAGTCGATCTGCCCGTGCTCGGGGAAGTTGGGATCGTTGTCGACGCGCGTAACTTCGAGTCGCGACATCGCGATCGCTCCAGCGACGAGGTCCACATCGACGGCACCGTCCCAGAATCGGCGAAACGTGCTGGCACCCGGCGACGGGTCGACCCACTTCACACCCGGCACCTTCATCGCGGCGGCGACGAGCTGGCTCAGATATACCGGCTGGCCGAACGTGAAGTTGTCGGGATGAAAGAAGCCACGCGTCCCATCTGGGAGGTCCCGGTTGCTGAATACCTCGAGCAGCGCGTGCTTGACGTCGGCGCGGTAGTACCGCTCGTCGACACACACCGACAGCACGATCTCGAGCGGGACGAAGCTCGGTTCCTCGATCTCGAGATCCTGCGCGGCGAGCCGGTATGACTCGAGGAAATCACCGAGCGCCGCCTTGAAATCACCGTCGATCGGCAGCCCACCGCGGCGATCGACGCTGAGGAAGATCGTGTACCAGCTGCCCGTCCAGCGCCGCGTCGCGATCGCCTTGATGACCTCTGGATGGCGCTCTGCGACCTGCGCGTAGTCATCGATCGTGACCGCGCGCTGCTGGGTCCGGAACGCTTGCGGCGCGTACAGCTTGACCTCGTCGATCGTCTCCGGCTCGTGACCGCCGCGCGCGGGTAGCGGATTGCGCACGAGCGCGATCTGATCGAACGTGACGGCGACTGCGGGATCGAACACGACGTGGGCGATTGCTTCGGCGCCGACATTGCCCTGCTTGCCGTTGCCAACTCGATAGATCGCTACTCCGTGACTGCCCGGATCGGGCTCGCGCCCTGCAACACCATCTCCGAACCGCAGCGCGGTCTTGCCATCGTCCTCGGTCTCGACGACGAACGCGTGCTCGAACGCGCTCGCTTCGAGGAGATCGCGGTCCGCGCTCCAGACCACGCCGGGCTCCTCTGCGAACGAGACGGTCACGGCAGGCGAGACATCGCTCGGAACCCACGACGAGGCACTCGTTGCCGGTGCCTTCGGATCGTAGCTCGCGGCCTGGGTCACCGGAGTCTGAGTGAGACCAGGCCGATAAGGCTCGCCCTCGACGATCTCCGGAAGCGGTTCGCTGATCGTGACGCCGTGATCAACGAGCACGACGTTGCCCCACGCGATCGATGCAGGCCCGAAAGCGAACGTCTCGCCGATGTCGAACGGCGGCGTGAACGTCGCGACGATGCCCGTCGCCGCGTCGGTATACTTGCCAGCGGTAGGGGCGTGATCGACAAAGGTCGTTGCGAGACCCGCCTCGGTTGACCACTTGAACGCGGTCGCCTGCCCCGCGTCGTCGATCGCGGAGATCTCGATCACGAGCGGGACGCGCGCGGCGGCCGCGAGCGTGACGCGACCCTCGTGATCCTTTGCCAGCGGCTCGATCTGCCAGGCGCACAGCGGGCGTTGCAGGGCATCTTCGTCTGCCCACGTGACCTCGACGATCCGCAGCGGGGTCACGCCACCCGGTTCGACGAACAACGAGTCTTCGCCGGCGGTGACACTCGTGAGCCGGACCGCCTGGCGGTTCATCGGATCCGCATCCTCGGGCTGCGCGGTCTCGGGAGACAGCACCTCGCCAAATACGATCACCGCCCCCGCGGCAAGTCCCGCGAGTCGGTTGCCGGTGTTGTCGAGCGTGGCGCGTGTCGCTCCCTTGGGGAGGCAGCAGCGATCGTCGCCCCACGTGTAGAGCACGAGCTGGTTGAGCCCCGGATCCAGTGCGAGATCCTCGAGCGGCTCGAACACGATCGCGCCTCCGCTCGCCGCGCGCGCCGCCGCGTCCGCCGTTTGCTTCACGACCACCGGGAGCTCGGGGACTCGCGTGCACAGCCGGGTCTTGTCGCGCAACAGCTTGACCCCAGCCGCGCCGCGCCAGGTGAGTGCGACCCACGCACGTGCGTTCGCGCCGTCGTCGATCGAGTAGTCGAGCAGTCGTGCGTGCCGGCGCACGGAGACTCGCTTGCGCGCGGTACCGAGGTACGCCTCGGTCGCGACGGCGTCCTGGTAGTAGCTCAGGTGGTCACCGGCGTACGCGAGGAGCTCGACCAGCACGATGCCGACATCGGCGGGATGTCGCTCCTGCCAGTCCGGCATGATCGAAGACATCCGCTCGAGCATCAGCCGGCGGAAGCTCGACCAGTCCTTCGCGAGGTAATCGATCTCGGGCTCGGTCGCGAGTGCCGGAGGACACGAGTCCACGGTCGCGCAATCGAAGTCGCTCGAGCACTCCACCTTGAAGTACAGCGCGACCGTCGACAGCTTGAGGTCGAACCCGACCGGCGGGCGTGCGTCGTACGGCGAGCGTACGAGCGCGAGCTGATAGCTGGAGAAGTCGCCACTGGAGGTCGTGCGCACCACGAGCACGCGGTCGTGATCGGGGAGCGCATCGATCAACGCCTGCTCGTCGGCCTCGAGCGTTCCGGCCGGAAATTCGCCGTAGAGATACGCCCATTCGACTCCGACCTGCAGGCGCTCGCCGCCCGTGATCGCCACGTTCGACTTGTCGAGCGCGAGGGTCGGCTTCTTGAACAGATGGACGAACAACGTCCGTTGCCGCGGGCTGTCCGGATGCGTCTTCGCCCAGGTATCGACGACCTCGAGGTAGTCGATGCCGTTCATGGTGCCAGACGCGATCACGGCATCGCGTCGCTTGTCACCGTCGCAGCGGTACTGGGTCCCGACTAGCACTAGATGCTCCGCGAAAACACCGCGACCTGCGGCTGTTGAGTCTGGCGGATCACGTAGCGCACCGTGACGTCGAGCGTCGCTTCGACGTTCGTGACCTCGACGTTCTGGATCTGCACGACATCCCCGAGCCATTGCTGAATCGCGGCGGGGATCGTGGACTGCAGCGTGGTCGCCTGCACATCGCTGTTCGGTGCGAACACCATCTGGAGCAGGCCCGATCCGAAGCTCGGGCGATTGACGCGCTCGCCGGGCGTCGTGAACAGGACCTGCTCGATCATGTCGCGAATGTGGTCTTCGAGCGTGGTGGCAGCGGTGCGGCCGTCGTTGCCGATGCGGACCGGATGATCGATCTGCATCACGTCCCCTTCACACGCGGCTGTGTGACCTTGATCGTGGGTGTCCCCTGGACGACTTGCACCGGGTTCTGACAGAGACCGGTCGAGTCCTTGAGCAAGACGGGTTGTCCCATCACCTTCACGCGCACGGCGGGAACCAGCCACTTCAGCGTCGTGCACGGCGACGGATTCGAGCCCGAATAGAACGGACAGCCGGTGACCAGGTACTGATCGCTCTGCAGCGCGACGAACTGTCCCGACACCTTCACGCGCATGTTCTTGGTCGTCACCACCGCAGGCGCCATGTGCTGGCACTGGATCAACGCTCCGACGTGGGCGACCGTACCCGGCATCAGATCACCTCGAGTGCGGTGTCGAACACCTTCAGACCATCGGCACCGAGCTTGATCGTGCGGCCGGGGCCGAACGTGATCTCGATGCCCATCTGGGTCATCTTGATCGTCTGACCGCTCGACGTCTTGAGCGTGATGCCACCGGTGACCGGCGTATCGTCCATGACGAACATCGTCCCGCCCTCGGTCTTCATCAGGAGCTTCTTCCACGGCACCGGCGTGTACACGTCCGATGGAACCTGCGCGACCGAGCCCCACCACGAGCCCGTGTAGATCGGGAAGTCCGGGTTGCCGTGCTCGAATTCGATCCACACGCCCGCACCCTTCTTCGGCAGACAGAACATGCCGGCGCCGTCGCCACCGAACGGCATGCACGGAAGGGCCCAACCACTCTCCTTCTTGCCGAGAACGTCGGGGACCGTTGCCTTGATCCGTCCCAAGAACATCTCGTCGTTGATGTTGGTGACGATGCCGCGGTACTTGCCGAAATACTGCCGGCCGCCGGGCGCACCACCGACACACTCGTCGATCTTTTCCATCTGCATCACGTCACCACCACCGGGAACATCGCGCCGGTGCCTTCTCGGGTCGCAAGGAAACTCTGCGTGTAGCTGTTATGCGGTTCGATCGTATGAGTCACGCGACGGACGTAGTAGTTGCCGTCGTGCGTACGACCTGCGCCCGCGATTCCGACGAGGCGGCGTGCGCGCAACACGCTGCCATAGCGGACGCAATCGATCTCGCCCGCGCAGGTGACCGCATCGGGAGCATTCGAGGTCGCCGCGGCGGATGCCGCCATCGCGCCAGCCGGGCTCGCGTTACCGACACAACGCAGCAGCGTCGTCCGGCGTGCTTTGGCCGCCGAGCTCGCGAGCGGCGGTACGTTCAGCGACGGCAACGAGGGCACGTCGATCGGCTGCATGCTGATCGGTTCGATGAACGTGCCGAGAACCTTCACCGGCGCGAGCGAGTCATTCGTGAAGCTCAACGACTTGAGGTTCGTGCGATGCCCCATGTCGATCACCAGCGCGGACTGCGGTACGCCGATTCGCGTCTCGGGCCCGAAGTAGGCAAGGTTTGCGCCGAGCACGATCGGCTCGACGTAGAAGATGAAGCCGTTCCGCGCCGCGAGTCGCTTCACGAACTGCAGATCGGTCTCGGCCTGCCGCGGGATCCGGAGGAGTTCGATCGGCACGTCTGTCGTCGGGATCGTCGTGGGAACCAGCCCGTACTGCGAGTAGCTACCGAGCACCGACAGCGCGATCGTGAAGTCCGGCATGTTCGGAAACGTCGCGTCCTTCTCCTCGAGATCCATCATCACGCGCACGTCGCGCCCGCGGATCACCAGCATCGACTCGCCGGGCTGATCACTCGGCATCACCTCTTGTTCGGTGATGATCCCGTCGATCAAGAACTCGGGGACGACGCCAAGGATCACCGCGATCGACACGCGGTTGAACACGTCGACCGTCCCACTAGCGATCAAGCCGAAGTCGGCGGACGCATCCTTGCCGAGTGCGAACGTGAGCTCGAACCCGTCTTCGGCTCGCGAGTCATTGATCACCGATACTCGGATCAGAGACGCCGTGTATTCGGGCGGCAGCGGCAGTGGAATCGTCGGTCCGATCCACACCATCGCGCGTATGCCGAGAAGACTGGTCAGCACGGGATCACGTGATCGAGAAACCGATCCGGATGATCCGGCCGACTTCGTCGGTCAAATCCGTGGGTCGCAGCGCGGCATTCGTGTCGCAGAGACGCCAGAACTGGGTCGGGTCACCGAGATAGCGAGACGTGAGGTTGTCGAGGCGCTCGTCGGCGGTGACGGTGTGCTCGACGAGCGTGGTCACCGAGCGCGGTGCCTGGATGAAGCGGCGGCGGACATACTTGATCTGCCGCGCGGTGCCGTCGGCGGCGGTGACTTCCAGCGTCACCTGATCGAGATTCGCGTAGCGACTCTGCGGATCGAACATCACAAGCTCCCTACGACAGAGATCGACGTCGTCGCGCCGGCCACGACGTTACCGATGCCGTTGATCGTCGCCATCGTTTCCTTGAGCACCTGATGCACCATGAACAGCGCGCCGCCCGCGCTCGTCAGGCCGAGATCGCGGTAGTTGAGGACGCGCATCTGTAGGCCGATCTTGGCGCGGATCGGATTGAGCATCGTGTCGAACTCGTCCTCGGTCACGGTCATGCTGTCGATCCGCACGGGGACGACGCGGGCGGGCCCCCAGATGAAGAGAGTCAGCGGAGCTTCCGGCGGGACGACTTCGATGATCCCGGCGGTCGCGAGGATCTCGTTCGCGATCACGAGCGCGGACTTGGGATAGACGAGCATCTCGAGCGAAGCCAGGACTGGATGGATGCCCATCAGTCGCGCGGACGTCGAACCGGCCTCGAGTTGATCGGTCGCATCGAGCTCGATGTCCGCGCTGATCGCTTCGGTCGGCGGCCCGACGAGACGCAGCGCCTCGGCCTGCGAGGTCTGACCTGTTTGGCCACCGACCGAGTTCGGCGTGATCGTGCGCCGAATGTTCTCCGGGTTGTACTGAAACACGACAAGGCTCGCGAGCGGGTTGAACAAGTCGAGCCCGACGATCGCGCCTCGCAGCACCTTTGGTGAGATCGGTGAATCGCCCATCGCTAGCGCTTCCTCGGTACAGGGATGCTGCGCTGGACGGCGGTCGTGACGGCGTGCTCGACCCGCGGTTTGCTGTCGACGCGAGCTCCACCTTCAATCGTTCGTGCGAGCTCACGCCGGATCGCACGACCGACGACCGCGCCATCGGCGCCCTCGACACCGAGGATCGTCAACTTGTCGATATGGATGTGCACGCGCTTCATGTCCAGCCTCCGACCTCGTCGGCCGCGGGATGGCGGCCGAGCTTCATGCACTCGGTACGTGCGGCCTGGAGGAGGTGCTTCATCATCACCGGCTCCTTCGCACTCGCTGCCAGGAATGCGCCGTTGAGCGCGATGTTGCGAATGTTGCCGCCGGTCACGTGAAGCCGCGCGAGCTGCTCGTGATCGAGACCGATCGTGGGCGCCGCCGTCGGGAATACGCGGCGCCAGATCTCGGCGCGATGAGGCAGGTCGGGAAATGGGAATTGCACGACGAACCGGATCCGGCGCAGGAACGCGGGATCCAGCGATTCCTTCATGTTCGTCGTCAGGAGCGCGAGTCCGCGATACTGCTCCATCCGCTGGAGGAGATAACTGACCTCGATGTTCGCATAGCGGTCGTGGCTGTCCTTGACCTCGCTCCGCTTGCCGAACAGCGCATCGGCCTCGTCGAACAGAAGCAACACACCACCGGTCTCTGCCGCGTCGAACACGCGTCGCAGATTCTTCTCGGTCTCGCCGATGTACTTGCTGACGACTTGGCTGAGGTCGATCCGGTACAGATCCAGGCCGAGCTCGAGCGCGAGCACCTCGGCGGCCATCGTCTTGCCGGTTCCGCTGACGCCACTGAACAAAGCGCTCGTCCCATTGCCGCGCACGGTTCGCGCGCCGAAGCCCCACGTCTCGTACACCGTCGAGCGATGACGGCCGTGCAGCGACAGCTCGCGGAGAACGGCGAGTTGTTGTTCGGGCAAGACGAGGTCGTGCCACGTCGCCATCGGTTCGATCCGTTGTGCGAGCTCGTCGAGCTTCGGCCGTGCCTCGGCACGGCAGGCGTTCCACAGCGCGGTGCCAAGATCGCCGTGGGCTCCGCGCACGTTGTGACTCGCGGATCGGATCGCGCCGAGCCCGAACGAGAACTGCGACGCGACGCCAGGTAGCTCGCCGGCGAGCTCGTCGCCGATCTCGCCGAGCATGTCGCGCCAGAGCTGGAGCTGTTCGGACGGGCCGGGAGGTGCGACGTCGACCTGGACGACCGCCCGCCTTGGTACGCGGAGCGGCTCGCGACAGCCGACGAACACCGGCGCGCGCACGACCTCGACAAACGACGCGACCGCACGCTGGGTCTCTGCATCATCGCGATCATCGAAATCGATGTAGAGCGCGCTCACGGTCAACCCCGCCTCGCGCTCGCACAGTCGAACCATGCGCTCGCGCTCCGCCGCGGCGGTGGGGACGTCAGTCGCGCGTAGCCGTAGAACCTGGATGCCGAGCTGGCCGGCTGCTGCGGCGGCGAGTGCGGCCATCGACGCATACTCGCGGCCGCACAGCTGGACGATCGCGTGCGGGCTCGTCGGGCTCGACCAGGCACCCGTGAGCTTCGGCAACAGCGCACGATGCGATGCCGGCATGTCCTCAGGTTCGACCGCCGCCATCACTTCGACCAGACCGACCAGTCGCTCGTCGAAGCAGCTCGCACCGGCGAGGTAGTGAAGAACGCGCTCGTCGATCGCGAGCGGTGCGCGCATCACGCGATGTCCGGTGGATAGCTCGACAAGGCCGAACCGGCGGAGCGGTCCCGATGGGGTCAGCGCGCGCCAGTTCGCGCCGGGGAGCACGTCGAGCGCCATGGCGAACGTGAAGCCGCGCCGCGGGTCGCCGGCGACCTCCGCGACAAGGCGTGCCAGCTCGTCGTCGAGCTCGACTCCGGCACAGATCACGATGACGTCGCGCTCGAAGTCACTGAGATCGAACGTCGCGGTCAACGCGGTCAATGTGGACGGCAGCGGAGCCGATTCATCGGCAAGCGGAGCCTCGCTTGGCTCGGTCGCGACCCCGTTGCGTGCGGCGAGGTAGTCGCGGAGCACACCGCCCAGGCGGGCGATTGCGGCCCACAGCTCGCGGCGGCTCAGCTCGCTCGTGATGGCGCGATCCGCGATCACGAGATGGTCACCTTCACGTCGGGATCGAAGACGAGCGGAGTCGCGGTGTAGTCGGCGATCACGAAGCTGTCGACGCCGTCGACCCGGACGCGCAGGAAGTGATCGCCGATCACGGCGGGTTTCAGGGCGAACGTCAATGAGTTGGTCACGGTCGTACGCGGGTTCGCGCGGTACTCGCGATCGCCGACGAGCAACGAGACCGGCTGATCGGGCCAGGCGTCAGGGCTGACGTGGAGAGAGATCGTCGCATTGCCGCTGGCGTCGGTCGCGACCGCATGCGAAGCGAGCGGAAGCAAGCGGGGGACGAGCGGGAACGCGAGCGTGTTCGAGATCCGTTCCGAATCCCCCGGGTTGGTCACGCCGATCGACACGGTGTAGATGCCCGCAGGCAGATCGGTCTGGTTGTCGGGCAACTGGATCTGGACCTGCGATGCGGTCGGGTCGGCGAGTGGCGTGAGCACGAATGGCGCGGTCAGCCAGCGATTGGTCAGGCGTATGTTGACCGTCGCGCCCGCGAGGTTGTTACCGATCAGCGTGAGCACATCACCAGGCAAGCCACCGCTCTCGATCCGTGCGCCGGGCTGGCGCGCGGGCAGCCGGATCTCCGACAGCGTCGGATACGGTGGGAGCGTGCTCGGGAACACGGCAACGCCGTCGTCGAGCGGGCCACGGCGGAGGACGGGCAATGGCGTCGTCCGGGTCTGGGTACTGTCGATCAGAACGACCGAAACCTCGTACGCTGTCGAAACCCGGTAGTTGGTCTGGAACGTGGTCCACAACTTCGACAGTTCTTCCGTCGTGATCGTGTGGGGCACGATCCGGACGCGCTCGACCTGGCGATAGAGGTCGTTGCCCGGCAGCGCGGCCTGGATGTCGGCGGGCATGAACACCGCGCGATCCTGGAGCAAGCTCATCGCTCGGCCGAGCAGGCGATGCGCGAGTGTGTCCTCGTCCTTCGAGCCGTACGCCGTGATCATGTAGTACAGGCGCAGCGCGACCGGCGGCTGGCGCGCCGTCTCGCCGTTTCCCGTCCCGAACGCGGGCGTGTTGCGAAGCTGCGCGTCGGTGACGAGGTGATAAAGGAAGATGTTGAGTTGGTTCTTGCCTTCGGGGTCTCGCGCCTTGTCGAGCGGCTTCGCGCTGATCACGGTCTCGGCGAGATCGGGATCGCTGGACGGATCGTTCGGTAAGGGTGTGCGCACGCGAACGAGGATGTCGTGCAGCGTCGCCGTCGCCGCTGCGATCGCGTAGCTGTTGCTCATCGTCCGTCTCCCGGGCGTCGCCGGAGATAGTCCACGAGCGTGATCGAAGGAGTACGCCGCACCGGTGGCGCCGGGGCCGGTGTGGGGGACGGCGCGCGCACTTCGATGTGGCCGATCGAGATGTGGACGTCCTGATCGGTCGAGCTCGGAGCAGGAGCCGGGCTAGGCGGTCGCGCGATCGCGCGGCCGACCGCCGCGAGTGCTTCGCGCAGATCGATCTTCGGGGCGGGGGCGTGCGTGCGCCGTGATGGCGGTTCTGGTTCGGGCTCGGCGTCGCGGACGCGCGCCATGGGATCGACCAGCTCGCTCCGAGTGCTCGCGACCACGCGCGGTGCCGGCGGTGCGGCGAACGGCGGTGCGACGAACGGCACGGCCACCGGCGTCACCTCGAATGCCTCCACAAGGATCGGCGTCGGCGTGAAAGCCTTGTCATCGAGCCGAGCCGGATGACCGGTCGCCGGCGTTGAAACCGGCGACGCATCGAGCTCGATGGTCTCGTGGATCACGCTGTCGTGCGTGTTCTCGGTCCGAGGGGCTGGCAGCGAGTGTGCCGTCTGCTGCGGTGCAACCGATCCGGCTGGAGGGGTCATCGTCGACGCGGGCCGGTGAAGCTCCGCGCTGCGCGGTGGAAGCGCGACCGCTTCGAGTGCATGCACGCTCGCCGGCGCTGCCGCACCACGCGCCGGGGCCTCGGTTTCGAGCGCGAGCTCCGAGATCGCCGGACCGGGCAACACGCGCGGAACGAGGGCGGGTCGCACGGTCTGCGCACGTCCCGCGGCGCGATCCAGCATGCGTCCGAACAGCTCACTCATAGCCGACCATCTGCAGATAGAGTTGTCGGCGCGCAGGCGACATCTGCAGGATGTCGGCTTCGCGCCACTTGTATGCGAACGCGAGCGCGTGGACCTGACCGAGCAAGTCGCGTGCGACCGCGCCGAGCTCGGTGAACAACAGCTCGCCGATGTCGAGCAACGCCTTCCAGCCATGGCCGCACGCCGCACAGGTGATAGCGAGCCGCAACTCCGCGAGTGGATCCGCGGTCTCGATCGCGGCGGCAAGCCGCGCGAGGTCGTCGGGCGAAAGCTCGTCGGGCTCGGCGACAAGGCACCTGCGCGCGAGCTCTCGCGCAGGGTCGTCACTCGCGAGCGCTTGCGCCAGGTCCGAGCTATCCGGCATGCGGAGCTCGATCGAGCGCTCCCCTTGTTCGAAGCGTAAAGGCGCGCGACCCGGCGGCTGCACGAGGTCGCGTAGTGCGAGCTCGAACTCGTTCGGTTGTCGGCACGCAGGGCAGCCCGCGCTGAGGGCGAGGCGAGGCCCGAACACTTGTTCGCGCAGCTCGAACAGCCGGCGGTCGCGCTCGCCGATCGGTAGGCGTGCGAGATCGTCACGCGATTGCCCGGGCGACACGCACGCCAGCAACGTCAGCGCTCGATCGAGCGGACGCTGTTCGCGCGCGGCCTCCCAGACGGCCACGATCGTCTCTCCGGTGAGTGCGCCCATGCAGGATCAGATCGGAGGGATCGTGAACATCGGCTCGAGCGGCTCGGCGATCGTCAGATCGCGCTCCCAGCCTTCGTTCTCCAGCTTGATGTGCTGGATCAAGATGGCGTTCGCATTTGCGTCGAGGTCGGCCTGCGCCTGGTACTCCGAGACCCAGCAGCGATAGACCTTGTAGGCCATCGCGAGCTGACCGGCCTCGTTGTAGACCTCGATGATGATGTCCTTGCGGAAATCCTGAAGCGAGGCCTCCGCACCGAGCCCGGCTCCCCACACCCAGACCTTGTTCGCCCACTTCTCGAACTCGGTGTCGTGCGTGACGCCTCGCTCGAGCACGATCGCGTCGTATTCGGTCTTGCCGGGTGACTTCGACGTCGTCGACGGATCTCCGCCCTTGCGATGCTTGATGACTTCCGTCGTCCGCTTGAGCGCGCCGACCTTGCTGATCCCGGCGACGTACTTGCCGTCGGCCTTCACGCGAAACTTGAAGCCCTTGTAAGGCTCCGTGCGCCACGCCTTGTTGACGTTGAATTCAGCCATGGGATTCTCCTTACGTCGCGAGCTGACCAGCGAGCTGCTGGATGTGGACGATCACGAACTCGGCCGGCTTGAGCGGTGCGAACCCGACGACGATGTTGACGATGCCGTTGTTGATGTCTGCCTGGGTCGTCGTCTCGGAGTCGCACTTCACGAAGTACGCGTCGCGGGCCGACGCGCCCTGGAAGGCACCCTGACGGAACAGCTGCTGCATGAACGACGTGACGTTCAGTCGGATCGCGGACCACAGCGGCTCGTCGTTCGGCTCGAAGACCACCCACTGGGTGCCGCGAAACAAGCTCTCCTCTAGGAACAGCGCGAGACGCCGCACCGGAATGTACTTCCACTCGGATGTCAGCACGTCGGCACCGGCGAGCGTGCGCGAGCCCCAGACGACCCGCCCGATGATCGGGAACGAGCGCAGACAGTTCACGCCGATCTGATTGAGATCGCCGCACTCGTCATCGCTGAGGGGCACGGCCATCTGCGGCACGCCCACGAGCGTGGCCTCCGTGCCCGCGGGTGCTTTCCACACGCCGCGCGTCGCGTCGGTGCGTGCAAACACACCGGCGACGGCGCCCGATGGAATGAACGTGTCGAGCGCACCGGTGAGCGGGTTGGTCTCCTTCACGCGCGGGAAGAACAGCGCCGAGTGCTTGCCGCCATCGCCGGCGTTCGTGTACGCGACCGCGCCGGCCTTCGCGAGCGCCTCCGTCGTCCACGCTTCGGGTGGATCGACGAGCAGGAACGCGCGACGCTTCTTGCAGTACTGGGCGGCCGCGTCGTAATCCGACTGTGCGATATCCGCGCCGCTGATCTTGTATGGCGGGATCACGAGCAGGTTGAAGATGTCGAGTGCATCGAGCGCGAAGATGCCTTTCTTCGGCGTCGCGAAGACCTGGGCCTGCGTGATGTCGCCGCCGTCTGCGCCGGCTCCACTCTGCGTTCCGGCGCCTGCTGCCGGTCTCGCGGTCGGCGCCGTCGTCACGGTCGCGAGCGCCGAGCCATTGTTGATGACCGAGGTCACGAACCGCGGGTCCGCTGGATCGAACGATAGGTTCAGGAACTTCTCGGTCGTTCCGCTGCCGGTGTCGACGATCGTCAGGTTGAAGTTCGTCGCGGGCAGGCCCGTGCCGTTGAGGTCCACCGTGGCGGTGAGCTTCTTGCTCCACGCACCCGGGCTGCTCGCGGTGAGCACCATCGAGCTACCACCACCTCCCCCGCCGCCACCACCGAACGTGATGGTCTCCGCGACCGCGGTGTTCGCTACGCGAACGATCACCGCCTGACCTCCACCGTTGCGGAAGAAATCGTTGACCGCGAAGCTCATCGGGCTCGACGGCGAGATGCCGCCGCGATCCGCCGGATTCGCGAACTGACGTTGATAATCAGCGAAGCTGAAGATCGTCGTCGGCGTGTCCGTCGGTCCGCGCGTGGCGGCCCCGACAAACGCAGTGATCGAGGTCGCGACACCTGTGATGGTGTGGACCGAGCTCGGGACTTCGTCGATATAGACGCCGGGATACGAGACCTGAACAGTCATTGACACTCCTTGAGCCCACGCAAACACACAGCACCAGCACCACCCGGTGCGCGCCTGACTTCGGCGAGGCGTATTGCACTGCACTCACCTGTGCTGCGTCAACGCCGTACCGTGCAGCATCTTGCGGCATATCGAATTCAGCTACGCGATCGATGCCTCAAGCGCGACCGCCGATCGCGGGGAAGCGATCGTAGATGTCGCGAAGCAGCGCGCGGTGATCGTCGCGCTCGAGATCGAGCGGCTCGTCGGTGAGACGTACAACCCAGGCTTTCCCGACGCGCTGCGACCGCTGCAGCAGATCTGCGTCGCGTGCGGCATCGGGGAAGCCGAGCTCGTGCGCGGTCCTCTCCGACCAGTAGTTGAGCCAGCCGAGTCGGTGCGGAACGAACGCATCGCGCAGCTTGTCGGGCGGGAGCAAGCCCGGCAGGCCGGCGGGTAGCGGCCGGCCTGCGAACATGGTCTGCAGCGCGATCGTCACCGCAACGGCGTCCGGGGATGCGGCGCCCCAGCTCGCGCGTGCGGCGTTGCCGATCTGGCCGACGGCGTCTGCGAGCGACGCGAGCGCCTCCGACAGCGGCATGGACAGCCACACTTCCAGCGCGACCTCGCGGCCCGGCATCAGCGCGCCAGGCTGCTCGTGGGCGCCGACGCCGACGTGTCGGGCCTCGTCGCCGTGGAACAGGACCGGAAACTCTCGCCGCGCGGACACATCGCGCAAGAACGCGTCGCGATCGGGAAGCTGTCGCGCGGTCCCCCCGCGCGTGACCACGTGATCGAGACGAATGCCGGGCACTGCCGCTTCGAGAGCGGTGACGATGTCGAAGACGCGGCTGTCGTCGTCCACGAGCGGTGGAGCGTAGAACAGGCCGGTGATGCGTTCGACAGACATGAAAGTCAGCAGCTTATCGAGACGGCCGGGAGGAGGGGGGCCACTCTGAGCAACGCGGCAGCGGGGGTTCGCGACGATTGCGAACCTTCGAGCCACCTCCGTCGCGCCCTCGTACGAAGCGCCGCTGCCTCATTGGTAGATCTAACCTTCTTCCGTCTTGCGACGGTTGTGAGTTGGACCCCCGTTCAAACCGTGCGTGCGGATTTCCCGCACACGGCTTACCGGTGGTCGTTCAGGGCGCGGCAGTTGTGCCTGACCGGGATAGCGGATTGTTCCGAGCAGTTTGTGGAGACCGAGCTCGTGAAAGGCGTGTCGTGTCCATCGCGACATCTCGCCAGCTCGAAGGTTTCGTCCTTTGCGTTGGCGCATTAGTTTGCGCAGACGCATCCAGACGCAACTGTCGACTTGGTTAAACTTCGCTGATGCGTTTCCGGTCGCGAAGTAGCCGCCCCAGCCTCGGACTACCGGATTGATCTTCGCGATCGTCTCGCGCAGGTCCCGGTGGCACGCAGCATTGGGAGTCAGCTCCTTCACGCGCTGCTTCACCTGCTTCACGCTCGTCTTCGACGGCCAGCGCTGGAGAAAATAGACGCGCTTGTGTTCGTTCTCCCAGATCCGACCTGACATTCGCTTGTGCAAGTGACATCCGAGAAAGTCGAAGCCTTGCTTACCGTCGCGCAGCTCGACCATTCTCGTCTTGTCTGGATGTAGCTCTAGCTTGAGTCGCTTGAAGATCAGCCTCACGCGTCGCGCTGCTTCTTCGAGATCCGTCCACGTGTTGCACACGATCACGAAATCATCGGCGTAACGCACCAGCGTGCCGTACTGCGCACACTGCTTCGTCCACCGCTCGTCGAGAAACGACAGGTAGATATTCGATAGCAGCGGAGAGATCACACCACCCTGCGGCGTTCCGCTCAGCAGCTTGGTCTCGCGCCCATCTTCCATCACACCTGCTTCGAGCCACTTCCAGATCAAGCTCAGCACCCGACGATCGCTCACGCGCTCTTTCACACGGTTCATCAGGATCTCGCGGTCGAGACTCCCGAAGAAGTCGCGGATGTCGGCGTCGAACACAAAGTCGCCCTTGCGTCCGCTGCCCCTTACGCGAATCGCTTCCAGTGCCTCGGTCGCGGAGCGACCGGGCCGGAAGCCATACGAGCAGTCCTTGAAATCGACTTCGAAGATCGGTTCCAAGATCAGCTTCGTCGCCGTCTGCACGACGCGATCACGCACCGTCGGAATTCCCAGCGGACGCCGTCCTCCATTGGCTTTCGGAATCCAGTGCCGCCGCACCGCCTGCGGTCGGTACCTTCCTGCGCGGAGCGTCTTCGAGAGATCGTTCAGGAACGACTCTTCGCCTAACGCTCGAATGCTCGCGATTGTCTCGGCATCAACACCCGCAGCACCCTTGTTCCGCTTCACTCGATTCCACGCCTTCTCGAGGACGTCACGCCTCCAGATGCGATCGTACAGCGCGTGGAATCGCCTTCCCTCGTCTCGCTTAGCCGCTGCCCCTAGACGACGCTGTAACCGCTCGACGTTGTCTTCCGATGAAGATCGGTCGGGGGAGTTGGGTCGTCGGTGGGAGGGGTTGCCTGCACCACGTGTTGCGACCATGCCCTTGTCGTTGCGGTTTTCGTCGTCGTGACCACCCCAAGGACCCTTCCCTCCGACGGTGTTCTGCGGCGCCGTCATCATCGGTACTACGATCCCCTCGGACTTCCGCTGCACCGCTCTCGCTTGGCCTTCAGCCTGTTCGATTCGCGTGCCTCTGACTTGAGGCCGTGCAGACGGATCTCCCGTGTTCCGTGCTTCTCCTTGGACGCGTGCTGCGCTCCATACCCCGCGGGAACCCCCGACGACTGCTTCGGACCGCTTCGTCGAGGATGTTGCCTTCGCCGTGACATGATCGGCTCGGCTTCCCGGTTGTGAGTCTGTCG
>JBDUAS010000045.1:0-37699 GCA_040004535.1 Deltaproteobacteria bacterium
TTAGCCTCGTCATGTTCATCGTCGGCGTGATCGGGTTCGTGTCGATCTGGTTCGATAATCCCGCACGGCTCGCCACGGGGATCGGGCTGCTCGGCGCCGGTCTCGCGTTCGCGTTGCAGAAGGTCGTGACGAGCTTCGCGGGCTACTTCGTGATCCTGCGCGGCAAGACGTTCAACGTCGGCGATCGGATCACGATGGGAGGCGTGCGCGGCGATGTGGTCGCGCTCAGCTTCCTGCAGACCAGCATCATGGAGATGGGCGAGCCGCCGTCGATGCAGAATGCAGATCCCACGATCTGGGTGCGCTCGCGGCAATACACGGGGCGGATCGTCACAGTGAGCAACGCCCAGATCTTCGAGGAGCCGGTCTACAACTACACGCGCGAGTTCCCATTCATCTGGGAAGAGCTGCGCTTGCCGATCGCGTTTCGAGACGATCGCGCGCTCGTCGAGCAGATCCTGCTCGAGGCCGCGGCGAAGGAGACCGTGTCGATCGGCGAGCTCGCGTCGCCGGCGCTTGCGGCGATCGAACAGCGCTTCGCGATGAAGCGCACCGAGATCGCACCGCGCGTGTACCTCCGGATCACCGACAACTGGATCGAGCTCACGGTGCGGTTCTTGTGCAAGGACCATGATGTTCGTGGCCTCAAGGATCGGATGAGCCGAGAGATCATGAGCAAGCTCGACGCCGCACATATCGGGATCGCTTCGAGCACGTACGATGTCGTGGGCATGCCCCCGATCCGGGTCCAGCTCGAGCCGGCCCGCACGACCTAGACGAGCGACGCAGGGGTCGGGCCGACCGGAAGCTCCGCGCGATACTGCGCGAGGATGGCGCGCCGCGCGGGTGAAGCGATCGTCGCGCAATCGTCGAGCATGGCCCGCAGCCGGTCGAGGACGCGGTGCGAGGTCCTCCCGTAGTACGTGATTTCACGGATCGCGAGGGTGATGAAATCGGCGTAGCAGGGGGCATGGACGATCAAGCGCTGTTGGCCGTTCTCGTCACAGCGAGACGCCGGCGGAAACCGCCGCTGCGTGATCCGGCGCAGCAGATCGTGGAGCTGATCGATCGCCTGCACCGCGGTCGTCGGATCGTTGATGCCGGGCGACAGCGCACGTAACGCGATGTCCACGAGCTGCCGGAATCCGCACCCCGGATCTTCGGCCGGGGTGCGCTCTTCTTCGAGCGTGAACGTATCGTCGATCACCGCCGCGTCGAGCTCCACCATCCACACGCGAGCGAGCAGCATGCCGGTCGCGACGAACTCGCCGATCCTCGGCATGGTCTCGACGATCGAGCCGGCGCGGCAGGCGAGCCCGTACAGCTGGTCAGTCGCGAGCGACGTCAGCACGCCGGGGGCACCGCGGTGGAACACGAGCTGCGTCGCCGGGAGCACGGGTACTGGCAGCGTCTCCACCGGCTCGTCGCCAAGTGGGTCGGGATAAACCGCGTCGATCCCGGCTCGGGTCTCGTCGCCGACCGTCGTGATCAGGCTGATCGCTCGCACCGCATGCGCCATGCGGTGGATGTAGTGGATGAACACGCCGATGCTCGCGAGCACCAGCACGAGCCCGATCCAGGTCGCCAACCCCGGCACGAACGCGGGAGGGCCGAGCCGGACCTGCGACAGCACGGCGATCGCGTAGACGAACGTCCCGACAAATATGGCCATCGTCCACTTGGTCGTCGCGCCGTGCAGGAACGTCCGGATCACTCGTGGCGAGAACTGCGTGCTCGCGAGCTGGAGCACGAGGACGGTGATCGAGAACACCAACGCTGTGAACGTCAGCATCGAAGCGGTGATCACCGACAGGACGTGTTGCGCGGCATCCGGCCCGCCGTCGAACAGGTACCAAGCCGCGTGCGTCTGCGGCAGATGGTGGTCGAGATCGATCAACGTGTAGGCGAGGGCGAGCGCGAGGACGCCGCCGAGCGCGGGGACGATCCACAGACTCGTCTGCCAACGATCTCTCAGCTTCGACAGTTGCATCCGGATCGATTCTTCATCAGGCGAGCACCGGCAGGCTAGCGAGCAACTCGGCGAGGTGCTTCGCCTTGACGTCGCCGAGCTGGCGCAGCTGCTCGCGGCAGCTGAACCCGTCGGCGACGATCGTCGCGCCCGGGTGCGCGCGTACGGCCGGCAACAACACGCGCTCGGCGAGCGCGACCGAGATCGGATATTTCGATTTCTGGAAGCCGAACGCGCCAGCCATGCCGCAGCAGCCACTGTCGAGCACCTCGACGTCGTGGCCGGCCTGCTTCAACAGCGTGATCTCGGTGTCGGGCGTCAGCACGGCGTGCTGGTGGCAGTGGCGGTGGTAGAGCACGTGCTGCGGCGGTACGACCGGTGGCCGGTAGCTCGTGCTCGCTAGCAGCTCGCCGAGCGAGTGGGTCTGCTTCGCGAGGCGCGCGGCGCGCGGCTCGTCGGGAAACAGCGCCGGCAGCTCGTCGCGGAACGCCGACACGCAGCTCGGCTCGAGCCCGACGATCGGGACGCCCGCATCGATGTCGACGGCGAGCTCGTCGAGCGTGCGGCGCCACAGCCGACGCGCGTCGTCGAGCCAGCCGTACTCGTACAGCGGGCGGCCGCAGCACAACCGGCGGTGGGGAATGTCGACCGCGTAGCCCGCCGTGGCGAGCACGCGGACGGCATCGTGCAGCACCGACGGATAGAACGTGTCGTTGAACGTATCGGGCCACAGGATCACGCGCGGTGCACCGCGGGCCGCGATCAGCGGCGAAAACGTGCGGCGGAACGAGCGGCGCGCGAGCTTCGGGATCTCTCGCTCGGGTGCGACGCCGGCGATCCACTTCGCGATCGAGCGCAGGCCGGGTGCGTGCGTGAAGAAGTTCGCGAGCGGCGCGACCGGCCGCCCGAGCGCGAGCCACCGGTGGAGCCAGCCGAACAGGTACGCCTCCTTCGAGCGCAACCGGCCCTCGTAGTAGTGCGCGAAGAACTCGGCCTTGTACGAGCCCATGTCGACGTGCGTCGGGCACTCCTTCTTGCACGCCTTGCACGCGAGGCAGAGCTCGAGCGACTCCTTGACCTCTTTGCTGCGCCAGCCGTCGGTGATCACATCGCCGCGCATCATCTCGAACAACATGTGGGCGCGGCCGCGTGTCGAGTGGCGCTCGTCGAGCGTGGCCATGTAGCTCGGGCACATCATGCCGGCATCGCGCTTGCGGCACTTGCCGATGCCGACGCAGCGCACGGCGGCGTGGCCGAAGTCCTTGTGGTCGTGGCCGTGGACCATCTCGATCGGTCCCGGATTCGGGTGGTAATCGAGCAGGCGCAGGTGCGAGGTCCGCGGATTCGGCCGCACCATCTTGCCGGGGTTCATCGCGCGATCCGGATCCCAGATCCCCTTGAACTCGTCGAACGCGGTCACGATCTCGGGCCCGAACATCACCTCGTGAAGATCCGCGCGCGATTGGCCGTCGCCGTGCTCGCCCGACAAGGAGCCGCCATGCGCGACGACCAGGTGCGCCGCCGCGGCCGTGAACGCGTGGTAGTTCGCGACCCCGGCCGGCTTGTCGAGCCCGAAGTCGATCCGGGTGTGCACGCAGCCCTGCCCGAAGTGGCCGTAGAGCGAGCCCTCGAGGTGGTACTCGTCGAACAGCCGGCGCAGCTCGCGCAGGTAGTGCTCGAGCCGATCCGGTGGTACGGCGGAGTCTTCCCAGCCCTCGTAGTTGTCGGGCTTGCCGGGCTCGAAGGCATCGACGCCGAGCGCCTGTTCGCGCATGTCGGCGAGCTTCTGGCGCAGTGCCGGATCGACAAGGATGTTCGTGCCGAGCGGTGCGAGCAGCTTCGCAGTGGTCTCGGCAGCCGCGCGCGCCTCGTCGATCGTGGCGGCGCCGTGCTCGACCATCAACCACGCCTTGCCGGTGGGCAACAGCGAGATCGCGTGATCGTGATCGCGGTGCTGCGACTTGATCCGGCGGATCAACACGTCGTCCATCGCCTCGCAGCCGACCGGCTTCTGCGAGCGCGCTACGTTCGCCGCAGCGGCCGCATGAAAGATGTCGGGATAGCCGAGCACCGCGAGCGCGCGTGCCGGCTTCGCGGGCATCAGGTGCAGCGTCGCGCCGAGGATCATCACGCACGTCGATTCGCTACCGACCAGCGCGCGGCCGACGTGGAACCCGCGGTCGGCGAGTAGGTCGGGCAGGTTGTAGCCCGAGACCCGGCGCGGCATCTGCGGGAACTTGGTCCGGATCTGCGGCTCGTAACGATCGCGCAGCGCCGCGAGCTCGGCATAGATCCGGCCGATCTCGCCACCGCCCGCGATGATGCGGGCGAGCTCGAGCTCGTCGGTCGCGCGGGCCTGGAGGCGCTGGCCGCGATAGGTGAGCACGTCGAGCTCGTCGACGTGATCGGACGTGCGCGGCCCCGGGCCGTAGAACTCGGAGAACACCGAGTGGACGCCGCACGAGTTGTTGCCGAGCATGCCGCCGAGCGTGCAGCGATCGTGGGTCGACGGATCGGGACCGAAGTCGAGACCCTCCGCGTTCGCGGCGTCGCGCAGCGCCTTCATGATCGTGCCCGGCTGGACGCGCGCGAGCTTGGCCTCGCGATCGATCGTCACGGTCGTGAGGTTGCGCGAGCAATCGATCACGACCGCCTCGTTGCAGGTCTGACCGGCGAGGCTCGTGCCGCCGCCGCGCGCGAAGATCGGCGCACCATGCGCCTTGCACAACGCGACCGCCGCGATCAGCGCGTCGATCGTCCGCGGCACGACCGCGCCGATCGGGACCTGCCGGTAGTTCGACGAATCGGTCGCGTACAGCGCGCGGGTGCCGCGATCGAACCGAACCTCACCGTCGATCTCGCGCTTCAGCGCCTTTGCGAGCGGGCTGTCGTGATGGTCGGTGCGATCGTGGCGGAGTGTGACGAGAGGATCAGGCATGGCGATCAGCTTCTTTCTCGCGGAGCACGAGGCCGAGGCCCGGCCGCGTCTCGTCGTACGAGATCGCACCGTCCACGGCGGGCAGCGCGCCGTCGAACAGAAGCTGCTCCATCCGCCAGTGGTCGCGGAAATATTCGAGGTGAACGAGCTGTGACGCCGCGGCACCGGCGTGCGCGTGGAGCGAAGGCGCACAATGTGACGACAGCGGTAACGAGCGCGCGCGGCACAGTGCATCGGCTTGCAAGAAGCCGGTGAAGCCGAGCGCGCGAGTCGCGTCGGCCTGCAGGATGTCGACCGCGCCGGCCTCGAGCATGCGGCGGAAGTACCAGCCATCGTAGCCGTACTCGCCGGCCGCGATCGCCATCCCGGCCGGTGCATGCTCGCGGACGTGGCGGAGGTCGTCGAGGTCGTCGGATGACACCGGCTCCTCGAAGTAACGGACGTCGTAGCTCGCGAACCGCTGCGCCATCGCGAGCGCCTGGGGCCGGGTGTACGCACCGTTCGCGTCGACCATCAGCTCGATGCCGTCGCCGAGCGCCTCGCGCGCGGTGCGGACCCGCTCGCCATCGCGCTCGGGCTCCCGGCCGACCTTGATCTTGACGCGGCGGTGACCGCGCGCGCGATAGTCCGCGAGCTCGGCGCCGAGCGCGTCGAGGCCGCTCGACGTGAAGCCGCCGCTCGCGTAGACCGGAACGCTGGTTCGCGCCGCGCCGAGCAGGTCCGCGAGCGCGACGCCGAGCAGCTTGGCCTTGAGATCCCACAGCGCGGTATCGACCGCGCTGACCGCGCACGCGACGAGGCCGGGCCGGCCATGGTTGCGGATCGCGTGGATCATCGCGGTCATCGCGGCGGGAATCGCAAATGCGTCGAGACCGATCACCGCGGGCGCGAGCAGATCGCGCACGACGCCGGCGGCGGCGCCCGCGATGTACGAGTAGCCGAGGCCGCTCGACCCACCGGCGCGCGGCTCGACGATCACCATCGTGGTCGAATCCCACACCGCCGTGCCATCGGACTCCGGCCCGTGCTCGGTGGCCAGCGTGCAGACGCGGACGTCGAGCCGGTCGATCCTCGCCCGCATCACGCTTTGATCTTCGCCCAGGTCTGCTTCGCTGCCTGCTCGATCATCCGCCAGCGATGCGAGTCGCCGTGTGCGATCGACGATGCGAAGTTCTTCGCCTGCTTGAACGTGATGTGCGGCGGCAGCGGTGGCACCTCGGGATCGACGTGACACTCCACAACCACCGGGCGATCCGCGGCGAGCGCGGTGATGAGCGCTTCCTTGATCCGGTCTGGATTGTCGACGTCGATGCCATGGAGCCCGAGTAACTTCGCGTAGCGCGCGTACGGAAACCTCGGGAGATCTTGCGAGGCGGCGAACCTCGGGTCGCCGACCATCACCCGTTGCTCCCACGTGACCTGGTTGAGATCACCGTTGTTGAGCACGAGGACCACGACGCGCGGATCGGCCCACTCCTTGTAATGGGCGGCCATCGTGACGAGCACGCTGTTGCCGATCATCTGCATCGCGCCGTCGCCGACGGCCGCGACCACCGGCCGATCCGGATACGCGAACTTCGCGGCAAGCGCGTACGGCATCGCGGGCCCCATCGTCGCGAGGTTGCCGGATAGCGACGCCATCATGCCGGGACGGATCTTGAGATCGCGCGCGAACCAGCTCGCACTCGAGCCGGAGTCGGCCATGATGATCGCGCGATCGGGGAGCAGCGGCGACATCTCCCAGAACACCCGCTGCGGGTTGATGGGCCTGGCCGACTCCATCGCGCGCGCCTCCATCACCTTCCACCAGTCCTCGACCCAGCCCACGATGTCGTCGCGCCAGCCGCGGTCTTCCTTGCGCTTCAACAGCGGGATCAATGCGCGCAGCGTCTGCACCGCATCGCCGTGCAGGCTCGCCTCCATCGGATAGCGCAGCGACAGCATGCGCGGCGAGATATCGATCTGGACGCCGCGGGCCTGGCCCTCCTCGGGCAGGAACTCCACGTACGGGAAGCTCGACCCGATCATCAGCAGCGTGTCGCACTTCTTCATCATCTTGTCGCTCGGCTCGGTCCCGAGCAGGCCGATCGAACCGGTCACGTACGGCAGCGCATCGGCGACCACCGCCTTGCCGAGCAGCGCCTTCGCGACGCCGGCGCCGAGCAGCTCGGCGACCTCCATGACTTCCTGCGACGCGGCGAGGGCACCCGCGCCGACCAGGATCGCGACCTTCTCGCCGGCGTTCAAGATGTCCGCGGCCGCGCGCAGATCGGTGTCGGTCGGCATCACGATGCCACGGTGGTAGCCGACGCCGGTGAGCGTCGTGTTGTGCTCGCGTGGCGGCGCGTCGACACCGTCGAGCTCCTGGACGTCGTTCGGCACGATCACGGCGGTCACGCAGCGCTCGGCAAACGCGATCCGCATCGCGCGATCGATCTGGTGCCGCGCCGCCGCGGGATGGTTGCACTCGTGAACGTAGTGGTGCGCGACGTCCTTGAACAGCGAGATCAGATCGACCTCTTGTTGATAGTCCGCGCCCATCGCGGTGCGGGCCGATTGCCCCACGATCGCGACGACCGGTTGGTGATCCATCGCGGCGTCGTAGAGCCCGTTGAGCAGATGGATCGCGCCCGGCCCGGAGGTCGCCATGCAGACCCCGACCTCGCCGGTGAACTTCGCATGTGCGCACGCCATGAACGCGGCGATCTCTTCGTGGCGTGTCTGAATGAAACGGATCCGGCCGTCGCAACGGCCGAGCGCGCCGATCAGACCGCTGATGCCGTCGCCGGGATAGCCGAAGATCGTCCGAACGCCCCACGCGTACAGCCGCTGGATAATGTGGTCGCTGACCGTCTGGGTCATGTCAGTGACGCACTGCAGTTGATATGCCCGAAAGGACATCGCGCCCTGTGCTTCGCGTCCGATCGAACGCGCGCTCGCGCTCGCATGTGCGTGACGCACGTGGCGTCGCGGACCGGCGCTTGCAACGCCGCTGATCATGAATCGAGTCATCGTCATCACTGGAGGCACGGCGGGAGTCGGGCGAGCGACCGCCGAAAAGTTCGCGAGCGAGGGCGATCACGTCGCCGTGCTCGCACGCGATCGTGCCCGGCTCGATGCGACCGTTGCCGAGATCGAGCGTCACGGGGTCAAGGGCCTCGGCATCTCCACGGACGTCGCCGACGCCGCGCAGGTCGAGGCCGCGGCGACCCGCATCGAGGTCGAGCTCGGTCCGATCGACGTGTGGATCAACTGCGCCATGACGACGGTGGTCGCGCCGGTCGACGCCATGACCGCGGCCGAGTACCAGCGCGTCACCGACGTCTGCTACCACGGGTTCGTGTGGGGAACGCAGGCGGCGCTGCGGGTCATGCGGCCACGCAAGCGCGGCACGATCATCCAGGTCGGCTCCGCGCTCGCGATCCGCTCGATCCCGCTGCAATCGGCGTACTGCGGCGCGAAGCACGCGATCCACGGCTTCACCGATTCGTTGCGCAGCGAGCTGCTCCACGACGGCATGCCGATCGAGCTGTGCATGGTCCAGTTGCCGGCCGTCAACACACCGCAGTTCGATTGGTGCGTGAACAAGATGGATCATGCACTCGGCCCCGTGCCCCCGATCTTTCAGCCCGAGATCATCGCGCGAGCGCTCCACGCGATGTCGCTTCGACCGCGCCGCGAGGTCTACCTCGGCTGGCCGTCGATCAAGGCGATCGTCGGCGACAAGATCGCGCCTGCGTTCGCCGATCGGTACCTCGCGACCCACGGCTACTCGGGTCAGCTCACCGCAGGACCGAACCCGCACGCGCCGGCGAACTTGTTCACCCCGGTGCCGGGAGATCCCGGCGCCCATGGCCGGTTCGACGCCAAGGCGCGCTCGAGCGACTTCATCGCGCGCGCGGCGACCGTCCTGGGCGCCGGCGGGGTCCAGGCAATCATCGGGATCGCCGGCGCTGCTGTCGTCACCGGGCTCGCGCTCGGCATCGCCCGGCTGGTGCGGCGATGACCGCGCTCGGCCGCAAGCGCTGGGCGATCGCCGAGGGCTACATCCCGGGCTGGAGCCACGGGCCCGAACACCTGTTCACGAGCCACGAGACGGCGTGCATCCTCAACGCCGGCGACGCGGACGCGCACGTCGAGCTCACGCTGTACTTCAGCGATCGCGATCCGGTCGGGCCCTATCGCGTCACGGTCGGCGCGCGGCGCACCAAGCACCTGCGGTTCAACGATCTGACCGACCCGGAGTCGGTGCCGGTCGCGACCGACTACGCGAGCGTGATCGAGTCCGACGTACCGATCGTCGTCCAGTTCACGCGGCTCGATTCGCGCCAGGCCGAGAACGCGTTGATCACGACGATCGCGTTTCCGCTCGATTGACCGTTCGAGCGACGCGTAGGCGTCTCGTGGTTCGAGCCGTGCGCGGGTGCGCGAGGCCCGACGGATCGCCAGGTTCGCGAGGCACGAGCCTCGCGGCCCACGGCCAAGCGCGGCCGCCCGGATCCGCTACATGGGCGAGGTGCAAGATCGTGCGCATCCCGCGGCTCCGTCAGGCGAGGAGCTGCCAGGGTGAATCACCCTACAGACGGCGCGAAGGTGCTATCGAGCCGGCCATGCGCAACGTGGGAATGCTTCTGGTCTTGTTCGGTTCCGGGTGCGCCGTCGCGGAAGAGCCGACGCCTCCGGACTCGGCACCGAAGTCGCCGTACTGGGCGTCCGGCAGCGCGACGAACGAGGGCAAGAGCACGCACCTGTTCATCGTCAATCGTTCGATCGCGATCCTCGCGCATCACCTGTCGCTGCCCAAGGCCGCGAACGCGTACGCGCGGCTCGATAGCGCGGCCTGCCGGTCCCGGTGGCAGCTAGCCCTCGACGACGCGGACCACAAGATCGCCTACAACAACTGGTTCACGTGGTCGTCGCACTTCTACGATCCGGCGACGGGCACGAACTACCTCGGTAACACCAGCCCGGTCGCCTACGACGAGGCCCGCTCGCACCTTTCGAACGCGCGCACCAAGCTGGCGGCGAACGACGTGTCGGGAGGTTGCTACGAGCTCGGGCTCGCGCTGCACTACGCGACCGATATCACGCAGCCGATGCACGCGGCGAACTACGCGGCCACCGACCGGCCGCTCGACCTCCACTCGCACCTCGAGGACCGCGCGGTCGCCGTCCAGAACAGCTACGTCAGCGGCGACTGGAACAGCGCGCCGCCCGGCACGGCCGATGCGGTGCTGCTCGACACTGCGTGGGCATCGAACGCGCTCTGGCCCGGAATGTGGACCGCGCTCGCGAATGCGTACGCGTCGAAGTGCAACGACAACATCGGCGCCTACTTCTTCGATCACACGTCGTGCTGGAGCGGCGATGCCGGGGTCGACGCCGCGATCGGCACCGCGCTGCGCCAGGCCGAGATCGACACCGCGATGTATATCTACGCGGCGGATCTGCACTAGGTTTCAGAACGCGTCGATCACGACGATCGCGGTTCCGATCGATCGACCGCCGGCTGCTCGTCGGGCGTAGGCGAGGCGGGCGAGCCGAGCCGGATCACGGTGCGGATCAGCGCGAGGGGTGGATCGCGATCGTGCCGGTCGCGGTCTCGAGCTCGGTGTCGAGCACGAGCGGGGGACCGCGATAGCGCCGCCGCGAGCTCGCGACGGCGGCACGTGGGCCGAGCGCCCAGCAGCCATTGCCGCGATCGCCGAGCAGCGCCGCGAAGCACGCATCGGAGTCGAACCGCGGCAGGCACATCCAGTCGATCGTGCCGTCGCGCCCGACCAGCGCCGCGGTCTCGAGATCGCCGAGCAGCGCGTAGTCTTCGATCCTGGATGCCATCTCGCTAGTTTCCCACGCTGCTGGCGGACCGGCTATCGGAGGGTCGCTCCAACGTATCGCTGATCGAACCCTAGCCGAGCACGTCCTTGAGCGCGCGCACGCGATCGCGTGCCACGTGCAACACGCGATCGCTGTCACGCAACCGGACACGCGGTGGGCTCGCGAGGAACTCGCAGATCGCGGTGAGCCGGACGAGCGTCGCGCGATGGATGCGGAAGAAGCCGTTACCGGTATGGCGCTCCTCGAGCGCGGCGATCGACTCGTCGACGACGTAGCTCTGGTCGGCCGTGAGCGCGTACGTCAGCTTGTCCTCCGCATGAAAGTGCGTGACGCGATCGAGCTGGACGACGTGCGTGCGATCGCCGACCCGCGACGTGATCACCAGGCGAGCGTTGCCGCGCCGACGCGCCAGCTTGTCGAGCGCGCGAGCGAGCGCCTCGGCGCGTATCGGCTTGACGAGGTAATCGAGCGCGTTGACCTCGAACGCGCGCAGCGCGTGTTGATCGTGCGCGGTGGTGAACACGACGAGCGCACCGGGTGGCAGCCGCCGCGCGACCGCGAAGCCGTCGACCTCGGGCATCGAGATGTCGAGGAACACGGTTGCGATGTCGTCGTTGATCCGGGAGATCGCATCGCGCGGATCGGTCGCGGTTCCGGCGACTTCGACGCGGTCGGTCGCTTCGAACGAGCCGCTTGATCGCGAGCTCCTCGTCATCGACGACGAACACGCGGGGCTTCACGATGGCGGCAGCTCCAGGATGACGCGCGCCGGTCGTGCTCGGCGCGGGAGCCGCGAGCGTCGCGGCGGCGCCGTACAACACGTCGAGCCGCGCGCGCAGCGTGTCGAGCCCGTGGCCCGCGGGATTCGCACCTCGACCGCCTTCGGCGCGAGCGAGACCGCGCGATCCATCTCGCCGGTGCCCTTCGCGTAGAGCTCCATCCCCTTGTCGCGATCGCCGTTACGAAACGCCAGCGTCGAGCGCGCGGTGATCGCGGCGCCGTGCCAGACTCCGGCTGATCTGGATGCTTCGCGAGCGTGTCCTCGCACAGCTTCTGCGCGCGGTCCAGCGCCGCGGCATCGCCGCGAATCCCGTCGAAGAAGTCCTGGCGGACCTTGTTGTCGAACCGCTCGGGCTTCGCGTCGGCCCTGGTGACAGGAGGCGAAGCCGCCGGCGGCGGCGATTGGGTGGTGGCGCAAGCGGCGAGCGTGGCAAGCCAGACGGGCATGATGATTCGCATGCCCCATGCGTACGCACGTGCCGCGGCCACGGAAACCCCACATCCGACGAACGGTCGGAAACGCCGGATGAACCGTCGTGGTACGCGCTAGTTGCCGACGTCATCGACGTAGGAGCTCGCGATCGAACGGGTCCCGACATCCGCGACCACGCCGAGTACGAGCAGCAGGAAGAACGCGATCGCGGCGGCGAACGCCATGCGATGGACCGCACGGCCGTACGCGAGGTGCATGAAGACCGCGGCGACCAGGGCGGCCTTGGCCGCGGCGATCGCGAGAGAGATCGCGAGCCCCGCGCTGCCCGAGACCGCCTGCGACGAGAGCAGGCTGGCGGTCGCGAGCGCGACCAGCACGATCCAGACGACGACGTAGCCCAGGGCGCTCGGACCGCCTGCCTCGGAGGGTTCACTGGGATCGCGCTTCGTCATCAGGTCACCAGGTAGATCAGGGGCCACAGGAAGATCCACACGAGGTCGACGAGGTGCCAGTACAGGCCGCCGAGCTCGAGCGCGACGTGCGAGTCGGGGGTGAGCCGGCCGCGGTACAGCAACACCCACAGCCAGGTCAGCGCGCACAGCCCGCCGAGCACGTGCAACGCGTGCAGGCCGGTCATCAGATAATACAGCGTGAAGTACAGTACCGCGCCGTGCGCCGGCAACGCGGCGTACGAGTACCAGCCGCCCGGGGCGATGCCGTCCGCGAGGTGTTGGCCGTACTCGACACCCTTGAGGACCTCGAACGTGACGCCGAGCGCGATCGTGATCGCGAGCAAGATCAGCGCGCGGTGGCGGCGCGCGTGCTTGGTCTCGTAGATCGCGAGCGCGACCGTGAGGCTGGAGGTCAGCAACAGATACGTGTTGATCGTGCCGAGCACGACGTTCGCGTGCGCCGCCGCCGCGTGGAACTCGGCCGGATAGATGAAGCGATACGCCGCGTAGAGCGCGAACAGCCCGCCGAACAGTAGTGACTCGCTCGCGAGGAAGATCCACATGCCGAGCCGCGCGGTCGCGTGCTGGCGGGCCAGCGTGTCGTACTGGACCTCGAGTACGTCGCTCACGCGGCCTCGTCGAGCTTCGGTAGGTTCGGGTCGGCGGGCTCGTCGTACGCGTACGGGCCGTACGCCGGATCGAACGGCTTGATGAAGTTGTGCTCGGGTGGCGGCGACGGCGTGCGCCACTCGAAGCCGCGCGAGTGCCACGGGTTCGCGGGCGCGCGCTTGCCATAGAACAGCGCCACCAGCAAATACGTCAACGTCAGCAGCAGCGCGGCGCCCAGCGTGTACGCGCCGATCGTCGAGATCACGTTGAGCAGGTGGAACCGGACGGGGTAGGTCGCGTAGCGCCGCGGCATGCCGGCGTTGCCGAGCAGGAACTGCGGCACGAACGTCAGGTTGAACCCGGCGAACACGAGTACCGCCGAGACCACGCCGAGCCGTTCGGGATACATCCGGCCGAACATCTTCGGAAACCAGTAATGGGTAGCACCGAGAAACGCGGTCAGCGTGCCGCCGATCATGATGAAGTGAAAGTGCGCGATCACGAAGTAGGTGTCGTGCCAGTGGACGTCGAGCGAGGTGGTCGCGACCGCGATCCCGGTCATGCCACCGAACACGAACAGGTAGATGAACGCGAACATGTAGAGCAGCGGCGTCTTCAACGCGATCGAGCCGCGGTACAGGGTGCCGACCCACGTGAACACTTTGATCGCCGAGAAGATCGCGACGAACATCGACATCAGTCCGAACAGGGCCGCGTCGAGCTGCGAGATGCCGGCGACGAACAGGTGGTGTCCCCACGTCAAGAAGCCGACGAACGCGATGCCGAGCGAGGAGTACGCGAGCGCCTTGTACGAGAACTGATTCTTGTGGGCGAACGTCGGGATGATCTCGGCGACGACGCCCATCCCCGGCAGGATCATGATGTAGACCGCCGGGTGCGAGTAGAACCAGAACAGGTGCTCGAACAGGACCGGGTCGCCGCCGAGCGCGGGGTCGAACATGCCCATCTTGAGCGCGTGGTCGAGCGCGACCAGGGTCACCGACAGCCCGAGCACCGGGGTCGCGATCACCTGGATGATGCTGGTCGCGTACAGCGTCCACACGAAGATCGGCATGCCGTGCCAGCGCAAGCCCTCGCGGCGCAGCATGTGGGTCGTCGCGATGAAGTTGAGGCCGGTCATGATCGACGACACGCCGAGCACGAACACTCCGATCGCGATCGGCGCGACGTCCGTCGGCGAGACCGTCGCGTACGGTGCGTAGAACGTCCACCCGGTGTCGGCGCCGCCGTGGACCATGCCCCACAGCGTCAGCGTCGCTCCGAACACGTAGACGTAGAAGCTCGCGAGGTTGATCCGCGGGAACGCGAGATCCTTCGCACCGAGCATGATCGGCAGGAAGAAGTTGCCGAACACCGCGGGGATCGCGGGGATCATGAACATGAACACCATCACGACGCCGTGCAGCGTGAACATCCGGTTGTACGTGATCGGCTCCATGATCCCGGGGCCGGGGAGGAGCAGCTTCGTGCGCAGCAGCATCGCGAACGTGCCGCCGAGCATCATCGCGATCGTGGTCGCGACGAAGAACATGATCGCGATCCGCTTGTGGTCGGTCGTCAGCAACCACGAGCGGATGCCGGAACGCGCACGCAAGTAGTCGGGCTCAGACGCCGCCATCGCGCACTCCTTCGGGGATCGAGATCGGGCCGGTGGGTGCCGGGACCTGGGTGGTGGGCTCGACGTCGCGCAGCGAGCGAATGTACTCGAGGAGCGCGGCGGTCTCGGCGGGACTGATCACGCCCTGGTACGACGGCATCACCGCCTTGAACCCCGCTGCGACCTTCGCGTTCGGATCCATCATCGACTCGGTGAGGTACGCCTCGTCGACGAGTACGTCGCCGCCGCCGGCGAGCGGGCGCCGGCGGCCGAACGCGTCCGCCCAGGTCGGGCCGATGAACGGCGAGCCATCGACCGAGTGACAGCGCAGGCAGCCGTGCTCGGCCGCGACCGCATGCCCGCGCGCGGCCAGGCCCTGGCCCTCCCCCTTGGCGCCCGGCAGTGGGAGTGGCCCGCGCGCCGCATCGAGCCAGCGCGCGAAGTCGGCCGGCGCGAGCGCCACGACCTGGGCACGCATGAACGAGTGCCTCGTGCCGCAGTACTGCGTGCACAGGATGTCGTAGGTGCCGGGCTCGACGACATCGAACCACGTCGTGATCGCGCGGCCGGGTACGACATCTTGCTTGATCCGGAACGCGGGCACGTAGAAGCCGTGGATGACGTCGCGCGACGTCATGATCAACTTGACGGGGGTTCCGACCGGCACGACAAGGACCTCCGACGAGGTCGGGCCGCCCGGATACGCGAACTTCCACATCCACTGCTTCGCGGTCACGTAGATCGGGATCGCGTTCGCCGGCGGCGTCTCGAGGTCGCGATACTGCGCGAACCCGATGACCCACCACGCGCAGAACAGCGCGAGGAGCCCGCCGCCCACGCCGAGCTCGAGCCGGAGCGACGACACGACGCGCGGCGTGCACTCCGGTACTTCGGTGCGACGATGAAATCGCACGATGAACCACACGGTGATCGCCGCGACCACCGCGACGCCCAGGAACGTCGCGAGGATGACGCTGTAGTGCAGCGTATCGATCCCGCGCGCGACCGACGACGCCTGGGGAGGGAGGTTCAACAGGTGATGGAGTAACGCGTTCACGGCGCGTGCCTCTCGCGGCGGCGTTCGTGGCGCGCGAACGTGTAGATCACGAGCACCGCGATCACGAAGATCAGGGCGCCACCGATCTTCATGAACCGCGCGATGAACAGACCGTACCGGCGACTCGCCGGGTCGTAGTGAAAGCAGCGCAGCAGGATCTTGTCGCCGATCGTGCCGGTCTTGCCGTCGCTCGCCTCGAGCAGCGCGAGCTTGAGGTCGCGCGCCGGATAGTCGGTGCCGTAGAGGTAGCGCGAGATCATCCCGTCGGGCGACAGCACGAACACGACCGCAGTGTGCGCGAGCGTGCCGGTGCGTGGATCGCGGAGGAACTTGAAGCCGAGTGCGCCGGTCAGCGCATCGATGCTCGGCTCGTCGCCGACCAGGAACGGCCACGCCGTGCGGTCGGCGCGGCCGAGCGTCGCGAGCACGGTGGTCTGCTTGCGCGCCGCCTGATCGATCCGCTCGTGGGCATCGAAGCTGATCGTCGCGACTCGGTATCGCGTCCCGAGCTTCCAGCCCCAGTCGTCGAGCTGGCGCATCGCGTTCGCCGCGCCGTCGAGGACGAGGCTGCACAGCTGCGGGCACTCGTAGTACGCGAGCACGAGCAACACGGGGTGAACGCCATCGAACAGCGAGCGCAGCGGGACCTTCGCGCCGGCCGAGTCGGTGAACACGAGATCGAGCGGCACCTTCGCGCCGAGGTGCTCGGTGACATCCGCACCCTCGGCCCAGGCGGGCGAGCCGGGCGGCGCGGGCGGCCCGGGCGGCGCGGGTGGGTCGGCGTCCGCGATCGAGCACGCGAGGACGAGGAGCAGCACGACGCGTTTCATCGCGGACCTCCCGCGATCAGCGCCGGATCCGCGACGACCGCGTCGATCGCCTGTTCGATCGGGATCCGCGCGACCCCGGCGCCTCGATCGATCCAGCCATAGCGCTCCAGCGCCTGGTTGCCCGCGGCCTTCGCATCGGCGCCGCCCGTCGCATGCTCGACCAGGTCGTGGACGAGCGAAGAGGGTTGCGCCGCCGCCGGCGAACCGGTCGGAACCGTGACGAGGAGCCAGGCCACGCCGGTGAGCAGGAGCGTCGAGACCACCGTCGCAGTCCCCACGATCCAGATCTTTCGCACGCTCAGGCCCTCGGGCTCCCGCGGCAGTGTCGTCGAGGTAGATGCGGTCATGATGGACGTGCCTTGTATGCGAGCGCCGCGGCGAGCCGCGGGTCTTCGATCGGCAGCGGTGGGCGCGCACGGGTGCGTGCTGCCGCGATCGCGACGGTGAGCCCGAGCACTCCGCACGGCGCGGCGAGATCGAGCCAGTGCAGCGCGACATTCGTGTGGAGCACCGGCATCACGAGCCAGTACACGTCGATGTAGTGCATGACGATCAGCCAGGCCGCGACGAGAGCGAGCGGCGTCGATCGGCGCTTGAGCGAGCGCGACAGCAGCGTGAAGAACGGCATCGCGAAGTGACCGATCACCAGGATCGCGAACACGGCGCCCCAGGCCCCGGCGCCCCGTGCCACGTACCACGGGATCTCTGCGGGCTTGTTCGCGATCCAGATGATCAGGCCCTGCGAGAACTCCATGTAGGCCCAGAACGCGAGGAACGCGAACATCATGCGCCCGAGCGCACTGGTGATGTCCGGCGAAACCGCCGCGGCAACATCGGGAACGCGGCGCGCACCACGCGCGATCACGGCGACCAGGCACAGCGCGGCGAGAAATCCGCCCGACCAGAACAGCAGGCCGAAGATCGTCGAGTACCAGAGCGGCGTGAGCGACATCAGCCAGTCGAACACGGCGACCGTGAGCGTGAGACCGACGGCCGGGAGCCCCGGGGTCGACAGCGTGACGAGGCGGCCGCGATAGCGCGGTTCGTTGCCGCCGAGCCGCGCGGCCCAGCGGATGAGAAGCTCGCCGGCGACGCTCCACAACCCCAACAGGACCACCGCGCGGATCGTCCAGAACGGCACGTTCAGGTATGGCGCCTTGTGGACGAGCTTCGCGAGTGCGTCGGGGGCGAGCGCCGGCGATGGATCGACCCACGCGTACAGCCGGTGCATCGACAGCACGATCGGCACGAACAGGATCGCGATCACGGGCAGCGCGCCGACGATCGCCTCGAAGAAGCGGCGGAGCACGATCGACCAGCGTGCGCCGGTCGCGTGCGCGATCATCAGCATGACGAGGGCGCCGATCGCGATCGAGAACGCGAACAGCCACGCAGTGAGGTACGAGAACGCCGCCTGGGTCGGCTCGATCGCGAACCCGATGCCGGTCGCGACCGCGCCGGCGACGCCGAGCACCGCCGCGACGAGGATCAGCGCGCGCCGGCTCACGGCAACCTCCGCGCGATGTCGTCGCGGACCGGCGCCGGCAGCGACGCGACCGGCGCGTGCCACGCGAGCTCGAGCGTGCGCACGTAGGCGATCACGGCCCAGCGATCGTCGGTGGCGAGCAGCACCGCGTAGGACGGCATCACGCCGTAACCGTCCACGATCACGCGGTACATCGCGCCCGGCGACAGCGCCGCGATCCGGGGCTCGTGCAACGAGGGCGGTCGGCGTCGTTGCATCGCATGCGCGACCGGGGACTCGCCATCCCCGGCGATCCCGTGACACACCGCGCACGCGACGCCGAACCGCTCGCGGCCGCGCTCGAGCAGCGCCCGGGTGACCGGCACCGGGATCGACGTGACCGCGACACCGTCGGCGGTGTTGCCGTCGCGGCGCGCGGGATCCGCGATCCAGTCGCGCGCGATCACGCCGGCCGGTCGTGGCCGCATCGCGCGCCCGTCGGCAAACTCGGGCGAGGCGCCGTACGGCAACAACTTGGGCTGCGTGATCATCCGCGACCAGTCCGGGGTCTGGCCGTGGTTGTCGCAGGCCAGCGCCGGCGCGAGTACGAATGCGAGGACGAGGACGAGCTTCACGGCGCCCCCAACCACACGACGCGGCGGGCCCCGGCGGCCTCGAGCGCCGCCGTCGCGCTCGCGCGATCGAGGGCGGTGTCGCCGGCGTGGACCGCGAGCCAGAACCCATCGTCGGTGACGCTGCGAAAGCCTTCGACCTCGAACATCGGATGCCACAGCGTCGGCAAGCCGCCGAGCACGAGCGCGCTGATCAACGCCGCGATCGATCCGAACAGCACCGCCATCTCGAACATGATCGGCAAGAACGCCGGCGCGGAGTGCAGTGGCCGGCTACCGATGTCGAGTGGGTACGACACCACGTTGATCCACCACTCGAGGAAGTACGCGCCTCCGCCGCCGACGAGCGCCGCGGCGAGCACGATCCACGACAACCGCGAGCGTGGCACGCCGAGCAGCTCCTGGAGACCCTCGACCTCGTACGGCGTGAATGTCTCGAACCGAGACATCCCGAGGTCGCGGAGGATCTCGATGCAGCGCTTGAGCTCCTCTCCGGAGCCCAGCTCGGCGGCGAGCGCGATCTTGTCCTTCACGCGGCCACCTTTTCGCGCTCGAGCTCGCCGCGCATCTGCTTGATTTCCGCGACCGGGACGAACGGCACGAACCGCAAGAACAGCAGGAACAACAGGCCGAAGAACCCGAACGTGCCGGCGAGGATCCCGAGATCGACCCACGTCGGCATGTACGTGTGCCACGACGACGGTAAGAAGTCGCGCGACAGCGAGACCACCACGATCTCGAACCGCTCGAGCCACATGCCGAGGTTGATCAAGAGCGACGCGATCCACAGCACCTTGAGGTTGCGCCGCATCCGGCGCGACCAGAACAGCTGGGGGACGAGGCAGTTGCACGCGATCATCGTCCAGAATGTCCACGCGTAGAACCCGAACGGCCGGTACATGATCTGCTGGTAGATCTCGAACTTGTCGCCGGAGTACCAGGCCAGGAAGATCTCGACCACGTACGAGTAGATCGCGATCCAGCTCATGACCATGCACATCTTCGCCATCAGCTCGAAGTGGCGCAGCGTGATCACGTTCTCGAGCTTGAACCACCGCCGCGCCGGGATGATCAGCGTGAGCACGAGCGCGAAGCCCGAGAAGATCGCGCCGGCGACGAAGAACGGCGGGAAGATCGTCGAGTGATATCCGGGCAGCGCGGTGATCGAGAAGTCGAGGCTGACGATCGAGTGGACCGAGACCACGAGCGGCGTCGCGATGCCGGCGAGCAACATGTACGCGACCTTGTGGTGGCGCCATTGCTGCGTCGAGCCGCG
Organism: Deltaproteobacteria bacterium; assembly: GCA_040004535.1. Taxonomy (GTDB): domain Bacteria; phylum Myxococcota_A; class Polyangia; order Haliangiales; family Haliangiaceae; genus JABFXX01. The sequence goes on from JBDUAS010000045.1 coordinate 19,898, forward strand.
CCAGCCGAGCGCGCAGATGCCGTAGATGATCCGGCGCCGCCGGGTCGGTGCGCGGTCGCGCAGGCCGGCCAGATCGGGGACCATGCCGAGGTACCAGAACATCAGCGAGACCAGGAAGTACGTCGACACCGCCGCGGCATCCCACGGCAATGCGCTGCGCACCTGCGGCCACGTGCCCATCACGCTCGGATATGGAAACAGCCAGTACGCGAACCACGGCCGGCCGAGGTGCAGCAGCGGAAACAGGCCGGCCTGCATGACCGCGAACAGCGTCATGCCCTCGGTGAACCGATTGATCGAGGTCCGCCAGTTCTGCTCGAGCACGAGCATGATCGCCGAGATGAACGTGCCCGCGTGACCGATGCCGATCCACCACACGAAGTTGATGATCGCGAAGCCCCACGCGTTCGGGATGTTGTTGCCCCACATCCCGATCCCGCGCATGAACGTGAGCGTGATCAGCGCGAACAGGAGCACCGTGAACGCGCTGCAGATCGCGAACAGGATCTTCCAGCCGCGGGTCATCGGCCGCCAGGTGGTCGACAGCAGCTGCTCGTTGATCGCGTGATCGCTCGGCCGGCCGAGCAGCACGTCGTCGTGCGCCGCGGTGGTCATCCGAGCTCCGGGTTGCGGTTGCGGATCCGCGCGAGGTAGTGGGTGCGTGGCACCGTGCCCTGATCGTGCAGGACCGCGTAGTCGTGGGGCCGGGTGCGATGTTCGGTCACCGCGGTGGTCGCGTCGTTCAAGGAGCCGAACGTGATCGCCTGGGTCGGGCAGACCTGCTGGCACGCGGTGCGGACGTCGTGGCCCTGGAACGGCCGGCCGGCTTCGCGCGCGTCGATCTCGGCGCGCCGGATCCGCTGCACGCAGTACGTGCACTTCTCCATCACGCCGCGGTCGCGGACAGTGACGTCGGGGTTGCGCGCGAGGACCTGGAGGCCGGAGTGTTGCTTGAAGTCGAACCAGTTGAAGCGCCGTACCTTGTACGGGCAGTTGTTCGAGCAGAACCGCGTGCCGACACAGCGGTTGTAGGTCATCTCGTTGAGGCCGTCGTCGCTGTGGCTCGTAGCCTCGACCGGGCAAACGTACTCGCAGGGTGCGTTCTCGCAGTGCTGGCATGCCATCGGCTCGACGGCGATCGGCGCGTCTTCGTCGGGCCCGGTGACGTAGCGATCGAGGCGCAGCCAGTGCATCTCGCGGCTGTTCAGCACCTGCTCGCGGCCCACGACCGGCGTGTTGTTCTCGGCGGCGCACGCCATCACGCACGCTGAACAGCCGCTGCACGTGGTGAGGTCGATCGACATCGCCCACTGCGCGCCGGTCTGCGAGAACTTGCCGAGTAGCGTCGGTTGCGGACCGCGCTGGCGCGCGAGCTCGCTGCGGACGCGCGGATCGTGGCCGAGCTCCGCGAGGGTCGCGCTCGGCAACTGGTCGCGGTCCTCGAGCTCCCAGTGGCCCTGCGTGATCGCGAGCGTGCGCTGGCGATCCGTGACCGCGACCTCGACGGGCGCCGCGAAGCCGAGCGCGGTCGTCCATAGCCGGAACGCCGAGACGCCAACCCCGCGCGCGACCCCCTCGGCACCGGTCCGCCCGAACCCGCAGTACAACGTGAACGTCGCATCGGCTTGGCCGGGCACGACGATCGCGGGGACCTCGAGCGAGCGCCCGGCGACGGCGAGCGCGACGATATCTCCGGTCTTGATCCCGAGCCGCGCGGCGGTGCGCGGCGAGACCTGCGCCGCGTTGTCCCAGGTCAGCTTCGTGATCGGATCGGGGAGCTCGAGCAGCCACGGGTTGTTCGCGTGGCGACCATCGTAGAGGTAGGGATGTGCGCGAAGCTCGAGCTCGTAGGCCGCGGTCGAGGGTGTTGCGGCGTGCGTGGCCACCGCGGACCACGCGACCTCGACGGGCACCGCGGGCGTCGCGCTGCTTGCGACCGCGCCGCGCGCGAGCGCCTGGTGGAAGCTCGTCCCCGGAACCAGGCGCGGCCACGCGGCCTCGACGCGCTCGCGCGCCGCGACCGGCTTGTCTCCGAGCCACGTGGCCAGCAGCTCGCACGTCGAGTGGCCGTCGAACAGCGGCTCGATCATCGGCTGCTGCGGCGAGATCGTGCCATCCGCGGCGCGCACGACGTCCCACAGCTCCAGATCGTGGAGCCCGGGGACGACGTAGTGGCACGCGGCGGCGGTCTCGTTCGCGTACGCGCCGAGATAGAGGCTACGCTCGGCGCGGTCGATCGCGAGCCCTTGGTCGGCCGGTGCGGTGTAGCTCGGATTGCCACCGACGATGATCAGCGTCGTGACCTCGCCATGCGCGAGCGCGGTCGCGAGCGGGCCGAGGTCGTGGCTCGCCTCGCCGGCCTCGATCAGCGCGGATGGCGCGTAGGTCACGCACGTGCTGGCAAGCGCGGCATTCAGGCCGGCGACCAGCGCGTGGACCGCCGCGGGTTGACGCTCGCCGGCGATGATCGCGCTGCGCCCTCCGGCCGCGACCAGGTCGCGCGCGATCGCCGCGATCCAGCGGGCGCGGGGGCCGGTCGCACGTGGCGCGGCGAGCTCGGGCGCCACCTTGCCCGCTGCGGCGAGCTCGGCGAGCAGCTCGCGCGCGACGAGCCCGATCTCGGACGGCCGCACGCGGAACCGGTGGTCGGCGAGGATCCCGGTCGGCGAGTAACTCGTCTCGATCGCGTAGAGCCGGTTCATCCGCGAGTCACCGTCGACGACGCGGCGCCGGTCGGCGAAATGGCGCGCGTGGGCGAGCGCGAACGGGTGATCGCCGACCAGGTCGGCGTCGAGTGCGACGATCACGTCGGCATCGTGGAGGGCGAGGCGGCGCTCGAGCGGTCGTCCGAACACGCTGCGGTGGCCCGCGAGCGACGCTCGCGCGGCGAACGGCGCCCAGAACGTCACGCGCGCCGCCGGGAGCGTGGCGCGGATCCGCGCGAGGAGCTCGCCCGCGAGCAGCGACGACGTTGGCTCGAGCAACACCTGGGTGCCGCGGCCGCGATCAGCGCGCGCTTCGGCTAGCACGCGTTCGATCGAGGCCCAGCTCGTGGGCACGCCGCGATCCGTGATCGCGCGGGTACGCTGCGGGTCGTAGAGCGACAGCACCGCGGCTTGCTCGATCGCGCGCGTCGCGCCGAGGCTGGCCGGGTGGTCCGGGTTGCCCTCGATCTTGGTCGGCCGGCCTTCATGGGTCTCGACGATCACGCCGGTCGCGTGGCCATCCTGGACGAGCGAGGTTGCGTAATACGTGGCGACGCCTGGAGTGAGCTCGGGCGGGCGCTCGGCATACGGCAAGATGTCGCGCGCGGGACGCGACGAGCATCCGGCGATCCCGGCCGCGGCGGCGCCGATGCCCGCGAGCTTGAAGAACTGGCGGCGGCTGAGCGCGTCGAGGCCGATCGGTTTGGTCATCGGTGGCACGTCGAGCAACGGGTGAGCGAACGCGGCTCGAACGTCGCCGCGAGGCGGGTCATCTCTTCCGGCGTGGGCTGCCACGTCGTGCTGGTGATCTGATCGAGGGGGCGCAGGTGCGGTGCCGGATCGCGATGACAATCGACGCACCACTGCATCGACAGTGGCTTGACCTGGTAGACCGCCGCCATGTCGTCGACCTTGCCGTGACAGGTGACGCAGCCGATCCCGCGCGTCACGTGGATCGAGTGATCGAAGTAGACGAAGTCCGGGAGTGAGTGGACGCGCTGCCAGCGGATCGGCGCCCCCGACTCGTAGCTCTTTCGCAGGGGGGCGATCGTGACGCTGTCGTTCCAGATCTGGGCATGACACCCCATGCAGCGCGCCGTGTCGGGCAGTCCCGCGTACGGCCCACGCTGCGCGTTCTCGTGGCAGTAGAGGCAATCGATCCCGTCGTCCTTGACGTGGTGGCGATGGTCGAACGCGATCGGTTGCAACAGCGGCTGCTGCGCGCCGGTCGCGAACGGGCTGCGCGCGTAGACCATCGGCGCGACGATCACGCCCGTGGCTGCGAGCGCCACGCCGATCAGTGCGATGCGAAATGCCGTGTTCGTCCACGGCGGAAACAGCGCGCCCATCGTCCGCGGATGCGCCGGTGCATCGAGCATGCCCGGTGAATGTGCCGGGCGTACACTTCTGCAGCAGCGTGCGCGGGGGCCGAGCACCAGCGAGGCCTCGAATCGCGCGCATACGCACGGCGAGCCCTCGCGCATCGGCGCACTGAACTAAAGGGAAGGGTGCATCCGGATCGCCGCAGCCGGAAGCGGCTCCGCCGCGCGCACGCGCATGCGACGAAGCGCCGCGGTCGCGCAATTTGTTCGCGGTGGTTCGGCGATCAAAAACCTGGATCAGCGGGAGGTGCCGGCGCGTGTTTCGGCGTCAGACTTCATGAAGCATGAGCTGTCGGTTCGCTTGCACGCCCGCCTCCGCAGGCCGTCAACTCGATCATGTCTGGGAAACGATGGTCGGCAGCGGTCACGCGACCCTCGCGCTGCGCGCCGATTGGCAGCGCCAGCTCGCGCGCTGTCGCCGCGAGCTCGGCGTTCGCTACGTGCGTTGTCATGGCATCCTCTCCGACGATGTCGGCACGCTGATGTGCGAGAACGATCAGCTGGTCTACAGTTTCTTCAACGCCGATTCGATCTACGACTTCCTGGTCTCGATCGGCATGAAGCCCGTCGTCGAGCTGTCGTTCATGCCGTCGACGTTGTCCTCGGGCGACGACACGGTGTTTCATTACCGCGGCAACATCACGCCGCCCAAGGACCTCGCACAGTGGGTCACCTTGATCGACAAGCTCGTCCGGCACTGGGTCGAGCGCTATGGGCTCGTCGAGGTCCGCACGTGGATGTTCGAGGTGTGGAACGAGCCGAACCTGCCCGCGTTCTGGACGGGCACGCAGGACCAGTACTTCGCGCTCTACGCCGCGACCGCGCGCACGATCAAGGCGATCGATCCCGAGCTGCGCGTGGGCGGCCCGGCGACCGCGGACAACGCGTGGGTTCCGGAGTTCCTAGCGTACTGCCGAAAGCACCACGCGAGCGTCGACTTCGTCTCGACCCACCACTATCCGACCGACGCATTCGGCAAGCCGGGCGACGACACCGAGCACCAGCTCGCGGCGAGCCATCGCAGCGTGCTGCGCGACGAGGCGTCCCAGGTTCACGGGGAAGCCGGCGATCATCCGCTGTATTATACCGAGTGGAGCACGTCGTCGAACCCGTTCGACGACCGGCACGACGAGCCCTACGCTGCCGCATTCATCGTCAAGAGTGTCCTCGAGGTCAGCGGCATCGTCGAGGGCTACAGCTACTGGACGTTCTCCGACATCTTCGAGGAAAACTACTTCTCGTCGCAGCCATTTCACGGCGGCTTCGGCCTGCTGACCATCCACGGGATCGCGAAGCCGGCGTATCGGGCATACGAGCTGCTGCACCGGCTCGGGGACGAGTTGCTCGAAGTCACGGGCACGCACTCGACGGTCGACGTATGGGTGACGCGGTCGGCGCGCACGCTCGCGATCCTCGTCGCGAACGGCGCTCTTCCGGACCACGCGATCGCGACCGAGCTCGTCACGATCGCACTGCCCGGACTCGTCGAGATTCGCACCGCGTTCGTCGAACGCATCGATGCGAATCACGCGAATCCGCGGCGCACGTGGGAGGCGATGGGGCGGCCCCAGCATCTTCTCCCGCGCGACGTTGCCGCGCTCGAGGCGATGTCGGTGCTGGTCGCCGAGCCACTGCGCCCGCGCGTCGCGGCGTCCGGGCTCGAGCTCGAGCTCGCCATGCCTCCGCAGAGTGTTGCTCTCGTGATGGTCGAGCTATGACCGTCGGTGCCGCCGACCTCGAGATGCTGCAGACGTTGCAACGCGAGACGTTCACGTACTTCGTCGACTACACGAACCCTCGCACCGGCCTGGTTGCCGATCGTACGAGCCCGGGCTCACCCGCGAGCATCGCCGCAGTCGGTCTTGCCTTGACGAGCTATCCGATCGCGGTCGAGCGCGGCTGGTGGACGCGCGCCGAGGCGGTCACTCGATCGCTCGCGACACTCCGCTTCTTGGCAGGCAGCGAACAGAGCGCCGCGCCGCTCGCGACCGGTCATCACGGCTTCTATTATCACTTCCTCGATCCCGAATCGGGCGCGCGATTCGGCGGGTGCGAGCTGTCGACGATCGATACCGCGCTACTCGTGGCGGGCATCCACACCGTGGCATTGTACTTCACGGGCGCTGAACCCGACGAGGGCGCGCTCCGCGAGCTTGGCGACGAGCTCTACCGCCGCGTCGACTGGAACTGGGCGGCGGACAGCAACGGGACGTTGCGCCACGGTTGGCGACCGGAGTCCGGATTCCTCGAGCCGCGCTGGGACCGCGGTTATAGCGAGGCGCTGCTGCTCTACATCCTCGCGCTCGGCTCGCCGACATTCTCGACCCACCCGGCCGGCTACCTCGCATGGATACGCACGTTCGAGCGGCTGTCGCTGTACGGCTTCGATCAGGTGTATGCGGGCCCGCTGTTCATCCACCAGCTCCCGCAGCTATGGCTCGATCTCCACGGCGTGCGCGATGCGCGCTGTCGCGAGCTCGGCTTCGACTACTTCGAGAACAGCCGGCGTGCGACGCTCGCGCAACGCGCCTACGCGATCGAGAACCCAGCCGGCTTCACCGGCTACGGTGAGAACGAGTGGGGCTTCACGGCGAGCAACGGTCCTGGACCAGAGCAGCATACCGTTCACGGCGTCGTCCGCGAATTCTACGGCTATCTCGCGCGTGGCGCTCCATTCGGTCCGGACGACGGAACCCTCTCGCCGTGGGCGATCGTCGCGTCGCTTCCGTTCGCACCGCACGAAGTGTGCGCGGCGATCCGTCACGCGATCGAACACCTCGGACTCAAGAACGCGCACGGTCCCGGCTTCGAGGCGAGCTTCAACGCCACGTACCCCGTATCGTCCGGTCACGCGCGAGGCTGGGTCTCGCCGTGCAAGTACGGGCTCAATGAGGGTCCGATCGTCGTGATGATCGAGAACTATCTCTCGGAGCTGATCTGGACGCTGTGGCGGGGAAGTCCGTACGTGCGTCGCGGCCTCGAGCGTGGAGGATTTCGCGGCGGCTGGATCGACCGATAGACCTGAGCGCTGACTACGATGCGCCCCGTCCTAGCGACGACAGTGCGGCCCGATAGCGTTGCGTGCGCGGATCCCAGTCATAGACGTTCGGACCACCGACGGCATCGAGGTCGCGCAACCCGCGCTTGATCGCGCGAAAGCCATCGGTCATTGGCAAGCTCTCTACGACGCGCACGCGTTGCGGCCGCGCGTACTCGGGCAGCGTGCGGACCGCGGCGGATAGCGCTTCGAGATCGAGCGCGGCTCCCGAATGCAGCTCGATCGCGGCGATCGGTGTCTCGTACGTCCCGGTGCTGCGACCGGCGGCAATGCACAGCGCGACGCCGGTGTAGCCGTACAGCGCATCCTCGATCTTCGTCGAGGCGACCACGCCTTGCTCGGTGTGGACCATGTGGCCCTGGCGATCGACGTACCAGAAATCCCCGACGGTATCGATCCGCATGAAGTCGCCGGTGACGAACCACGTGTCACCGGGCTCGAACGCGTCGTGCAACAGCCGCTTCGGATCGATGTGGGCGACATCGCTGCCACCGCGAGCGAGCCGCGCGACGAGCATGCCGGGCTCGTCGAGCCGGGCGTGGACGAGCAGGCCGTGGCCATCGCGCACGAAGTCATCCGCGAGGTCGTCCCACGCGGCGACCGCGACGTGGGCGGAGCCGGGCAACGGTCGGCCGACCGAGCCGATCTTCTTTCCCGCGGTGTTCGCGAGGACGGCGTTCGCTTCGGTCGACGCGTAGAGCTCGAGCACGCCGACCGGGCCGAATCGATCGACGAGCCGCCGCCACACGTCGGGGCGCAGGCCGGAACCCGCGAACAGCCGCACCGGATTGTTGCTCTCGCCGACGACGGGCGGCGCATCGACGAGGCGGCGGCACATCTCGCCGGCGTAGTAGACGACGCTGACGCCGTAGCGCCGGACCTCGTCCCAGAACGTATCGGGCGCGAAGCGCGAAGCGAGTGCGAGCCGCGCACCGGACGCGAGCGCACTGCCGGCCGCGACCAGCGTGCCCGACGGGTGATGGAGCGGCAGGCAGCAGTACACGGTATCGCGCGTCGTCAGCATCGCGGCTGCGGCGGCGCCGAGCGCGGAGAACGCCCAGCGCCGGTTCGTGATCCTGGTCGCGCGCGGCGGTTCGTGCGCGCCCGAGCTGACGAAGATCATCGCGAGGTCGCGCGCGCGACCCGCGTCGGGCCGATACCACGCGGGCACGGTGATCGTGGCCGGATCGATCGTTTCCATGTCGATCACCCCGGCCGGGATTTCGCGCCGTGGCCGGACCTCGCCGGGCAACGCGTCGCCTTGTTCGCCAACCCCACCGAGCGCCAGGACCTTGATCGAGGTGGCCGCACGCGTCCGCGCGGCGTTGTCAGGATCGACGATCACGACCTCGGCTTCGCCGAGCGCGAGCGCGTGAGGCAGGACCGCATCGCTGGTCTCCGGCGACAGGAGCACGCCGACCGCGCCGAGCCGGTTGATCGCACCGACGACGGACAGGTGCGACGGCCGCGACTTCATCATCACGGCGACGCGCATGCCGGGCTTGACGCCGCACGCGATCAAGCCGCGCACGACCGCCTCGACGCGGCGGTTCGCATCGGCGTAGGTGAACGCGCGGCCGCGCCACAGAAAGAACGTGCGCTCACCGATCGCGGCCGCTTGATCGGCGAGCGTCTTGCCGAGGCCGATCCGCGAATCATCCTGGAGGTGACGCAGCCGGTTGAGCCGGGGCACCTGCCAGCGCGCATGGTCGAGGTAGTGGCCGAGGTCCTCGCCGAGCGCTTCGAGCCGATCCATCGCGACGTGCGCGGTCTTCTGAACGAGGCCCTTCACGAGCTCGATCGCCGTCTCGTCGTGCTCGTCGTGCTCTTCGAGCTCGTGCTCCTGCTCGATCTCCGGCGTTTCAGCGCGCACGTCGACCGCAGCCGGCGGCACGCCGCCCTGCAACCACGTCAAGACACCGGCCCACGTCACGTCGAGCGCGGTGTGGCCGACGACCAACCCGAAGTGGCCGGCGCGCACCGGCACCTCGAACATCTTCGTCACCTTCGGCGCGGCCCGCTGGATCCCGCGCACCGAGCCGGGCCGGCCCATCTCGTCGCGGCTGCCGACGAAATAAAGGATCGGGCAGGTCAGATCCGCGAGCGTGACGCTGTGGCCGTCGATCACGAACCCGCCCGAGGCCATGCGATTGCCGACGATCACCTCGTCGACGAACTTGCGAAATGCCGGTCCCGGCCACGCGACGAAGCCCTGGCCGCCGAGGAACAACCGCTTGGCTTCGCGCTTCTCGAGCGCCGAGCGATCGTGGAGGTTGCGCACGAAGTCGATCAGCTGCATCGCTTCCTTGCGCGCCGATAGCAGCTTGAATCCGGTCGAGGTGAACGTGCCGGGCAGACCTTCGATCCGCGCGAGTGGCCACTCGAGCACGCTGCGCAGGCCGGCGGTCAGCCGTTCCGTGAGGTCCTCGTCGATCGCGAGCTGGCGGTGCAGATCGACCGGCGAGCCCATCGTGATGATCGACGCGAGCCCTGCGGACTTGCGGAACGCCGCGGCCTGGTAGCAGAACATGCCGCCTTGCGAGTAGCCGGCGAGGTGGACATCGCGGCCGGTCGCGGCGCGCACGCGATCGATCGCATCGGAGACCGCGCGGACGTGATCGTCGAGCGTGCGATCCATGCCGCCTTCTTCGCGCTCGGGCGCGCCGAAATCGCTGAGCCACACATCCGCACCGGCACGGCTGAGAAACGCGACCGCGCTGGTATCGGGCGAGATGTCGTAGACCTCCGACGCGACCATCAGCGGCGGCACCAGCAAGATCGCGCCCGCATCGAGCGGCGCGCCCTCGCGCTGATAGCGGCGCAACCGGTAGACCTTCTCCTCGTGGATCACTTCGAACGGCGCACCGTACGGCGCGGTCAACCGTCCCGATCGCGCGATCTCGAGCGCGTTCTCCCACGCGAGGCCGAGTCGCCGGATCCTCCGCCCGATCCACACCTGCCGGCGGCGCCGCGACGACGCCATTACGGAATCGTCGGGTGCAAAGTCATCCGGTCTCACCGGCGAGGCGATAGCCAACGCCGCGCTTGCTCTCGATCAAATCATCCGCCTGCACGGTGCCGAGCTTGCGGCGCACGCGATGAACCAGCTCGCGCACGTTCTCGCTATCGGCCTGGACCGACTTGAACGCGAGCGCATCGGCGATCTCGTGCCACGCGACGTACGCGAGCTCGGCGTCGCCGACGATCCGGCGGCGCTCGACGAGCAGCTGCAACAACCCGAACTCCATCGCCGCGAGCTCGATCGCGTGCTCGTCGACGCGGAGCACGCCGCCATCGACGCGCTGGCGCAGGTCGAGTGACGTGCCTTTCGGCGTCGTCACCTTCGCGCTGAACACGAGCTCGTCGCGGCGCGTCGGTGCGGTGCGCCCCGAACCGCGTGGCGCCTCCATCTTCGGCAGCGCCTCGGGCCAGAAGTAGAACCGGACGTCGCCGAGCCGGAGCTGCGCGCCATTCGCGAGCGCGGCATCGGTCACGCGCTGGTCGTTGACCTCGGTGCCGTTGCGGCTCGAGTTGTCGATGATGTGCCAGGCGCCGTTTTCGAGCTTCATGGTCGCGTGCTCGCTCGACACCGACGCGTGCAACACGGCGAGGTCAGCGCGCGGATCGCGGCCTAGCTTCGTGCCGTCGGCGAGCGCGTGCGCACAACCCCACGCATCGACCAACGAGGCCGCGGCAGTGGGCACGCGCGAGAAGATCTGTTCGCTCGTGATGCCGGGTGAGGCGATCGCGACGCCGTGGGCCGTACAGAGGAGGCCGATCGAGCGCGGCGACGAGCACAAAAGGCAGTTCGCCATCCGAACCCAAACATCTCGCGGATCTGAATGGGGCGCAAGCGACGCCTCACGTAGACCGATCAGAAGGTGCCCCCCGACATCACACCGAGCTGGCCGTTCGCGCCAATCCACGGCGCGAAGCTCGTCTGCGTGGCCGTGCCAGACGTTCCGCTCTTTGTGGCATGCAGGTACTTCGGATCGACGGGCTGGTCGCGCGTGATCAAGATGCCGAGCCCGAAGCCACCCCACAGGCCGGCGGTCATCGCGCCGGTGACGACGCTCGCGTTCGTGTCGGTGGTGTCACCGTTCCTCGGTTTCGCGATCATGCCGGCGAGCAAGCCGCCCGCCAACGCGCCGACGAACGTCGAAGCGAACACGATCTTCGCGCGGCGCGGCGACCAATCGAGGTGCGGCGCGACGAGCGCACCGACGACTGCGCCACCATCGAGACCGAGTGCGAGCGTCGTGTTCTCGAAGCTGCCGTAGGCACCGTCGCGATTCGCGGTGACCGCGGTGAGCGCCGCGGTCGAGCTGCCGAGCAGCATCAAGTTGCCGACGAACAGCGACTGGCCGTCGGTGAGATCCGCGTTCTGACCGTAGATGAAGCCACCGGCGGCGCCCGCCAGGCTTCCGACTGTCAGCAGGCCCATGATCGACGCGGCGTCGTGATAATCGGCCGGCTGGATCAACAGCGCGCCATTCGCGAGTCCGAGCATCAGGCCGATCGTCGTCGCGTGTGCGGCGCCCGCGTTGATCGAATATTTTTGCGTCAGCAAGTAACCGGCGCCACCACCGCCGGCGACGCCGCCGAGGATCAGAAACGTGATCGCGTTGCCGTTGGTGACGTCCTGGCGCACCGCGAGGTCCGCGGCCGCGAGCACACCGACCGTCGCGAAGTCGGTGATCACTTCACCGTCGTAAAAGTGGCTTCGCCCGATCACCGACGGGCCCGAGTTGTCCTGCGGTTGCGCGTTCGGCACGTACGCCACGTACGGCGCCGGCGAATACGGTGGCGGTTGCTGGCCGTACGGCGTGGGTGGATTCCCCTGCGGTGCGGGGTACGGCTGCGGCTGCGGTTGTGGCTGCGCGGGTCCGACCTGCACGGTCGCGCCGACCGAGACTCCACCCTGCGGTGCAGGCTGTGGAGGCTGCGCCGGGTCGGTCGGCCCGACGGCGACCCCACCCTGCGGTGCAGGTTGCGGTGGCTGCTGCTGCTGCTGCTGGTACGGCGGCGGCTGCTGCTGTTGTTGCGGATACTGTGGATCAGCGGTTTGCGGCAAACAGCCCGCGAGCACGCCAACCAACACGACGAAGCGCGTTGCACCCATAAAAGCCATTATCGGTCCGGTTGTCCCCGGTATCCAGCCAGACGAACGTGAGGATGTGGATTGCCACCCAGCGCTCACGCACGGCTCACTGCCGGTACGGTTATTATCGAGGACATGAGGCAGCGCCTGGCGGTTTTGGTCCCACTTTTGGGGGGCTGCTCGTTCATCTATAACCCCGACCACATCAACCGCAACATCGACGCCCAGGTCGCGGATGTCGAGATCGTGACCGACGTCGATCCGACCATGCTCCAGATCGACGACGTCTTTCCGCACCTGGTCTACGAAGGCGCGGGCACGGGACACGCCGCGCCCGCCGTGTTCGTGATCACCGGCAAGCAAATCGCCGCCGACGCAACGGTCACCGTTGCACCGGATGCAGCGGATGCGGCGACGGTGCACGTGATCGATTCCAAGGCGGCGGTCGACGGCAACTTCATCGCGTTCACGCTCCAGGTCGACGACGACGCGGCGAAGAACGACGGCGTCGAGCGCATGGTGACGCTCACGGTCTCGCAATCCGGTGGCACGATCATGCGCTCGCTCGATCCTGCGAAGCTCGTCGTTCACCACCTCGAGAGCCTGACGGCCACCACTGCAGCGCCGCTCCTCGCGCGGTACTCGTTCGTCGACATCACGGGCCCGGTTGCGTTTGCTGCGACGAACGACGTCGGGCCCGTTCAAATTCACTCCATCGGATCGATCTCGATCACGGGCAAGGTCAGCGCCGATGCCAGCGGCCAGACCGCCGGCCCTGGAGGTTGCTCGGGTGGCGCGGCGGGTGCGTCGGGCGAGAGCTCGAACGCTTTGACCGGCTGCTCGTGCTCGGGCCACGGCCTCGCCGCAGCAGGTGGCCTGCTCAACGACGTCGGCGGTGGCGGCGCCGGCTTTGCGTCGCCGGGGACGGCCGGCTCGGGACCGGGTGGTGGCGGTGGCGGCCCGTACGGCACGCGCGAGATCGATGCCTTCTCGAACAATTGTGCGTCGGGCGGCGGCGGGGGCACCAAGGGCACCGTGACGCTGGGCGCGCCCAGCGCGGCAGGCGGCGGCGGCGGGATTCTCGAGCTGAGTGCAGGCGGCGACGTGACGCTCGGCGCGGGTGCGACCGCCAATGGCGGCAGCGGCCTCAACAGTGGAGGCGGCAATGGCGGCGGCGGTGCGGGTGGCGTCGTCCTGATCCGTTCGGGCGCGACGCTCGCGATCACGGGAACCGTGTCGGCGACCAAGGGCGGCGGCGGTACCGGCGGCGCAACTGGCGGCGATGGCTCGATCGGCCGGATTCGCGCCGATGCGGCGAAGGGCACGCTGCCGGCCGGCAGCTACAACGCGCCGGTGTTCGTCGACCCTCCGGCGACGACGACCACACAGCACACCATGCTGCAGGTACGTGGCTTCGCCGGCGATCAGACCGCGCAGCTCACGGTCTACGACGCGCAGGGCATGGTCGTGGGCTCGCCCGTCGCGATCGCGTTCGGTCAGAGCGACACGCTGATGCAGCAGGTCTCGCTGAAGGCCGGCTACAACCGGGTCTGCGCGATCGTGAAGAACGGCAACCTGTCTTCGAATCCCGAAGCAGGCAACTGCTCCGAGATCGCGTTCCTGCCGTAGCTACTTCTTGTGCGCGGAGAGCGCGGTGTGGATCGCGTCGAGCTCGCGCCTCGCGTAGTCGCGGTTCGCCTGCGACGAGTTCGCGGTGACGTAGACGATGCGGCTGTAGCGGGTCTGGAGATCCGAGACGCTGCTCATGCCATTCGCCGTGGTGAATGCCTTGAGCTCCTGGCCGACCGTCGCCCACTGCGACCGGAACGCGTTCGCGTCATAGCTCGCCGGCGGCGCCTTGGTCTCGACGGGTGGCTTGACGGTCTCCTGGACGTGCTCGACGTGCTCGACCTTCGAGGTCACCGGCGGCTTGATCGGCGGCTTCTTGGCGACGGGCTTCTTCACCGTCGTGCTGGCGACCGGCGGCGGTACCGGCGTCTCGACCTTGGTCTCGACCGGAGGTGGCTCGGGCTGCTCGACGACGATCGGTGGGGGTACCGGCTTGGGCTGCTCGACCACGGCGACCGGCTCCGGTGTCTTCTGTGCGGGCTTGTCGTCACCGCCGGTCGCGAGCACGGCGATGATGATGCCGAGCACGAGCACGGCCGCACCGATCGCCGCGTACAAGCCGAGTCGGCGCTTCGCGACGGGCGGCGTCCCCGTCGTCTCGAACGGCAGCGGCTCGGTAGGCTGGGTCTGGATGCCTGACGACGGCGTCGCACGCACCGCCACCGCCGAATTCATCGACGGCGCTTGCAGCGGTGTCTCGGCCTCGCGGAACGACGGTGGATAGGTGCCGCTGTACGGACCCATGTGGCGCGGCGCGACCGGCTCGGTCGACTTCGGCGCGCGCGCCGCGGCGGTGAGCGGCACGTTGAGGAGGGCGGCGGCTGCGTTGCGATCGCTCTTGATCAGATCCAGCAGCTCGCGCGCGGCCTTCGCCGTCGCCGGCCGGGTGTCGCGCTTCTTCGCCATCAGGCGGCGCGAGAACGCTTCGAGTAACGGATCGACCTCGAGGTACGGCACGCGATCCGCGATCAGCGGCGGATCCAACAGGAGATTTGCGCGTGCGACCTCGGCGCCGTGGCCATCGAACGGCAGCTTCCCGCACAGCATCTCGTAGACCATGATGCCGAGCGCGAACAGATCGATCCGGTGATCGATCGGATCGTTGACCGCTTGCTCCGGCGCCATGTAGTGCGGCGTGCCGAGCACGAGACCGTTCGTCGTGAGCCGGCCGGTACCGTCGGAGGAGCTGCCGCCTTCGCGCAGGATCGCGATCCCGAAATCGACGATGCGCGGAACTTCTTCGCCGTGCGTATCCTTCTCGACGATCACGTTCTCGGGCTTGAAGTCGCGGTGGATCAGGCCCGCCTCGTGCGCGTGGTACAGGCCCTCGAGCATCTGGCGGGTCAACGTGTGGATCCGCGCGGGCGGCATCGGCGCTTCGGACAGCAGCGCCGCGAGGTCCTGGCCCTCGGCGAAGTCCATCACCATGTAGCGCAGGCCGTCGGAGGTCTCGCCGACATCGACGACGCCGATCACGTTCGGGTGGTGCAACCGACCCGCGAGCTCGGCCTCGCGCTCGAACCGCTGCAGCGTCTTGTCGTCCTCGAGCAGGCGAGGGTGCAGGACCTTGACCGCGAACGGCCGGCCGACCTTGACGTGGTGAGCGCGATAGACCGAGCCCATCGCGCCTTCGCCGAGCTTCGACTCGATCTGGTAGCGATTCGCGAGCACCTCGCCGATCAACTTGTCGACGCGTTGCGAATCCTGCCGTGCTTGCTCCCGGATCGAGTCGGAGCTTGCCATCAAAATCTCCCGACGTAGAACACGCTGCCGCCCGTTCCGGTCTCGACGGGCGCGGCGACGACGTGCGACGTCTCCGCCGACGTCGCGAAGATCACGCCGCTCGCGATCGCGGCGCCGATCGCGGTGACCCAGCCGAGGTCGGCGTAGAGGTCGTGATGGCGGATGGTGTCCTTCTGCGCATCGCTACACGTGTTCTTGTTCGCCTCGCAGGCGTTGTACTTGCTGCGCGCGGAGAACCCGAAGCCCAAGCCAACGCCGAGCCCGACGACGGCCGCGCCGCCGGTGATCACCGCGGGCAGCGTGATGTGGCGCGGCTTGCCCGCGACGAGCTGGCCATCGATCGACAGGCCACTGCCGAGCTTCGGCTTCGGCCGTGCGACGGCGTCGGGCAGGAACTTCTCGGCCGCTTCCTTGAACCGCGCCTTCGCGTCCGCGTCGTTCGTCGACGTCAGCGACACGCTCGGCCGGTTCTGCGTCCTCCCGGTCGCGGGGTCGACCCACGTCGCGTCGACTTGTGCGGCGCCGTTACCGGCGGCATCGACCATCACGACGAACAAGATCTGGGTCGCACCCGTCGCTTTCGCGACCTCGGTCGCGCACGCGGGTTGGCTCGCGCAGTCCGCGGGCAGATCCGAGCGCAGGTTGCGGCGCACGTCGAGCCCGCCGACTGCATCGACGAACAGCTCGGCCGAGATGCCTTCGGCCATGTCTTGCGCGAGCGCATCGACGCGCTGGTTGTCGAGGTTCACGGCGGCGACCGGAACGATCGCGACGCGCGGGCTCGGCGGCGTAGAATCACCCCACGCGTTCCCCGCCAATGCCGCGCATAGAAAGATCCCCAGACGGCTCATCTTCGTCACTGATTCTAAGTGTAGTGCGTGTACGCGGCCACACGGCTAGCTCTCTCTCACACCTCACGCCCTCCGCTTTTCAATTGCTTGGCCGGGTCTTTTTTGAACAGCCGCTGCCGCGAGCCCTTCTTGTTGTACTGCAATGCGTACACGACACCCGCAATACCCGACAGTGGGAGCCCGATCATGAGCACGGGCCACAGGAGGAGCATCGGGAGAATCTTCCAGGCAAGCGTGCCGAGCAGGAGATATGCAACGGAAGCGGGGACCGCTTCCCGCCACGAGCCCGCGTAGAGCCAGCCCACCGGACCGAACAGCGCCGACGCGACGCCCGACTTCAGCCACGACTTGTCGCCTTGCTTCGGCGGCTTCGCGAGCTCGTTCCTGACCCGGTTCGCGCGATGTGCGAGCTCGAGTGCACCACCGAGATCGCTGGTGCTGCTGGCCGCGTCGTCATCGCCGTCGTCTTCATCGCGCGCTTGTTTGCGGGCGGCCGGGAGTCGCTTCTGCGTGCCGTGAATGTCGGCCTGGCGGCGGCGCAGCTCGACTTGCTCTTGCTGCTGCGCGCGCATCTTGTCCATCGCAGCCTGCTTGCGCGCGCGCTGCGCGTCCGCGTCCGCCCTCACCTCGGCTTCGAGCGCGGCTAGTCGCTCTCGCAGCGCGCGATCGTCGTCGGCCACCACGGGACTATGGCATGATCCTGCCAATGTCGCTGCGGCTCGGGTGTTCGGTCCTCGTTCTCGTTCTCGCGGCAGGTTTCGCTGCCGGTTGCGCCGGCGGCACCGCCGAAGCCGACGAGCCGCAGACCGCACGCGAGAAGCAGTACGCGGAGGCGAAGCGCAACGGCGAGCTCGACGATCAGAAGCCCGTGAAGAAGGGCGGCTGGCAGTTCAAGGGCGATCGCAAGGACTGCCGCTACCTCGTTGCTGCTACGAGCAAATGCTTCAAGACGCAAAAGACCGCCTGTGCGGCGGCCGGTTGTGGTGCGAGCTGCGCGTTCACCGGCGCGGGCCCGGCGACCGTGAGCTGCAAGAAGTCCTAAGCGGCGTTGCGCGCGGCCTTGGGTGCGATCACCTTCGGGATGCGCACGCGCGGACCGACCTGGAACGTGAGCCGCTTGACGTTGCGGTAGTACTCGCCGTCGATGATCGGCTCGAGCAGCTCCGCACCGGTCGCTTCGAGCGTCATCTCGCGGCACGGCCGGTCGAGGATGTTGCGCCCCTTCATCTCTTCACCACGCGCCATGCGCGGGATGTTGCGGATGATGCTCCACGGCGACGGCGTGCCGACGATCGCGTTCATCAGGCCCGGCTGATCGGCCTTGCCGAAGAAC
>JBDUAS010000046.1:0-37664 GCA_040004535.1 Deltaproteobacteria bacterium
CTCGGTCCGGGGCGGTGCGGCATCGAAACGATCCGTCGGATCAAGCAAGCGGTCCCACGCGTCCACGCGGTGCTGGTCAGTGCAGCGATGTCGATCCCACAAGCAGTGCGCGCCGTGCGAGCGGGCGCGGATGACTGCGCGAGCAAACCGATCGCTCCGCGCGAGCTGCTCGCTCGAGTCGAGCGAGGTGTGCCGCTCGCGTCCGAGCTGCTGACACTCCACGAAGTCGAGTGGGAGCACATCTCTCGCGCGCTGGCCGACTGCAAGGGCAACGTGAGCCGTGCGGCGCGAACGCTAGGCATTCACCGCCAGAGCCTGCAGCGCAAGCTTCGCCAACGCGTTGCCCGGAGCACCTGATCGGACGATGTGTCCGCCCCACGTGGGGCGGACCGTCAGCACGGTTCTTACGGATCTCGCCGAGGCAGTGCTTCACACCACGTTCGTACGGCGTATCGAGCAAGCCTCACGGCGATCCAAGATCGATCACGCCGTGGGACGTGGACCTACAGAGCGGCGCGTCGAGTTGACCCAGCATTAGAAAACTACGCCGGCGGTTTCTGAAGACCGTACGATGGTGACGATGAGGGGCATCACTTCGTTATCTCTATTCCTCCTGATCGCCGCCTGCGGCAGCGACAACAACAACAAGCCGGCCGACGCTGCGAAGGCTGCAGACGGACCGCCGGATGCGGCACCGGAGACGCTCGGGCCGCCACCGGATCTCGCGATGCCGTGCACCGACGCCGAAGCGGACGTCTACACGCTGCCCGCGAGCTTGCCGACGATGAGCGATGCCCATCGCGGCGACGTGTTCCGCTGCGCGAAGACCGAGTCGCTGAGCAAGAGCAAGATCGATTCGCAGATCGTCGCGTACAACGCGGGCGGTTTCGGCACGACATACGTGGGTACCACCACGGTGCCCTCGGTCTCGGGGTTCTGGAGCTTCCGGATCGCGTACCGCTCGGAGCGCAACACGGTTGGTACCGCGCGCGCCGAAGGCGATATGGCCGCGGTCCTGCTCGTGCCGGAACATCCGCTCGCGAACGCGCCGCTCGTCGTGTTCGGTCACGGCTCGGTCGGCGTTGCAGCCAAGTGCGCACCGACGAGGCTCGACCTGTCGGGCGCGGTCCACGACGAGGACTATCCATCGATGTTGTATCGACTCGCCGGCGCGGGCTTCACGGTGATCGCGCCGGACTACAACGGGTTCTCGTATAACCAGCCGCCCGGCTACTTCAACGCCGAGGATGAAGCGCACTCGATCCTCGACGCGACGCGCGCGGCCGCGAAGATCTTGCCGTCGCCGCCGGCGAAGGTCGTGTTCGTCGGCCACTCGCAAGGTGGTCACGCGGTGGTCGCGGCGCAGACCTACGCAAAGGCATACGGCATGACCGGCGAGCTCGTCGGCGTCGCGGCGCTCGCGCCGCTGTGGGCGTCGTTGGATTTGTTCGCCGCGGGGACGACGCCGACCGGTGGCCTCATGACCGCGACCGACGACAGCGCGATCCTGTATGCAATGGAGTACGCCTACTCGGCCGGCGAGCTCCGCGACGGCACGGGCCACGGCGTCGACGTGTTCGCGACCGCGAAGCAGGTAGCGGCGAAGGACACGATGCTCGGCGGCGAATGCTACGACGACGTGAAGCTGCAAGCACTCGGAACGACGCCTGCTGATTTCTTCGACTCGACGTACATCAATGCGGTCGGCAACGCATGTTCCCTCGGTGGCACGTGCACGGATCAGCTCTCGACGAAGTGGAAAGCGATCTGGCAGACTGATCGCCCAGCGCTCGATCCAACCGGCGCGCCGCTCCTGATCTTGAATGGTGGAGCCGATACCTTTGTCATCCCGGGCCGCGCGAATTGCGCGAAGAAGAAGTTCACCGCCGACCTCTCGTCCGGTACTCCGACGACCACGGTCAAGTACTGCTACGACGACAACGCCGGTCACCGCGATCTCGTGCGCGACGGCTTGGCGGACTACGTCGTGAAGTGGGTCGCGTCGCAGGCCGGCGCCGGTGCTGATCCGGGCGCGTGCACCGCCCTTCCCGCGGTGGCGTGTCCGGGCCTCCCGATGGACTACTGAGCGTTCCGTAGCTGCATTCGATCCCATTCTCCCCCCCCCTTACGGCAGTGAATGCGTGTCGACGGCGACACTCGTCGCGAGGTTCGCGCCCGCGAGTTCTCGGAGGCGTGGTCGGCATCGGAATCATGTTCTCGATCCTGCTGGTCTTGCGCCGACAGGGCGTCTCCGGCGACGACATGCAGCAGTGGGAAACCGTGATCGTCATGGCGGCCGCGGCCGCATTCGTCGTGCTTTGGTTCCTGAAGCGCCGACAGCGGCGCACCCGATGACGCCCAGCTGTTCAGAACCGTAGCTCGCACACGCGCTCGATGATCGGCGCCAGCGCGTCGCGCGCTGAGCTGCGAAGCAGATCGGACTCGCCGACCATGCCGGCGACGGCGGGACCGAACGTGTAATAAGCCTCGACGCCGAGCTCGCCGAGCGCGTTGGTTTGTAGCGTCGCGTCGCGGAAGTGGCGCAACAGCTCGACGTCGTTCGCGAGCAGCGAACCGTATGCGGCGGTCGCGACGAAGCACGCGTCGACGGAGCCGGACACCCGCGCCGCGGTCGTGACCTTCACGATCGCGAGGTCGCCGTTGTCGTGGCAGCCGTCGTACGCGCGGATGCCGATCCAGTAGTCGGTCTCCGGCAGGAGGCCGGTGAGATCGAACGTCTGGGTCGAGCCGGGCGAGCTCGGCAGCACGTGCGACGTCACCGGCATCGAAGCGTCGAAGTTCGCGGCGGTGAGCTCTTCACTCGCGCGGATGCGCAGGTCGTAACCGGTGACCTGCGTGCCTTGCGTGCCAATGCCAGGCGCGACGAACGACAGCGTCATGCTGTTGGTGTCGATCGCGGCGGGCTCCAACGCGGTCGGCACGCCGGGTAGATCGGAAGCGTCGATCTGGCGGACCGAGACGCGCACGCGATACATGCCGGCAGCGTCGGAGACGAGCTCGAGCCGCGACGCACCGTGGCCGGGCGTATCCAAGGTGATGGTGGGATCGGGCACGCGCACCGTGCCGTCGCGGCCATCAGGGTCGCCGTAGCCCGCGTAGCCCTGGGTCGCGGCAGATGTCGTCGTGGTGCTCACGGTGAACGGCACGCGATACACGATCGAAGGCTGGCCGCGGTATGGCAGGCCGTAGCCGTTCCAGCCGATGCCCGTCGGCGGCGGATACGAACCCTGGTTGTACGTGGCGTTGAAGTCGTTTTCTTGCGCAGTCTCGATCCACATCACGTAATCGCCGGCGGGCAGCGTTGTCGGGATTGGCCATGGTGCGTGCGAGCTGGTCCCACCGATCGGCGTCGGCTGCGACACGGCATCGAACGGGTTCATCGCCTTGTACATGTCGACCGACGGCGAGTCGGAGTTGCCACGCGTGAGATCGGTGCGCGGCGGATAGAGCGACTGCGACGTCGTCGAGAACACGCCCTTGTCGGTGAAGGCCTGCGAGGCGCAGGTCGCCGTGTCCCAGCCGACTTCGCCCTCGATGCGAGGCCGGCAGTAGTGGCCCTCGCGCGAGCTCTGATCGTACGGGTGGCTGAGGTCGTTCTCGCCGCACCCGGCGTAATCCATGATCATCGGATCGAGGCAGTAATCGACGTCGTCGTTGATGTCGTTCTGGAACAGCACCGCCGGGAACGTCTTGCCGTGCTTGTGCGACCACACCGGGAACGTCGTTGTCCGGCGGCCGTACGGCCACTGCGGACCGCTGTTGAAGTCGAAGCGACCGGGGCGGTTGCCGAGTCCGAACGAACCGATCTGCTGGGTGACGTAGACCGTGTCGATGTAGTCGCCCCCGCTGGTCTCGACCCACGCCACGATCTGCAAGTTGTCGGTCGGCGTGAACTGGACGTCGACGCAGCGCCGCGGATCATCGGCATACGCGAGCCCCGACACCAACAACACCGCAACAGCTACGCGCATCGCACCGACGACGATACCATCGCGGTGACGAGCGGGTCACGAACCGGTTCGGCGGCGCCGCCCGGCTACTCCCGCCCGCTACTTCGTCGTGGGCGAGCCGGGCGGCGGCCCGGTCACGGTCGGGCCCTTCAGCTTCGACTTGTCCTTGTCCGCCGGCTTGCCGTCCGTGGCAGTCGGCGTCGTCGCCGGCGCTGCCGGTGTCGCGGGCGTGGTACCGGGCGGTGATACCGCGAAGCCTTGCTCGAGATGAAACTGCACGGAAGCCGGCGTCGTCCCGGCCATCACGCTCGCCGTGAAGTCATTGGTCACCTTCGACGCGGACTGCGGCACGAACGCGCCATCCGTCAGCGTCATGTCGACGCCGCCCGTTCCGGCGATCTTCTCGAACTTCGTATCCTTGATCTGCTGGTCCTTGCCGCCGAGCTTGGTCTTGCCCTTCAGCACCCACGCGGTGCCCTTGTGCGAGACGACCTCGTAATCGATCGTCTGCGTCGCCTCGATGCGATCCGCGATCGAGGTGGTCGTGGTCACGGTCCACTTCGCACCGACGCCGATGGCCTCGGTCGGCACGATCGGCCACATCGGCATCAACGAGATCCGCACGAGCTCGAGCGCCGCCATCGTCGGGTCGTTCGGCTTCTCCACGTGGAACGACACGTTCGAGACCTGGCCACTTGGCGCGACCTGGCCGGATAGCTGAACGCCCGCGAGGCCGTCGAGCTGCTTCTTGAACTGCTCCTTCGTCTGCTTCGCGCCGGCGCGATCGCGCGCGTCGACGCCGGTGAACGTCACCTTGAACTTCGCGCCGTCCTTGTCGACATCACCCACTTCGAGATCGCTCGCGAGCACGAGCGTGGGCGCGACATCTTCCTGGGTGCCGCCGAGGTCCGGTGGCGCGACCTGCTTGCCCGCGAAATCGACGGCGAGCTCGAGCTGCTGCTTCGCGCCCTGCGTGCCGGCGATCTTGATCACGGCCTTCTGGCCTTTGCCGGCCGACGCGAGCTTGTACGTCGACTTGCCCATCGTGATCGGAACATCGATCGGATCCGGATCCTTCGGCGGCGGCGTCGGCTTCGGCGCCTCTGCCACCGGTGCCGGTTCCGGCTTCTTGTCCTCGGGCAGCGTCGGCGGGGGCGTCGTCGGTTTGGCAGGTCCGCCACACGCGGCGCCGCACGCGGCGATCAAGAGCGCGATCAGTGTCCTTCGCATCCGGCGGCTATAACATCTGACTAGCCGGAAGGGCTGCTTGTAGTCGGCACGATCGATGCTTCTGATAGCTACACAAGGAGCTAACGTGACCAACGAACCTAAGATGAATCCCGAGTTGTTCGCGTCGTGGGAGACCCTGCTATCGCAGGCCGCCCGCCGGTGCGACGTGGATCCTGACGAGTTCGTACGCAACGCGTGGGCGGCATATTTGGACGCTCACCCGGGCATGCGCGAGCATCTCGAGGAGCTCCAACTGCGTGCGCAGCTCGAGGAGCTACGCAAAAACGGCCTCATGGGAATGGCCTAGGGCTGCCTGCAGGTCGAGCGAGCGCGCTCGGCCGCTCACAGCCCGTTGATCGTGACCTTGTTCATCTTCACGGGGGTACGCGGCCGATCTTCGGCGCTCGTCGGGGTGGTCTCGATCTTCTTCACGACGTCCATGCCCGACGTGATCTTGCCGAACACGGGGTGACGCGACGGACCGGGGGTGAACCAGTCGAGGCGCGAGTTGTTCACCGTGTTGATGAAGAACTGCGCGCCGCCCGAGTTCGGACGCCCGGTGTTCGCCATCGACAGCGTGCCCGGCTCGTTCGAGATCTTCGCGTTCGCGGGGTGCTCGTCCTGGACGTTGCCGAGCGGCGAGTTACCCGTGCCACAGCGCGGGCTGGCCGGATCCTTCGAGTACTCGCACCCGAACTGGATCATGAAACCGTTGATCACGCGGTGGAAGTGCAGGCCGTCGTAGAAGCCTTTCTTCACGAGCTGGATGAAGTTGTTCGCCGTGATCGGCATCTGATCGAGAAGAATCTCCGCGGTGAAGGAACCGAGAGACGTGTCGAAAGTAGCGGTGGGATTCGCCATCACCCGTGCTTATCACAGCTCAGGCGATCGTCGCGTCGATCGCGAGCGCGATCATCGCGATCAACTTCTGTGCGTCGACGTTCTCGACATTCGCCTGGATGAACTCGTGGATCGGGAGCTGCGCCTTCTCGAGGCGCGGCAGTGGCTCGCCTCGCGCGGCGCCGTCGAGGTCTTCGTACGTCAACGTTCTGACACGTGACCCGGCGCGCCGGAACGCCTCGGCGACGAGCGCGCAGTGAAAGATCACCGAGATGATGCCCTCGGTGCCGCCGAGCTCCTGCTCGTGCGCGCTGATGAAGTTCGAGACCTGTTGCTGTTGCTGGAAGAATCCGCCGACCATCGACGACGAATAATTCGGGTCCGACATCTTCTGCCCCGCCTCGGTCACGACGGAAAGCACCTGTTCTTTGGTCAGCTTCATGGAAGTTGGACGGGCGTGAGAATCGGGCGCTGCGCCGAGAACCGGCATAACGCTTCGGCGGTGAGCGCGGCAACGTCCGCGGCAATGTTCGTGCAGAACGCCTTGCGCGCGGGGCCGGCAAAATCGCCGTGCGGACGGACGAGATGGTCGCAAATGGTGTCGGGGTTGTTGCCGCGCAGCCGGGTCAGCCACGCATCCTGGAACCACGTGACGGCGGCGCGGAGCTCGGGCGTGACCGCACCCACCGGGTCGGGGTCGCCCAGTAGCTCGCCGAGAACTTGCTCGCCCGCACGGATCGCGCCGCACGCCCCCTTGCCCGTGATCCCACCGCGACGCAGCGCCTGATACGGGCGCGAGGGCACACCGAACGTCTCCGCGATCGCGATGCCGCAGCTGCGGTGCGGGACCTGGACGCCCTCGTACAACGTGAATGCTTTCGCGTGAGCGGCGGCGACATAGGCCTGTTCGTCCGGCGACAGCTCCCGGGTGGACTCGGCCATGGTCAAATGCTACTGCGGAGCGAGACGCCCGTCGAGAATCTGTGACGCGCAGCGCTCTAGATAGCCCGCTTCCGACGGGCGCGACGGCCTGGCTGTCGCGCGCGTTTGTCGTGTCCGTGATCGCGCACGTCGCGCTGCTGGTGGCGGTGGTGCACTGGTTACATCGCGGTGAGGACCACGAGGTCGAGCTCGTCGATATTGAAGTGGCGCCGGCGCCGCCGATGGTGGAGGCGTTGCCGGAAGAAGTGGCGAGGCAGATCGAACAGGCGAAAGAAGACCACGCGACGGAGCCGGCCGCAGGATCGGAGCGGACGCCGAAGGATCCGGGGGAAGGCGAGGTAGTGATCGACGCGGGCGTGGATGCGCCGGTCGACGCTGCTCCCCCCGATGCGGCGCTGGTGGCGAAGGAGAGGCACGCGGATGCTGGGATCGATGCGACGCAGGTCGCGGTGGCGGATGCTGGTGCAGGCACGGATGCCGAGATGATCGCCGCCGCGGGATCCGGCAGCGGTGTGGGCTCCGGATCGGATTCCGGCTCGGGCTCGGGCTCGGGCTCGGGCTCGACAGAGATCGCGATGGCGGGATCCGGGTCGGGACAGGCCAACGATCTTGGCTTCGGCGCGGGCAGCTCCTCGGGGAACGGATCCGGCTCTGGATCACCGGCGGCAATCTCGACGGGGTCCGGGTCCGGAATCGCGGGGATGGACGAGCAACCGGCGGTCGAGGGCGCGCCGACGAGCGCGGGCACGGCGGCGAATCTGCTCGCGTACTTTCCGCCGGGTCATACGTTGAGCGTGCTCGTCCGGTTCGATCGCCTCCGCGATAGCGAGTGGGCAAAGGCTGCGGAAGAGCTGTTCCGGCCGATGCCGGATTACCAGGTGCTGTTCGGGTCGCGCAGCGCCGACATCGCGACGAAGCTCGACATGCTCGTGATCTCGACGCCGCGCCCGCGCGATGCGGCCGCGACGACGCTCGTGATGAAGACGACGCTGCCGCGCTCTTCGGTGCGCGACTTGTTGGCGAACCCTGCCGCGCCGATCGCTTGGTCGGCCACGCGCGGCGGTGCGCTCGGCACGCGCAGCGGCAAGGTGTTCCAGAACGACAAGCGCGTGGTGCTGTCGCCGTGGCAGGGCTGGTACCTGCTCGTGCAGCCGGAGGATCTCGGCGCGTTGACTGGGAAGGCCGCTGGCAGCGTCGATCGGGTCGAAGCGAAGGGCAAGCTACCCGCGTGGCTCGCCGGCATTCGGACGATCGCGAAGGAGTCCGGCGACGACGGCAGTGCGAAGGGAACCGACAAGAAGGGCCCCGCGCTCGTGATGACCGTCGGCGAGCCGCCGAGCACGACCGCGCCTGCGAAGTCCGGGCGCTACAAGTTGCCGGAGGTCGGGCTCGGCGTGAGCTCGTTGCCGGTGCCGACGCGGGTCTCGCTGGCGATGGAGCTCGTCAAGCAGGGCTGGCTCGTGCGCGGCAACATCGTGTTCACGACCGAGGCCGATGCGGCGGAGCTCGTAAAGACGTTGACCGATCTACAGACCCGGATCACGGACAGCCACATCTTGTCCGCGGTGCTGCGCAAGCAGCACGTGCTCGATATCGTCACCGGGCTGTCGCTCGCGCGTACCGGTGCGCGGGTGTCGTATGCGACGTCGATCTCGATTGCGGATGCGCGAGCGATCCTCGCGGCGGCGGCGCAGGAGCTCGCGGGATACTTCGGCCAAATGCCGTGACTTCCGTGACTGTCGGGCGCCACCGAACCGGGGTAAGTCGGCGCCACCGAACCGGGGTAAGTTTGCGTCGACGATCGCACGTCGCCACGGCACACTAGTGTGGTGACACTCCGGTGGGCCTTCGCGTGCGCCTGGATCGTCGCATGCGGTGGCTCGCAGCGAGATGCCTCGAAGCCAGGCGACGATCACGACGAAGGCGCAGGCTTACTCGCGCAGGCGTCGACCTCGCTCGTGAGCAGCAAGGCCGGCTCGGATGACGTCGCGGCGAATCCCAAGCGGCGGCGCACGGTCAGTGCGTACGGCGGCGCGGTGTATGGCGGCGATCCGTATGGCGGATCGATGTATGGCGACCCGTTCGGCGGCACGAGCTACGCGCGCTGGACCGCGCCGGTGTGGAGCTACGCGAACGCGACGCGGCCACCGCACTACGTGGTCACCGATAGCGGTCTCGATGCTTCGATCGAGGGAACGGTGACGTGGCCCGGTGCGGTGCCTGCCGATCTGAAGACCCCGTGCGGGCCGTTGGCGCCGATCCACATCGGAGCCCAGCACGGCGTACGCGGCGTGATCGTCTACATCGAGCGGATCACGACCGGCCGCGGGATCGGTGGACCCGGGCGCGCGCAGCTCGGCGGCGTGATCGCGAAGCACGGCTGTGTGCTCGGGCCGACGGCGCAACTCGCGGTGCCGATGCCGAGCTCGGTCACGATCCACGGTGACGCGCAACGCGCGCGCGTCCGGATCACGCCGCCCGACGGACCGGGGAAAGTTTACGAGCTGCAAGAAGGCGGACTCGTGACGGCCGAGGTGAAGCCAGGCGTGACCCGGATCGACGGTGACGATGGCAAGCTCGCGGCGGCGTGGGTGATCGGGATCCAGTCGCCGTATTTTTCGGTGACCGATGATGGCGGGCGGTTTCGGATCGAGCAGCTGGCGGCCGGAACGTATGACGTCGCGTTCTGGCAGCCGCCGATCGCGGCGATGAATGGCGACGGGACGTTCGCGTACGGCGCGCCGATCGTGGTGCATCGATCGATTCATGTCGATGCGAAGCAAACCGCGAAGGTCACGGTCGCGCTTCCGCCTCGCTGATCGTCCGTGAACGTCCGGCTGCCGGACGTCTTGTCCGCCCCTCGTCGGACGCCGGACGCTCGCGCTAGCAACATCGCGTGGTTGCGATTGGCACTCGCGTTGCTCTTGCGAGCAGGCATGACGACAACGATGCCCGCGAGGAAGATGTTCAAGGTGCTCTGCCCGATGGAGAGCAATAACGGCCACAAGTGGTGGATGCGGATGGGGAGTGGGTTCCTGAACAAGGACAACTCGATCAATCTGTATCTCGACGCGATCCCGTGGAAGCCCGGCTCGCACTTGCAGCTGCGCGAGCTGACCGAGGAGGATATGCGGATCGCGAACGAGCGCCGCGCTTCGTTCGCACCGCGCAACGCGAACGGGCTCGCGACGAGTCCGATGACCGGCGGCAATGTCGGCGTCGTCGGCAACCACGTCGCGGCGCGCCACGACGACGTCGGAGCTGGCGGCCACGCCGATCCGTTGCCGTCGGCGCGCGAGCTCGACTTCCCGCATCCCGCCGATTCCTTCACCGCCAACAACGCTCCGTTCTGAGGTGTGTCGTGAACCAACTCGAAGATTCCCAGCAACCTGATCTCACGGGCTTTCCACCCGATCTCTCGGCTCCGCTCCGTCCTGCGGTTCCGCGCCGCACCACGCGCGGCTCGGCGTCGCGCTTGGCGGTCGATCACGTCGATGACGATCTCGAGCTCGATGATCTCGAAGCGGACGATCTCGGCGACGACGATGACGGCTTCGGACTGGCGAGCTCCGGCGCCGTGTCGGCTCAGGGCCACGAGGGCGCCGCGGCGTCGGTTGATCTGCGCGCACCCGTCACCGCCGGTACGGCAACGTTCGGCGATCACGCTCGCCGACTCGGTGCGCGGTTTGCGAGCAAGGTGCTCGTACCGGTCGCCGCGATCGCGCTCCTCGTGGTCGCCATGGGCGGCACGTGGACCACCGCCGGTGCGACGCCGACGACGTTCGCGGCGACTCAGCCCGGTGCGCGCGCCGCGGCAGGTGCGTCCGCCGGTGCCACACCGGCTCGCGCTGCCGCCGACGAGCCCGAGCACGCGACTCGATCGAAGGCCGGCCATCACGAGCTCAGCGGCAAGCTCAACCTCAACACCGCGACCGAGGATCAACTGATGGTGTTGCCGTCGGTCGGACCGGCGAAGGCCGAGCGGATCGTGACGTGGCGCAAGAAGAACGGCGGCTTCAAGCGCACCGCCGATCTGCGGCGCGTGAAGGGCTTCGGCTACAAGACCTTCAAGAAGCTCGAGCCGTACCTCGACATCAAGGGTGACACCACGCTTGCCTCGAAGTGAGCTGGACGTTCTGGTCGAGCACGTCAATTCAGTTTGCCGAGTACAGCCGCTGGCATGGCTCCCTCCCTTCATCCTCCAGCGGCTGTGCTCGGCGTTTGTTTGCCCCACGTCGGGCGAGTAGAGTCGGCGGCCATGACGTCGACGTCGAGCTTGGTCGCGGATGCGAAGCGGCTGTGCCAGCAGCTACTGCAGATCGATACGACGAATCCGCCGGGCAACGAGCGGCCGGCGGCCGAGCTCGTCGCGAATGCGTTGCGCGAGGCGGGGCTACAGCCCGAGCTGCTCGAGGGCGAGGCGACGCGGACGAATGTGGTCGTGAGGCATCGCGGCACCGGCAAGCGGCCGCCGCTACTGTTGACCGCGCACCTCGATGTCGTCGAAGCGGATCCGACGAAGTGGGAGCAGCCACCGTTCTCGGGCAAGGAGCACGACGGCTGCCTGTGGGGCCGCGGCGCGATCGACATGAAGAACATGGCCGCGATGTGCACGGCGATCATGCGCCGGCTCGCGCAGACGAACGCAGAGCTCGAGCGCGACATCATCTTCGCGGCCGTCGCAGACGAAGAAGCCGGTTGCGATCTCGGCTCGCGGTTCCTCGTCGAGCAGCATCGCGCGAAGGTCGAGGCGGAGTACGCGATCGGCGAGTCGGGAGGGTTCTCGCTCCACCTCGGCGACACGACGTTCTATCCGATCCAGGTCGCGGAGAAAGGCTTCTGCTGGGTCAAGGCCCGGATCACCGGCGAGCCCGGACACGGCTCGATGCCTCGACGCGACAGCGTCGTGACCAAGCTCGGCGAAGCACTCGCCACCCTCGGCACCGCCGCGATGCCGCTGCATCAGACCCGCTACGTGACCGACTTCCTCGATGCATTGCGCGCGCGCCAGCCTGCGCTGATCCAACCGCTCGTGAAGTTGATCGCGCGGCCGCAGTTGCTCGCGCGCGTCGCCCGGATGGTGCCAGGCGTTTCGGTCGCGCGCAGCTTCTCGGCACTGCTCAGCAACACCGCGGCCGCCACTGTCGTGCGGGCCGGCAACAAGACGAACGTGATTCCCGGCCTCGCCGAGTTCGAGATCGACGGCCGCACCCTGCCCGGTCAGAGCGACGAGGATCTCCTTCGCGAGCTCCGCGAGGTGCTCGGGCCCGACGTCGAGCTAGAGATCATGAAGTCGGCACCGCCGATCGTGACCGAGCCGATCCAATCGCCGGTGTTCGACATCATCAAGCGACAGATCGAACAACGCGAGCCGGATGCGTCGGTGATTCCGTACATGATCCCCGGCTTCACGGACGCGAAGTACTTCACCCAGATGGGCGCGCGCTGGTACGGGTTCTCGCCCGTGAAGATCGACAAGGGCTCGGGGATCAAGTTCGCCGACATGTTTCACGGGCACAACGAACGCGTGCCTGTCGCCGGTCTCGCGTGGGGTGTGGAGCTCCTCGATGCAGTCGTGCGCGAGATCGCCGGCTAGCGCAGGCACACGAACGTGCCGATGAAGATCACCGCAAAGGCGATCAGGACCAACACCGGTTCGAGCGTGCGATCGAAGCGCGTCATCGGCCCTCCCTAGTGCGAGCGGCGGACCAGTGCGCGGTCGCACGAATTCCGGACGTTTCGCGCGATTTCCCGCAAAACTTACCCCGGTTCGTTGCTAGCGGATGGTCTCGGACGCCGGCTGGTCCATCAGGTCGGTCGACGGCAGCTTCTCGATCCCGCGCAGCCGCCACAGCACGAACGGCACGGCCAGCGGTAGCGCCATGCCGATCCAGATCGCGAAGCGGACCGACGTCGCCTCGGCTAGCGCGCCCGCAAGGATCGCCGCGACCGGGGTGACACCGGACGTGCACGCGGTGATCGCGGCGTTCGCGCGGCCGAGCACTTCGCGTGGCAGCACGGTCTGGCGCAGCGTGACCGTATGGATGTTGAACACGACCGACATGCCGTCGCCGATCAGCTGGTGCGTGCACAACAAGCCGATCGCCAGCGCGGCCGGCCCACGCGCGAGCGGGATGCACACACCGATCGCGACGATGATGATCGCCGACGCCACGATCGTGCGCCCGACGCCGAGCGCTTGCGCGAGCGGGCGCGCGAGGAAGGCACCGAAGATCGAGCCGACGCCACCCATCGCGATGATCACGCCGAACGTGCTCTGCGACAACCCCAACGTGCGCAGGCAGTACAGCGTGTACAGCGCCGCGAAGAAGCCGTAGGACGCGTTCCAGATGATCGAAGCGACCGCGATCGGTCGGACCAGCAAATTGCCGAACACAGCGCGCACGCCGACGCGCAGATCCTTGGTCGTCTGCCACATGCTCGCGGACAAGCTCATCGCGGCGGTCTCGGGACCGACGGCCGGCTCGAGCTTCTCGATCCGCCCGAGCATCACGGCCGACCACACGTAGCTGAACGCATCGACCACGACCGCGATCGGTGCACCGAGCGCGGCGATCAAGACGCCCGCACTCGCGGGCCCGGAAATCTCCGCGAACGCGTCGGTGGTTTGCAGCTTCGAGTTGCCCTCGACGAGCTCGTCACGCTCTACGAGCGCCGGCAGATACGCGACGTCTGCGATCTGAAACAACGCGCTCGCGGCACCGACGATCGCGCCGACCAGGCAGACGTGCACGATCGACAGCACGCCGCAGGCCCACGCGATCGTCAGCGAGATGATCGCGAGCGCGCGGATCACATCGGCGAACACCAGGATCCGGCGCTTCTTGCCGCGATCGACGAAGCCACCGGCGAACAGTGCGAGCACGGCCGCCGGCGCGAGCGAGACCGACGCGAGCAGCGCGACGACGGTCTCGGATTCACCGAGCGTCGCGACCGCGATGATCGGCAACGCGGTGCGCGTGATCCGCGAGCCGAAGGCGCTGACCGCTTGCGCGATCCACAGCCGCATGAAGTCGGCGTTGCCCCATAAACCAGAGCGCGACTTCACGGACCGTTAGTTAAGCACGCTCTGCCGTGCGGGCTCGTACTCAGAACGGAATGTCGTCGTCCGGGCCGCCCCCACCACCCCCGCCGCCACCACCACCATAGCCGCCGCCACTTCCGCCGAAGTCTGCGTCACTCGGAGGCGGACCATCGTCTTTGCGACCACCGCCGCCACCACCACCACCACCACCGGCGCCGCCACCTTCGCGATTGCCGCCGCCCAGGAACTGGACGTCGTTCGCGATCACCTCGGTGATGTAGCGCTTGTTGCCGTCCTTATCGTCGTACGTACGGGTCTGGATCCGACCCTCGATGTAGACCTGGCGGCCTTTCGACAAGTACTTCGAGCACACCTCGGCGCGCTTGCCCCACACCACGATGCGGTGCCACTCGACGCGCTCTTGCCGTTGTCCGTTCTTGTCGTTCCAGCTCTCGCTCGTCGCGACGCGTAGCTCGCATACGCCTTGACCGCTCGGCGTGTACCGCATGTCCGGGTCCGCACCGAGATTGCCCACGAGAATGACTTTGTTGACTCCACCGGCCATAGATCCTCTTTTGCGTTTCGGAACCACCAAGGTTCCGTTTGTGGTGTGGAAGTAGCACGGGTCTGTGACATAAACGGCTCCGATGTACCGGCAGCTCCGCGTCGGGGTCGTGATTCCCGCGTTCAACGAGACCCGTGCGATCGCGAAGACCGTCGCAACGATTCCTGATTTTGTCGACGCCGTGATCGTCGTCGACGATGCTTCGTCCGACGACACTTCGGACCGCGCGAAAGTCAATCCGGACATCGTCGTCGTTCGCCATGCACAGAATCGCGGCGTCGGTGCGGCGATCGCGACCGGCTACCGTCACGCACTCGAGGCCGGTCTCGACGTCGCCGTCGTGATGGGCGGCGACGGTCAGATGGATCCGCGCGACATGCCGGCGCTGCTCGATCCGATCGCGGCGGGTGTTGCGGACTACGTCAAAGGCAATCGGTTCCTGCATCCCGACGTGTGGCGCGAGATGCCGCCGGCGCGGATCGTCGGCAACGTGTTGCTATCGGCAGCGACGCGCGTGACGAGTGGCTATCACCACGTCTTCGATTCGCAGTGCGGCTACACCGCGATTCATCGCGATGCACTCGAGCGGATCGATCTCGGTGCGGTGTGGACGCGTTACGGCTATCCGAATGATCTGCTCGCGCGGCTGCATGCGGCCGGCGTGCGCGTAGCGGATGTCGCGGTGCGGCCGATCTACGGCGAGCACTGGAAGAGCGGGATCAACTTCGGAACCGCGTTGCACCCGCTGCCCTACGTGCTGTTGCGATCGTGGGGCTCGCGTCTGGTCGCGGAGTCGCTGCGCAGGTCGTGAAGATCGGCGTCATCACGACGTCGTATCCGCGCTGGCCCGGCGATGCCGCGGGCAATTTTGTAGAAGCGCATGTCCGGGCGATGCGCGCGCTCGGACACGAGGTGGAAGTGATCGCCGCAGGTGAGCCGATCCGGACCGAGCCGATCCGGACCGAGCCGATCCGGTCCGGGGTTACTGCAAAGGGGGAGCTGCACAAGGGGCGCGAAGGACTTACCCCGGTCCGGATCGCTAGCGGGCTGTTCTTTCGCGGCGGCGCACCGGATCTTCTCGAGCGGGGACACGGCTTTATCGATGCCCTCTCGTTCACCGCGCGGCTGACGGCCGCGGTCGTCAGGCGTGCACGCCATTGGGATCTCGCGATCGCGCACTGGCTCGCGCCCTCGGCGCTGGCTGCGATCCCGACCCGCGTTCCGGTCCTCGCGATCGCCCATGGCGGGGATGTCCACACGCTCGCGCGACTACATCTATTGAAGCCGGCCATCGCAATGCTGCGCGTCCGCGGTGTCCGGCTTTCGTTCGTCAGCTCCGAGCTGCGCGCGATCGCGCATGCGCCGGACGGTCTCGTCCAGCCGATGGGGATCGACGTCGATCACTTCGCGCGCCTACCCCGCCGTCCGAACGGATCGATCCTGATGCTCACGCGACGTGTCCCGATCAAAGGCATCGACCTCGCGATCACGGCCGCGCGCGATCATCGGCTTGTCATCGCCGGCGGCGGCCCCGATCGCTACGCGCACGGCTCGAACGTCACGTTGCTCGGCGAGGTCGATCCGGCGCGCCGCGACGAGCTGCTGTCGACCGCATCGCTCGTGATCATCCCTTCGCGCGTGCTCCCGAACGGACGCACCGAAGGCACGCCGCTCGTCGCGCTCGAAGCGCTCGCGGCCGGCGTTCCGGTGATCGCCTCGCGCACCGGCGGCCTCGCCGACCTTCCATTGATCCACGTGCCGCCGGACGATCCAGTGGCGCTCGCAGCGGCGATCGATCACGCGCTCGCGGCACCTCCACCGCCGCGCGTGGACATGACTCGGTTCGCGTGGCCGGAGGTCGCCCAGCGGCTCCTGACGCATGCGCTCGTGCGCACGCGCGTAACGGACTTCGCACTGTAGCGGTTTCAAGGTCGGACCACTGCCGTGCCGGTGATGGCTAACGTGCTGCAACGTGGTGACGACCACCGACTCAAATGACTGGATCGTAACGGCACGGTTGCTGCTAAACCGCTGGGCTGATGCCCGATAGCCCGCGGTTCGACGTTTCCGTCATCCTGCCCTTTGGTGATGACGAAGAGGCCGTCGGAGTCGCCGTTCGGCGCACCGCCGAGTATCTCCGCAACCTCGGTGTCGCGTTCGAGCTGCTCGCGATCGATGAAGACTCGGGCGACAACTCGCACGCGGTGCTCGCGCTGCTTCGCGCGGATGTGCCCGAGCTTCGCGTCACGCACGCGTCGGGTCGCGGCCGCGGTGTCGATGTCGGCGCCGCGCGCGCACAAGGCACGCTGCTGCTCGTCACCACGCCGGATGTCGCGTCGGCTTCGCTCGATGGCGCCGGCGAAGCACTCCGCCGCTTGCTCGCCCAAGACGGCGATGCCGAGGTTGCACTCGGTCGCTACACGGTCGCTCATCGCGTCCGCGCACTCGTCGCGTTCCGCGGCGCGCGTTTGATCGGCGCGGCGATGCATCGCCGGCTCGCGAAGCGGCTCCAAGTCCGAAATCTCTCGATCCGCGTTTCGGGTCCGAACGGCGTCGTCGCGAAGACCGCGGTCGGCCGGCTCCGTGCATTCGCCGCACGCGCCTCGCGTCCGCGCTAACCCCGGTACGCGGGGGGCAGGCAAGCCCATGCAAAGCGAGCCGATGTTTCGGCGAGCCTCTTCGCGCCGCGATGGCGGCGCGTCGTGATCGACCTGCTACACTTTGGGCGGGCATGTATCCGGTCCTCGCGATCCTGTCGCTCGCCTTCCTGATCGTCGTTCATGAAGGCGGCCACTACTTCGTGGCGCGCTGGTGCGGGATGCGGATCGATCGCTTCAGCATCGGCTTCGGCCCCGGCATCTTCAAACGCGTCTCGAAGAAGACGGGCACCACGTTCCAGATCGCGCCGATTCCGTTCGGCGGCTTCGTCGAGATCCGCGGCATGAATATCGCCGAGGAAGTCGATCCCGAAGATCGGTTCGCGTATCCGAACCGGCCTGCATGGCAACGCTTCATCACGATCTTCGCGGGGCCCGCGACGAACTACATCTCGGCGATCGTCGTCGTGTTCCTGTTGTTCACGTTCAGCGGCGTGCACAGCAGCTGGCGGTTCTTCGGGGTCGCCGCGGTCCAGCCGAGCTCCGGCGCAGTCGGCAAGCTCGAGGTCGGCGACCGGATCCTCGCGGTCGATCACAAACCGATCATCGCGGTGGGCGAGTTCATCGCCCCCGACGGCACGCACTTTCTCGCCGACGATCGCGACACGCTGCGCGGCCGGGTCAACGTCGCTCACGAGGTCACGGTCACCGTCGTGCGCGACGGCCAGAGGCGCGACGTCACGATCTCACCGCACTTCGCGCGCGACGCACTCGGCGTGCTCCAGACCGAGGACGTGCCGTTCGTCGGCTGCAACCACATGAGCGACACCACGATCGTAGCCATCGAGCACTACATCCCGCGCAAGGTGTTCGATTGCACGCCGAGCTACGACTTCGTCGACGAGCACGAGCAGCACGTCCAGCGCCACAAACAGGTGCCGTTCCGGATCATGGGCATCACGCCGTCGCTCGACGACGACTACGTCCACGTCGGCATCTTCAAGGCCGGCTGGCTCGCGCTCGATTATCCAATCGAGGAGACCAAGGAGATCGGCAAGAACATCTACGGGATCATCGCCGGCCACGAAAAAGCCGACCCCGGCGGTCCGAAGCGGATCTACGACGAATTCTCGAAGGCCTGGAAGCTCGGCTGGCGTCGCGGCATCGAGCTGCTGATCGCCCTGTCCGTTTATCTCGGCCTGTTCAACCTGTTCCCGCTGCCCGCGCTCGACGGCGGTCGCCTCGTGTTCCTCGTCTACGAGATGGTGACCCGCCGCCGCGCAAATCCCAGGATCGAGGCGATGGTCCACATGGGCGGGATCATGGTGCTCGGCGTGGTGATGATCTTGGTGACGCTCCGCGACTGTGGCGTGCTGTTCACTTAGCGCTAAGGTCGCTAGACTTCGGCCGTGGTCACCGAGGAAGTCCTCGCACGGATTCCGACCGACGCCGGCGTCTACCTGTTCAAGGACGCCGACGGCGAGGTGGTCTACGTCGGCAAAGCGCAGAGCCTGCGCACGCGCGTGCGCCAGTACTTCCGCGAGGGTGGTGACGAGCGGTTCTTCGTCGCGGCGGGCTTCCTCGCTCGCACCGCGACCGACGTCGAGACGATCGTGGTGTCGTCGGCGAAGGAGGCGCTGCTCCTCGAGAACCACCTGATCAAGAAGCATCAGCCGAAGTTCAACGTCAAGCTGCGCGACGACAAGCAGTACCTCGTGCTGCGCCTCCTCGATCCCTCGGGCCCACCCGATGGCGACAAGCGCAACGTGTTCCCGCGCGTCGAGGTCGTCCGCAACATCCGCGACGACAACGCGAACTACTTCGGCCCGTATCACTCGGCGACCGGCGCGCGAGAGACGCTGCGCACCCTCAACCGCCACTTCAAGTTGCGGACATGCACCGATCACGTGCTCGAGACCCGTGGCCGGCCGTGCTTGCAGTATCAGATCAAGCGCTGCTCGGGACCGTGCGCCGTCCTCGTGCCGCCCGAGGCGTACGCCGAGCAGGTCACCGACGTGAAGATGTTCCTCGCCGGCAAGTCCGCCGAGCTCGTCCAGCGCTTGCGCGGCCGCATGCAGGCGCGCAGCGACGCCGAGGATTTCGAGGTCGCCGCCGCGCTACGCGATTCGCTCTCGGCGGTCGAGCGCTCGCTCGCGCGCCAGCACATCGTTCAGGATGACTTCGTCGATCAAGACGTGTGGGGCCTGTATCGCGAGGCTGACTCCGTCGAGGTCGCGGTGCTGTTCGTGCGCGGCGGCAAGCTCGTCGGTCGCCGTACGTTCCAGCAAAGAGATCAGGAGCTCCCCGACGCCCAGGTGATCGCGGAGTACGTCCAGCAGTACTACGCGACCGGCACGTTGATCCCCGACGAGATCGTCGTCGGCGTCGAGCTCGAGGACAGTGAAGTGCTCGTCGAGTGGCTGTCGACACAGCGCGGCCGCAAGACCCAGCTGATCGAGCCGAAGCGGGGCATTCGCGCGCGCCTCGTCGAGCTCGCGGATCGCAATGCGGCGGCGTCGGCGACGTCGCGCCGCAACAAGGACGCCGACGCCGAGTCGATGCTGCAGAAGATCGCCGATCGGCTCGGCCTCGCACGCCCGCCGAAGCGCGTCGAGTGCTTCGACATCGCGCACATCCAGGGCACCGAAACCGTCGCGTCGATGGTGACGTTCGTCGACGGCGTACCGGCGCGCGGCCTCTATCGCAAGTTCAAGGTTCGCTCTGTCGACAACAACGACTTCGCAGCGATGTACGAGGTGCTGACCCGCCGCTTCCGCCGCGCCGGCAAAGCGAACGAAGGCGAAGATCCGGCGTGGGCTCGCCCCGACCTGCTCGTGATCGACGGCGGCAAGGGCCAGCTCGGCATGGCGGTCGCGGCGCTCACCGACCTCGGCGTCGAGCTCGGCGGCGACAAGGGCGTCGAGGTGATCGGGCTTGCGAAGGAGCGTGACCTCGAGGCCGGCAGCGCCCCGGATCGGATCTATCGGCGCGGCGTGAAGGACTCGATCGCGCTGCGCTCCAACTCGCCGGAGCTCTACATGCTCGCGCGGATCCGCGACGAGGCGCACCGGTTCGCGAACACGTTCCACCGCGATCGCCGCACCAAGGCGTCGCTGCGCTCGGAGCTCGACGTCATTCCCGGCATCGGCGCGACGCGACGCCAGCGCCTGCTCAAGCACTTCGGCAGCGTGCGCGCGGTCCGTCAGGCGAGCGTCGAGGATCTCGCGAAGGCGCCGGGCATGAACAAGAAAGCCGCCGAGGCGATCGTGAAGTACTTCGAGACCGCCGTCGGCACCGCACCGACCGCCGATTACGAGGACGACACGCCGGCCGGCGAGAGCTCCTAGAAGGCTTCGGCCAAAAGTTTGCCGGCCATGTGATGCCATGTAGGATAAGGTGCTCCAGCCGCTGGAGTACCTATGTCCAAAAACGTACGAGTTTCAGGTGGTTCGAAGAGCGGCGGTGCAGCGCAGCATGACCGGAGGCGCGAAGTCGCAGGGGTGGTCGGGCTGGGCGCTGCGTTGTTCCTGCTGATCGCGATGATGTCGCTGCAGGCGGGCCACATGGTGATGGGTCCGTTCGGCCGCTCGGTCGCCGGGTTCTTCTACGGCATCGCCGGCATCCCCGGCTACGCGTTCGTGGTGCTCGGCGCGATCGCCGCGATCCGGATGTTGCTCGATCGCGATCAGGCGCTGCCGCCGATGATCGCGATCGGTGCGGCGCTCGGCGTCGTCGCGCTCGCGGTGCTCGTGCACTTGATCGCACCGAGCTATCGCGTCGCGGGCCACGGTCCCGGTGGCGCGCTCGGCGAGCACCTCGCGGAGATCCTGCGCGCGATGATCTCGACGGCCGGCACCGCGTTGCTCGCGCTCGTCGGCCTCGTCGTCGCGGTCGTGATCGCGACACCGCTGCGCATGCGCGACGTGCTGCACGCGATCTGGCACGGCCTGTCGGCGTGTGGCGGCGTGATGAAGACCACGGGCCTCGCGTTCGCGAAGTTCTGGGGCGATGTGTTCCGCGCGATCCTGCCGGACCGCCAGCGCGATGCGGATGACGACGAGGACGAAGAGGACGAAGAGGTCGAGGACGAGGATGTCCTCGAGGCGCGCGACGACGAGCACGGTGACGAGCCGGAGATCTTCGAGCGCACGCAGCCGAATCCGATCGAGGTCGTCGAGCTGCTCCCCGAGAAAAAGAAGAAGAAGAAAGAACCGCAGAAGACCGAGATCGATCTCGCCGCACCGGCCGAGGCCACGCCGAAGAAGAAGCGGATGGCCGCGGGCACGGAAGCGCCGCCGATCACGAACCCGAGCACCGGTGCAGGTGCGCTCGCACCGATGCCGATGCCCGGCGACGCACCGACCGACCACGCTGGTCCCGTGATCTTCGAGCCGAAGTTCCAGCACGCCGACAAGGCGGCGATGGCCGCGAAGGAGAAGGCGGCCGAGCAGGAGCGCCAGCAGTCGTTCATCAAGCTCGGAGACGGCGACTACCAGCTGCCGTCGATCCAGCTGCTCAACTACGACGCGAACACCAACAACTCGATCGACAAGACCGCGATGCTCGAGCTGTCGGCGAAGCTGACCCAGACGCTCGAGAACTACGGCGTGAAAGGCGACGTCGTCGCGATCCGCCCGGGCCCGGTCGTCACGATGTACGAGTTCGCGCCCGCGCCCGGCACGCGCGTCAACAAGATCGTCAACCTCACCGACGACCTCGCGCTCGCGCTCGAGGCGCTCCGCGTCCGCATCGTCGCGCCGATCCCGGGCAAGGCCGCGGTCGGCATCGAGGTCCCGAACAAGACCCGCGAGAAGGTGTTCCTCAAGGAGATCATCGCGGACGACTCGTTCCGCAAGGGCCGCGCGAAGCTGCCGATGGCGCTCGGCAAGGACATCGAGGGTGGTCCTGCCGTCGTCGACCTCGCGCGCATGCCGCACTTGCTCGTCGCCGGTACGACGGGTTCCGGCAAGTCGGTCGCGGTCAACGCGATGATCACGTCGCTGCTCTACAACTGCTCGCCGGAAGAAGTCCGGATGATCATGGTCGATCCCAAGATGCTCGAGCTCTCGATCTACGAGGGCGTCCCGCATCTCTTGCTGCCGGTCGTCACCGATCCCAAGAAGGCGAACCTCGCGCTGCGCTGGGCCGTCGAGGAGATGGAGCGCCGCTACGACCTGCTGGCGCAGATGGGCGTGCGCGACATCGCGTCGTTCAACGAGAAGGTCGAGAAGGTCGCGGCCAAGCAAGCCGCCGACAAGCTGCGCCTCGCCGCCGATGCCGCGGCCGCCGCGCTCGAAGACGATATCGAGAAGGCCGTGTCCGCCGATTCGCCGGAAGCCGCCGACGCGCGCGAGAAGGTGATCGCGGTGACCCAGCACAAGCTGCCGTACATCGTCGTCGTGATCGACGAGTTCGCGGACCTCATGATGTGCGCGCCGAAAGAGGTCGAGACCTCGGTCGCTCGCATCGCCCAGAAGGCGCGCGCCGCCGGCATCCACCTGATCCTCGCGACCCAGCGCCCGTCGGTCGACGTGATCACCGGCCTGATCAAGGCGAACTTCCCATCGCGCATCGCGTTCCACGTGACGTCGAAGATCGATTCGCGCACGATCCTCGATCAGAACGGTGCCGAAGCGCTGCTCGGCGCCGGCGACATGCTGTTCTCCGATCGGGGTGGCGCGCCGCAGCGCCTCCACGGCTGTTACGTCGACGAGCACGAGATCCACAAGGTCGTCGAGTTCCTCAAGACCCAGGGCCGCCCGGTCTACAACCTCGACATCGTCAAGCCGCGCGAGGAAGACGCCGAAGGCGGCGGCGAATTCACGATGCCGAGCGGCAAGAACGACGACGATATGTACGACAAGGCCGTCTACATCGTCACGACGACGCGCAACGCATCGATCTCGTGGGTCCAGCGCCAGCTCCGCATCGGCTACAACCGCGCCGCGCGGCTCGTCGAGGAGATGGAGAAGCAAGGCGTCGTGTCGCCGCCGGATCACACGAACAAGCGTGAAGTGCTCGTCGCTCAGGCCTGAGTATCAGCTCCTCGGAAGTTGCTTGGTCGGCGCGTTGTCGACCTCGCGCCACGGATGGGAGCGCAAGAGCGTGTCGGCCGCGACCCGCGAGCGCTTGGGCAGCGTGCCGGCGAACGCCGCGCGGAGGTCGGCGGCGAGCTCGCGCACGGTCGCGTAGCGATCGCCGCGCCGCTTCGCGAGTGCCAGCGCGAGCACGCGATCGACGTCGCGATCGACGGTGGCGAGCGCTCCGGGCCGCGTCGGAATCGCGTGGACCATCGCGTACAGGAGGGCGGCTTGGTCGGTACCGGTGAACGGCGCACGTCCGGTCACGCAGCGGTAGACGACGGCGCCGACCGCGTAGACATCGGCGCGATGATCGACGGCCTCGCCTTTGGCCTGCTCGGGCGCCATGTATCCGGGCGTGCCGATCACACCACCCTGCGTCAACGTGCCGGAGCTATCGCCGAGCAACGCGACGCCGAAGTCGAGCAGCTTCCACACGCCGTCGTCGGAGCGGAAGATGTTCGGCGGCTTGATGTCGCGATGGACCACGCCGACGAGCCGTGCCATCTCGAGCACCGCAGCGAGCTGGGTGACGAGCTCGATGACTTGGTCGTGAGGCAGGGTGCCGTGGTCGCGCAACATGCTGCTCAGCGTCTCGCCCCGTAACCGCTCCATCGCGAGGAACGCGACCGGTTCGTCGGGGCCCGCCGCTTCGAGCACGCGCACGACGTGCGGCGAGTCGAGCGCGCTCGCGGCCCGGACCTCGCGCACGAAGCGCTCGACGTGCATGCGCTCGATCATCAGCTCGCGGCGCAGCAGCTTGACCGCGGCGGTCGCGCCGGACTCCACGTGAGTGGCCTCGTAGACCTCACCCATCCCGCCGCGGCCGATGAGGGTCGCGAGCTCCCAGCTGCCGACGACGGCGCCGGTGAATCGACCCGCTCCGCCAACCATCAGCGCGCGATCGAGATCGCCGCGCGCCTCGTCGAGCTGGGCAAGGCGCATCGCCGCATCTCGGGTCGCGTGCTGGAGCTGCTCGATCGCGCGCAGTGACGCCTGGCGGGTGCTGCGCGCGAGCCAGAACGCGGCCGCGTAGCCAAACTGCGCGACCGAATGGCCGGCGAGCGCGATCGCAGGATCGATTCGCGCGGGAAGCGGCGCGAAGCCATAGTCGCGGATCACGTGCGTCGTGATCAGGATCGCGATCACGAGGTGCGAGGCGGCAACGAGCCCGTAGATCGCGTAGGCCGCGATCCGTGACTCGGTCCGGCAGAAGAAGTAGACGCCGAGCGCGACCACGAGCGGTGCGCTCGAAAAGAACCCGCAATACACGGTCGCGAGCATTCCACACCCGACGCACGCGACCGCGAGCACGCTCATCACGGGGGAATGAAGGTCTGATGCATCGCGCAGTGTCCGATACACCGCGAACGAGATCAGCGCGGTGACGGCGAGCGCGGCGACCAGGACCCGACGCAAGCTGGGGTCACCGGGCAGAAGGAGCGTCGCGACGATCGCTGCCACCGCGAACGGCCCGCCGAGTCGCACGAACCCGCGCGTGCGGTCGACCTCCTCGCCGCGCAGCGCATCCACCGCCGTCGACAGGGCGAGCGAACGTAGCGAGGTCTGGCGCTCTTCGCTCACTCGGACCTCTGCCACGGCGTGTGAGCGGTCACGCGCTCGGCCGCGGCCCGGCTCTGCTCGTCGAGCGCACCGCGCAGCGCGGCATCCAGGTTCGTCGCCATCGCGGCGCCGCTCGGCCAGCGCAGTTCCGGATCCTTCGCGAGCGCGAGCGCGGTCCAGCGGTCGACATCCGCCCCGAGTGCAACGAGTGCCGACGGCGCGACCGGCATCGTGTGGACGACGCTATACAGGATCGAAGGAACGTCGTTGCCGCCGAACGGGTTGCGACCGGTCAGCGCGCGGTACGCGATCGCGCCGAGAGCGTAGAGGTCGGTGCGCGCGTCGACCTTGCCGCTGCGCGCCTGTTCGGGAGCCATGTAGTGAGGCGTGCCGACGAGGCCGCCCCGGGTCAGCGTGCCGCCCTGGGTGCCGAGCGACGCGACGCCAAAATCGAGCACCTTCCATGTCTCACCGGCCGCGAACAGGTTCTGCGGCTTGAGATCGCGGTGGGTCACCGATGCAGCACTCGCCGCATCGATCGCGGCGCCGACCTGGGTGACCAGGCGAAGCACGTCGACCGGCGACATCACCGGCGTGCGGCGAAGCCGGTCGGCGAGCGTCATACCCTCGAGCTTCTCCATCACGAGGTACGGCACGACGGCGTCGGGCTCGCTCGTCGCGAGCGCGCGGACGATGTGAGG
This sequence comes from Deltaproteobacteria bacterium, assembly GCA_040004535.1. Lineage (GTDB taxonomy): Bacteria > Myxococcota_A > Polyangia > Haliangiales > Haliangiaceae > JABFXX01. The sequence continues at coordinate 25,535 of JBDUAS010000046.1, forward strand.
TGAATCGAGCGCGGACGTCGCCTGGACCTCGCGCACGAACCGGGCGAGCGTCGTCGGATCCGCGCGGTGCTCGAGGTGGAGCACCTTGACGGCAGCCGGCTCGTCGGTCGTGACGTGGCGCGCGTCGTAGACCTCTCCGTGAGCGCCGCGTCCGAGCACCATGGCGAGCCGGTACTCGCCGACCGTCTCGCCGGTGTGCCGACCTGCGGTCGCGTGCTGCGCGCGCTCGAGATCCGCGCGAACCTCGTCGAGGAGTGCCGCGCGCTGCGACGCCACGCGGGTCGCACGCTGGAGTCGCTCGATCGAGTGCAGCGAGATCCGACGCTGGTGGCGGCCGGTCAGGTAGGCGAGCGCGTAGGTTGCCTCGACGAACACCGTCGCGATCACATACGTCGACGTGTCGAGCTTGCGGTCCGTCGCGAACACGCCGGGATCCGGGAACCGCCCGATGATCAAGACCAGCGCGACCAGCCCGTAACAGACGAGTGCGCTGATCAGCACCGCTCGCCGCGCCGAAATCTCGCTCCGTCCGATGAAGTGCATGCCGACGACGACCAGCAACGGCGCCATCGTGAACGTGCCGAAGTAAAGGATCACGACATGCGTGTTGATCACCGTCATCACGCCGAGCACGAGGATCGCGCCGGACGTGTAGCGCTGGGGATCGCGGAACGCCTGGTGATAGCCAAAGCTCACCAGCATCCCGAGCACGAGCGCCGCGGCGTACGCGGCCGTCACCGCGGGAACGCCATCGAGGACCGGCGTCGCAGCGAGGCTGCTGAGGCTCGCCGCCCAGCCAATTCGGATGAACACGCGCGTGCGATGGATCTCCTCGTCGCGCATCGCGTCGGCCGCCGTGACGATCGTGTGGGTACCGACCGTCGTGCCGCGCAGGCTATGCGGCCGATCGATCGCGGTCGGCCCCTCTTCTTCCATTCGCGTCGATTGTACCTACGTGCCGCCGGTAGCAAGAGCGATGCGGCCGGGCATCGATGGGGTAGTCGGCGCGACGTGGTCGTCGCGCAGCCTAGACAGCCCCGGCCGGAAGTGGCACGAGCTTGAACGTCCGGCCGGGAAGGTCGGGGTTCCAGTACGTCGCGGCGAACTTCGCGAGTGCCGCGGCTTGCTGATCATCCATGGCTGCGCCGAACTTCCGCATCTTTGCGATCGTCTTCTGCCAGCCTGGTTCGCTCAGCCGTTGCTGCGTCAGGTATTCGACCGCGTGGCAGATCCGGCACTGCGCGTTGATCAGCTCGGTCTCCGGTGCACCGTCGGGGAGCTTGCCGTCGAGGAGCGCCGCGCGATCCATCGGCGGCGGCGCGGGTGGCTTGGCCGGCGCGGGCTGAGTTCGTGCTACCGGATGATCGTGGTTCGACTCGCATCCTGCGAGCGCGAGGATCGTGACGAGGATGGCGGCCCTCATGCCGTCACCACCACGTCGGCGAGATCGATCGCGTTGTAGAGGTATCCGGATGGATTCCACACGGGCGCGACGGGCTGGACAGCGCCGGCGCTGTCGGTCGCGCGCGAGCCGATCCGGAACTTCCCGGGCGTCGCCTTCCACGCGAACCGGAACAGGCGAAAACCGTACTTGCTCTCATGCGCATCGAGTGTCGCGAGCTGCCAGGTCGCGCCACCGTCGAGGGTGACCTCGACCCTCTTGATCTGCGCCTCGCCGGAGAACGCTACGCCGACGAGCTCGCGCGGACCCGACGGCAGGGTGTCCCCCGGTGAGATCGATCCGATCAGCGACTTCACGAAGAGCTTGGTCATCGGCTTCATCTGATCTGGCGGGATCGCCTCGCCGGGCTTGCCTGGCGTGACGGGGAAGCGATAGCCGGTCTCGTACCAGAAGCCCTTCGGCTCGTCGGGACGCGCCTCGATCCTGGCGATCCACTTGATCCAGTCGTCGGCCACCCAGCCGGGGACGATCAGTCGCGCCGGATAGCCATGGAGCGGCGAGATCGGCTGACCATTCATCTTCAGCGCGATGATCGTGTCGGGATGCATCGCCTTCTCGATCGGGAGGCCGCGCACGAACGGAGGCGTCTTGTCGAGCGTCGGCTTCTCCATGCCCTGGACCGCGAGGTGCTTTGCGTCCTTGGCGACGCCGGCCGCCGCGAGCAGATCGGCGAGCCGCACGCCTTCCCACTCGGCGTTACCCATCGCTCCCCAACGCCACTGCACACCCGGGACGCGAGGCGTGAACAGTCCACGCCCGTTGCCCGCGCACTGCAACACGGCTTCGACCGTGACCTGCTTCATCTTCTGCAGATCCGCGAGGGTCACGGTTCGCGGTCGGGCAAGCGTGCCCGTGAGCTCGAGCTTCCAGGTGCTCGCCCAGGTGGCCGGATCGCCGACGGGCGGATCGAAGTGATTGCGGAGGTAGAAGCGATCGACGGGTGTCATCCTCGTCGTGAAGGTGTCGCGCGTCGACTCGTAGTTGAGCGGCCGCGAGCTCATCTCGTAGAGATGTGGTGCCTCGCCATCGGCCCACGCCAGCTTTGGCACGCCCAGCCAGCGCCGTCCGAGCCCCACGGCAACCCCGGCGGCGGCTCCCTTCAACAGGCTTCTTCGTTGCACGACGTGGACGCTACCACCGGATCGCTACGCCGCGAGGAAGCCGAGGTAGATCGCTGGCGGGTCGCGGAAGCTCATGTCCTTCTTGCAATCGGGGCACGGCTTCGTCGGCGTGGTCCTCGCCTCGCTGGGCGTGAGCTCGAAGTCGGTCTCGAAGTCGCAGTCACCGCACACGTAGGGGACCATGAACGAGTGGATCGTGCCGCCGCGGGTCGCGGGAACGAGGTTGAGCTGGTGGACGATCACGACGGGCACGCGGTGGAGCGCGAGCGCGATGGTCTGCTTCGTCGCCGCGGCGAGGAAGCGAATCCACTCGCGAACGCCGATCGAGTTGATGAACCGAATGCCGCCGAGGTCGAGCACCAGTTGCTTCTGACGGTTCGCGTGATCGAGGACAGGTAGGAGATTCGCCTGGTCGTCGATCGCACCTTCGAGGGCGATCCGCGATCCGAAAGGCCGCTGCGTCAACAAGGGCCCATACTACGGTAGGCTTGCAGTCGGTGCGAGCGACGTGGCTGACCGACATCCACTTGAACTTCTTGCGCCCGCTCGCGCTCAAGGCGTTCTACGACCAGGTCGCGGCCGAACAGCCGCAGGTGCTGCTCGTGACGGGCGACATCGGCGAGTCGGACTCGGTCGTCCGGTTCGTGACCGAGCTCGGCCAGCTCGCGCCGATCTACTTCGTCCTCGGCAATCACGATTACTACCGGTCGAGCATCGCGGCGGTACGAGCTGGGATGGAGCGCCTCGCGGCGACGCCGGCCGGCGACAATGCGACTTGGCTGCCGGGCCACGATCCGCTGCGCCTCACGCCGCACACGTCGATGCTCGGCGTCGATGGCTGGGGCGACGCGCGGTGCGGCGACCTCGAGTCGACGGTGCAGCTCAGCGACTGGAAGTTGATCGACGACTTCAAGCGCGCGAAGGATGACCGCGCGCTGCGCATCGAGATCTGCAACCGGCTCGGCAGCAACGAGGCGCGCGCGCTGCGCGACAAGCTCGAGCTCGCGGGCGATGCAGCGCAGCTGCTCGTGTTGACCCACGTGCCGCCGTTCGAGGAGGCCTGCGTGTACGGCGGAGAGCCCTCGACGCCGCCGTGGCTGCCGTGGTTCACGTGCATCGCGACGGGAGACGTGCTGCGCGCGCACGCGGAGGCGCATCCGGATCAACAGATCCTCGTGCTGTGCGGCCACTCGCACGGCGCCGGGTCGTTCCGGCCATTGCCGAATCTCGAGGTCCGCACCGGCGGCTGGTCGGCGGGCCAGCAGGAATACGGCAATCCGATCGTGCAGCAGACGATCGAGGTCTGAGCTACGGCGCGTCGCGAGGCGCCGGCGCGCTGATCTTCGCGACGGCCTTACCGCGTAACCGGAACAGGCACTCTCTCGCGCCGGTCAGCTCGGCGCTCGCTCGAGCGTCGCCGCGAACGTCTTCGATCGGCCGCGGTTCGAGCTGATCGATCGCGTCGTCGAGCGTATCCACACACGCGATCGTGCGGCACGCGCAGGCGCGGCCATGGAGGTCGGCCGTGAGCTTCTGCCAGTCCGCGAGATCGAAGCGCGGGTTCGGATCGAGCGTGGTGCCGGGGTCGTCGAGGCGCGGCGGGCACAGGTGGCCGCTCTGCTGGCAGGTCTCGAGCATGACGATGAACCGGCGGCGCACGCCGAGGTCCGCGGTCGCGAGGCGCAAGCCTTCGTCGTCGCCCTTGGCTTCGGCATCGGCGACGCGGCGCTCGTTCGTCGCCTCGGCGCCGCGCTCGGAGATCAGCGCTTTTTCGAGCTCTGCCTTGGTGTAGCTCGGCTCGAGATCGTCATCGCCGGCCATCACGGTGTGCGGGTCGTCGGGCGGCGTTGCGACGTGTGAAGCCTGTGGCGACCCGCACGCGGCAAGCGTCATAACCACCAGGAGCTTCACGTCAAGTCATGCTACCACCATGCAACCCGAGGAGACTGCTCGGGTCTCGCTAGTGAATCCTGCGAGGAAGGACGCGTCCAAACCACATGCTCGTCGACATCATCGGTTTTCTGTTCACCGCGCAGCTCGGTTCGGCAGCCCCCGCGAAGGCTCAGCCCGCTGCCCCGCCGCCCGTCACCGCGCCGGTCGCGGCGCCCGCCGGGAAGCTGTCCGCTGTCGACGTCGTCAACAACGTCCAGAAGTTCTACTCGACCATCAAGCAGGTCACCGCGCAGTTCCAGCAGACGGTGCACATCTCGACGTTCGGCACCGACAAGACCAGCGGCGGCTCGGTGTGGATCGTGAAGCCCGGCAAGATGCGCTGGGACTATCTCGATCAAAAGGGCGGCACGGTCAGCGTCAAGAAGAGCTTCATCTCGAACGGCACGAACCTCTACGTCGTCGAGCACGACAACAAGCAGGTCGTGACGAAGAACTTGCAGCAAGATCTGATGCCGGTCGCGGTCACGTTCCTCTACGGCAAGGGCGATCTAAAGTCGGAGTTCAACGCCGCGCTCGAAGCCAACTCGAGCTACGGCGCGAAGGGCGACTACGTGTTGAAGCTGACGCCGAAGAAGCCGTCGGCGCAGTACAAGGCGCTTTATCTCGTCGCCGATCCGACCCAGTTCCGCGTCAAGGAATCGGTGATCGTCGACGCGTCGAACAACGTCAACCACTTCCAGTTCTACAAGCCGGACTTCGAGAAGCCGGTGAAGGACTCGTGGTTCGAGTTCAACAAGGCGAGCGTGCCGAACTACCGGATCGTCGACGGAGATGCGCCGCAGAAACAAGGCGCCGCCGACGGCAGCGCGACCGAACCGGCCCCCGCACCTAAAAAGTGACCTAAGCTGCGCGGATGAAGTCGGTCCGCGCGAACGGCGTCGAGCTCGCATATCTGGAGCAGGGCACCGGGCCGCTGGTGGTCCTGATCCACGGCTTCCCCGACACCGCGCAGACGTGGGACGCGACGATGGCCGCGCTCGCCGAGGCGGGCTATCGCGCGGTCGCGCCGTTCCTGCGCGGCTATCACCCGTCGGAGATTCCGGCCAACGGCGTCTACGACATGGAGACGCTCGGTCGCGACGTGCTCGCGTTGATCGAAGCGCTCGGCGCGCAGAACGCGATCGTCGTCGGTCACGACTGGGGCGCGACCGCCGCGTACACGGCGACGGCGCAGGATCCGTATCGCGTGCGGTTGCTGGTCACGGTCGCGATTCCGCACCCGCGCTCGATCAAGCCAACGCCGAGGGCGATGTGGAAGATGCGCCACTTCCTCGCGCTCCGCGGCAAGGGTGCGGCGGCGAAGACCCGCGCGGATGACTTCGCGTACGTCGACGAGCTCTGGCGCCGGTGGTCACCGGCTTGGGAGCCGATTCCGGCGAGCGAGACCGCGGCGGCGAAGGACGCGTTCTCGCAGCCCGGCGTGTGCGAGGCGGCGTGCGCGTACTACGCGAGCCTGCCGCTGTTCACGACGCCGAAATCGCTGCGCGGCAACATCACGGTGCCTACCGTGTCGTTCGCGGGCGAGCACGACGGCATCATGAAGCCGCGCGCGTTCGAGAAGGCGCGCCACTGCTTCGACGCGTCGTACGAGGTGATCCAGGTCCCGGGCGGTCACTTCATGCACCGCGAACACCCCGAGGTGTTCATCCCGGAGCTCGTCAAGGCGCTGCAGCAGCACGAACAGCGCGTGCGGCAATAACAGTGACGCGGCACTAACTGGCAAGTCACACGCTTGTCGTTAACGCGCGTTCTCGATCGCGCTCCAGCCGCGCGCGAATTGTTCCGAGAATCAGCGGTTGCCTGTCGGCACTTCGCTTGCTGAAGCGGGCGCCATGCTTAAACCGTTTGCCCTCGTTTGCTTGCTCGCTGCGCCTGCCCTCGCTCAAGACGCACCGGCACCAGAACCCGCGCCTGCCCCAGCTGAACCGGTTGCACAACCGATGCAGCAACCAGTCGGCGCTCCGATGATGATGCAGCCGGCGCCGATGTCGCTCTCCGCGCAGGCCGCGCCCGCCGACAAGCAGAATGATATTTACCTCGAGCTCGGCGGCACGAGCCTCCTCTACAGCCTGAACTACGAGCGGTTCCTCAACCCGGACCTCGCGGTCCGCGTCGGCTTCAGCTTCATCAGCGTCAGCGCGGTCACGTCGAACGGGATGACGACCGAGTCGGCGACGGCGAGCTGGGCGACGGTGCCGCTCATGGCCGAGTACACCGGCATTCGGAGCGGCTCGAATTCGCTCGAGGTCGGCGCGGGCCTGAACATGATGTACATGTCGGGCCACGCCTCGACGTTCGACTCGACGGCGAGCTTCACGGGCGTGACCGCGGTCCCCGCCGCGAACATCGGCTACCGCTATTCCGATCCGAAGGGCGGGTTCGTGTTCCGCGCCGGCTATACGCCGCTGTTCGTGGTCAGCGGCGCCGACAAGACCGTGATCTCCTGGTTCGGCACGTCGTTCGGCTATCGGTTCTAAATCAAGTAAGGTGCGGCATGCTCCGGCCGCACGCCCGCCAGTTGCCCAAGGGTCCCGTCGTGCTCGTCGTCATGGACGGGATCGGGCGCGGCGCGGGCGACGAAGCCGATGCCGTCGCGATCGCGGCGACGCCGACGATGGATCGCCTGTGGGCCCCCGGTGTACGGGCCGAGCTGCGCGCGCATGGCAAGGCGGTCGGCCTGCCGAGCGACGACGACATGGGCAACAGCGAGGTCGGTCACAACGCGCTCGGCGCCGGCAAGGTCTACGCGCAAGGCGCGGTGCTCATCGGCCGCGCGATCCGATCGGGCGCGCTGTTCGAGGGCGCCGCGTGGCAACAGGTCGTCGCGCGCGGTGCGAAGGGCGGCGCCGTTCACTTTCTCGGCTTGACCAGCGACGGGAACGTCCACTCGCACCTCGATCACCTCGAGGTGATGCTCGCGGCCGCCGCGAAGGCCGGCTGCAGGAGGCTCTACGTCCACGCGCTGCTCGACGGGCGCGACGTGTCCCCGACGTCGGCGCTGGAATATGTCGACCGCATGGAGCGGTATCTCGGCAACCTCCGACAATCGGGCGTCGACGCCCGCATCGTCTCGGGCGGTGGCCGCATGCAGATCACGATGGACCGCTACGAAGCGGATTGGCCGATGGTCGAGCGCGGCTGGCACACCCACGTGCTCGCGGATGCGCGGCCGTTCGCGTCGGCGACCCAGGCGGTCGAGACCCTGCGCGGCGAGAACCCGGGCGTGATCGATCAGGATCTGCCGGCGTTCGTCGTCGAGCCGCGTGCGCCGATGCAGGACGGCGACGCGTGCGTGATGTTCAACTTCCGCGGTGACCGCGCGATCGAAATCTCCCGCGCGTTCGACGACGCCAAGTTCGACAAGTTCGATCGCGTGCGCCACCCCGACGTGCTCTACGCCGGGATGATGGAGTACGACGGCGACCTCCACATCCCGGTGCACTACCTCGTCTCACCGCCCGAGATCGAGCGCCCGATGGGAGAGATCCTCGCATCGGCGCACGTCTCGCAGCTCGCGATCTCCGAGACCCAGAAGTACGGCCACGTCACGTACTTCTGGAACGGCAACCGCAGCGGGATGTTCGACGATCACACCGAGACGTACATCGAGATCCCGTCCGACCGCGTGCCGTTCGAGCAGCGCCCGTGGATGAAGGCCGCCGAGATCACGGATCGGCTGATCGCCGAGCTCCGCACCGGTAAACACAAGTTCGCACGCGTGAACTACGCGAACGGCGACATGGTGGGTCACACCGGCGCCTTCGACGCGACGGTGGTCGCCGTCGAAGCGGTCGACCTCCAGCTCGCGCGCCTCGCGAAGGTGGTCGAAGAGCTCGAGGGAATCCTGGTAGTTACGGCGGACCACGGTAACGCGGACGAGATGTTCCAGCGCGACAAGAAGGGCAAGGTCATTCGCGACGCACACGGTCAGACGATCGCGAAGACCAGCCACACCCTCTCGCCCGTGCCATTCTTCATCCACGATCCCATGCGCGGCGACCGCTACGAAATCGACCCAGATCGCGCGCAAGGTGCTGGGATCGCGAGCGTCACGGCGACGTGCATCGAGTTGCTCGGCTTTGTCCCCCCGGATGATCTAGAGTCGTCCTTGCTGAGGTTTCGCTGATGAGTACGAAAGCGTTGATCGGTGTTTTTCTGGCCGGCACGATCGGCATCCTCGTGTTCCTGTTCGTTCATCTCTCGAACAGCTCGAGCAAGATCTCGATCGGAGCGAAGCAAGCGAAAGCGTGCGCGCGGTCCTCGAACGGCGTGGACGACTGCCTGCCCGATGTGAAGTACATCGACACGACGGGCCACGCGTACACGGCGGACTCGTTGTTCGGCAAGGTCGTGGTCGTCAACTTCTGGGCGACGTGGTGTCACCCGTGCCAGAAGGAAATCCCGGACCTGTCGAAGATCTACGACGACTACAAAGCCAAAGGCGTCGTGATCCTCGGCGTGATGGCCGACAACCCGGATGACTCGCAGCTCCTGAACTTCCAGTCGGACTACGCGATGTCATATCCGGTCGTCCGTGGCACGAGCGATCTCAATGTCGGGTTCTCGTACCCGCAGAACCTGCCGACGACGTTCGTGTTCGACAAGACCGGCCATCGCGTGGGCCATCCGCGGATCGGCGCGATCTCGCCGAGCGCGCTGACGGCGCAGCTCGACGAGCTCGTCGCTCAGAACTAGAATAGGCCGAACACGGAGAGTCCGGGCGCCGGTCCGTTCGGTCCCGGCACGACCGCCGGTGCGATCGTAAAGTTGTGGCGCTCGTTCCAGCGGTGCACTGCGGGGGCGGCATCCCCGACGTCGTAGGCCATGCCGCCGACGAACGCGATCGCGGCGAGCCCGAGCAACGGGTATGCGCCGGAGTCGAGCACCTTGCACATCGAGCCCGCCATCGTCGCGTTGTCGCACGTCGCGATCTTCGTGTAGTGGGTGAGCCCGAAGGTCGCGATGCCGGCGCCGGCAACCCGCGCCGCCATGCCGATCGTGAAGTACTCGCCGGCATAGAACTGCCCGAGCGACGGCGTGACCGCCGCGGTCGCGAGCCCGGTGTACATCAGCGGCTTGTTGAACGGCTGATCGGGATTCTGGTCGAGAAACGCCGCAAGGATCAGCGCCGACGACACACCGGTGCCGACCCCCGCCATGATCTGGGCGGTCTGTTCAGACTTCGGACCGTCGGCGTGTGCGGGGGTGACCGCCGCCGCCGCCATCACACCGAACATCGCGAGGCAGATCTGCCGCATCGGGACTTCTATAGCACCTGGGCGATGGTGTCCGGCGAGGCAAACAAGCCGTAGATGCCGCCGGTGTGGACGAACGCGACGGCCTCGCCGAACCGCGTGCGATCGCGGCGCAGCTCCTGGACGACGCCGTGGAACGCCTTGCCCGTGTAGACCGGGTCGAGCACGATGCCATCACTGCGGCAGACGTCGCGGATCGTCGCGAGCTCGTCGGGCCGGCTCTTCGCGTAGCCCGCGCCGACGTGGCCATCGACGATGTCGATGTCGTCGGGCGTGATGTGCACCTTCAGCTGCCAGCGGTCCTCGGCGTCGGCGCAGATCCGGCCGATCGCGTCGAGGAAGTACGCGCGGTCGTCGCACACGTTGACCCCGGCGAGCCGGATGCCGCGCGCGCGCAGGTTCAACAGCTTGTGCGCGAGCACGAGGCCCGCGCCGGTGCCGCCCGAGCCGCACGCATAGACGATCGTGACCGGGTGATCCGGCGCAGCGATGCCTTCGAGATCGTCGACGAGCTCGAGCATCGCGCGGATGTAGCCCCAGCTGCCGAGCGCGTTCGACCCACCCTCGGGCACGACGTACGGCCGGCCCCCGGCGGCGCGCACGCGCTCGGCTGCCGACTCGAGCAACTTCGTGCGTTCGCGCCACGCTGGCCGCGAGATCCACTGGAGCTCGGCGCCGACGAGCCGGTCGAGCAAGATGTTGCCGGTCGGCGCCGGCGGCTTGGCCGGATCCTCGGTGCGCAGGATCAGCACGCTCTTCATGCCGAGCTGGGCGGCAGCCATCGCGGTCGCGCGCGCGTGGTTCGATTGCTCTCCACCACACGTGATCACGTGCGTGGCGTTTTGCGCCTGCGCTTCGGCGAGCAGGTACTCGAGCTTGCGGATCTTGTTCCCGGACAGCTCGCTGCCGGTCTGATCGTCACGCTTGATCCAAAACCGGGTGCCTTCGACCGCGTACCGCAGCCAGTGACCGCGCGTCGGGAGGTTCGCGAGTCGCACGCGCGGCGGCTCCACGTCGAGCAGCTTCTCGAGCATGTCGAAAAGCATGCCACGGGCCGGCCGCATGTTAATGACTAGACGTGAAAGTTCTCGTCGCCGCTGTACTGGCGCTCGCGACCACGTCCGCGGTCAAGAAGGCGGCCGCGAAGCCCCATCACAAGAAGAAGGCGGCCGCGGCGGAAGAGCTAGGTGCCGACGGCAAGCCCCAGAAGTCAGCGAAAAAGCATCACAAGGGCTGGCCATCGCCGGCGGCCGGCCCGACCGAATCCGGCGATCCGGAGCTCGTGTTCACGTTCGACGACGGGCCGAATCCAAAGACCACGCCGTTCGTGCTCGACGCGCTCGCGAAGCACCACATCCACGCGACATTCTTCCTCGTCGGCGAGATGGCGCAGAACCCGAAGGCCGCGCCGATCATCGACCGGATCCTGCGCGAGGGTCACATCATCGGCAACCACACGATGACGCACCAGGATCTGTGCCGGCTCAAGGACGACGACCGCGCCGCGCGCGAGATCGACGATGGCAAGGCCGCGATCGAGAAGGCGGCGAGGGGCTGGACCACGGTGTGGTTCCGGACCCCGTACGGCGTGCGCTGCGAGCGCGTCGATCAGATGCTCGAGCAGCGCCACCTCAGCCACTTCCACTGGGATCTCGATCCGCAGGAGTGGAAGCACAACAACACGCAGAAGGCGATCGACTACGTCGAGAAGCAAGTCGGCGCGATGACCGGCCGCAACGTGCTTCTCATGCATGACATCAAGAAGGCGACGGTCGAGGCGTTGCCGGTGATCCTAGACTGGATCGATACAGAGAACGCGGCGCGCGCGGAACATCACAAGCGTCGCATCCGGATCATCCAGAGCTACGAGCTCGCAGAGGCGCGACTCCCGGATGGGCTCGCCGCATGGATCCGAGATGCCACCCCCGATCCGTTCGCGTGGGGCTCGGCGCTCGCTAACGTCTTACCGTGACCGAAGATGTTCTTATCGTCGGCGCCGGGCCCGGATCGTCGATGGAGGCGGGGAGGCGTTGTCACCGCAAGCTGCGGCGATCAGTGGTAGGGTGGCGGCCAAACGAGCGCGCATGTTTCGGATTCGTCAATCCTATCGTAGGGATGTAGAGCAGGTCTTGGCGGTCGCCGAGCACCTCGATACCGTTAATCTGCCCGCGGATCGCAAGAGCATCGAGGGCCTGCTCGACCGCTCGGAACGCTCGTTCACGCGCGAGCTCGAGGTGGTCGACCGCGAGTTCTTGTTCGTGCTCGAGGATCTCGCGCAGCAGCGGATCATCGGCACGTCGATGATCTACGCGCAGCACGGCACCAAGCGCGCGCCGCAC